>JADJWE010000001.1:912903-1217204 GCA_016716525.1 Candidatus Flexicrinis affinis
CCAAACAGTCGCGTCCGGTCGTCGCCGGCGTAATACACCGTGCCGTCTGCGACCGCCAGAATCGGCGTGCCGCGCGGGTTCTGGATGTCCACGCCATGATGGATGGGCAAGCCGCGCAATTCGCCCATGCCGTATGGATATGTGCGGTCGACGTAGTCGACTTGCTCGCGTGTGAACGGCCGCTGAAACGCGAACATATCCACTGGGGCCAGCGTCGGCGTGAGCGACGGAGTCAGCGTATCCGTCGGAACCGGCGTTAGTGATGCCGTCGCGGTCGCGGTTGCCGTGTGGGTCGCCGTACGTGTTGGTGTCGGGGTATAGGTGAGCGTCGGCGGAACGCTGGTGGTGGGGATCGGTGTCGCGAGCGCGACACCTTGCACGGTAGGGGGGACGGTGACACGCACCGCCGTCGCGGCCTGCTCAGGCCGGCACCCGGCCAGAATCAGCACGCAGACGCAGAATATGAGACGACGCATCAATTACTCGAAGGGAACAGGACGATAGTCTCCGGTTGTTCGGCCGATGCGCGCCTCAAGGATGAGATCGGCCGCGGCCGCCGGCAATTGTAAGGCGGACAGGGCCGCATCGACTAGGGCGCGCAGTGGCGCGAGTCCGATCAACTCCGTGCGTTCAACTCGATGGCCGCGCGCCGCAGCAGCTTGGCGCACGGCGTCCAATGCAGTTAGCATGCCGGTTACGCGGAAGTCGATCAGGTTCATCGAGACCTGCGCGGTGCCGTTAACGAGCAGTCCCAGCGCCCGTACGCTTGGCATACCGCCCCCGGACTCGCGAATCTCACGCGCGATTTCCTGCGCGACCGACACATCGCCCGTATCCAGATACGCGTTGAAGGCGATCAACGGTCCGCGCGCGCCGACCGCAACGGCGCCCGCCGTTCCAAGCACGGCTGGACCGTAGTCCGGTGTGCGACTCGGGTCGGAAGCGATCGTCTCGACGAGCGCCTCGTACGGGTCGCGGCGCACCTGCGGCAGTGTGACCCGATCGGGCCGGAGCGCTGCCGCGTCGTAGAGAAACACCGGCAGCCCAAGTTCGGCGCCGACGCGTGCACCCAACGTTCGGGCGGCGGTGGCGCACTCCGCGAGCGAGACGTCACGCAGCGGAATCAGCGGCACGACGTCGGCCGCGCCGATGCGTGGATGCACGCCCGACTGTCGGCGCATATCGATCAGAGCCGCCGCTTCCTTGACGCCGCGAAATGCCGCCTCGGCAACGGCGTCGAGGCCGCCGACGAGAGTCACTACGGAGCGATTGTGATCGGCGTCGCTGGATACGTCGATGATGCTGGCACCGGGGACACGCATGGCGTCGACAATCGCCGAGACAATCTCTTTGCGCCGCCCCTCGCTGAAGTTCGGGACGCATTCGATCATCGGCATTGGGCTATCCGGGCTCATCCTCGATCCGGGGCGGCTCGCTTCCGGGCGGCAGGTCATCGAGCCCTCGTTCGGCTAGGCGCCTGATCGTGGCTTCGCCCAGTTCGCGGTTGTTGAGGCGATCGTACATGCGCGGGTTGGCGGTGCGGTCTACTGCATAGCGCCAGCGGTCGCGCCCGACTTCACGCAAGACCGAACGGCAGTTGTCGCAGCGCACGACGTGCTTCGTGGTCGGAATGCCCATCGAGCGCTCGCTGCGCGCCTCGATGTGCAGTTTGCCCTCTCCACACACCGGGCACGTGTCGACAACGAAACCGGCGGCGTAGCGGCCTGCGGCAGCAGCCCCGCGCAAGTAAAGCCACACGTAGCCGACGATCAACAGCAGGCCAAGCCCGGCGAACACAAGCTCTGGCCGAATACCGCCGCTGTCGTCACCCGACGGCGACGATTGAGATGGCACGGGAGTCGGACCAACAGGGGGCGGCGTAACGGTGATCACCGCCGCGATTTCAGTCTGGGCTGGCGTCTCCGATGGCGCTGCTAACGTCACGTCCTCGGTCGCAGTCGCAACGGGAGGCTCAGTTGGCGTCTCAGTCGCCGTGGCCGGAACGTCTGTTGGCGTGTCTGTCGCTGCCGGAGGTTCCGTCAGCGTCGCCGTAGGCGAAGGCGGGATATCGGTCGGTGTATCGGTTGCCGTGGGCGGCGCTGGTGAGGGTGTGCTCGACGGGACCGGCGTCTCCGATAGCGCAGGCGTGGCCGCCTCATTTGCCGCAGACGTTTCGGTTTGTCCTACCGAAAGGGCGCGTTCAGCCGTCTGTGAGACATCCACAGTCGCCGTTGGAAGCGGCGTATCAGTTGCCATTTCCGTTGGCGTTGCCGATGCCTGCTCGGTGGCTGTCTCGGTTGGGGTATTCGTCGGCTCAGATGTCGGGGTGAATGTGGCTGTTGCGGTTTCGGTGGGCGACTGTGTCGCAGTGGCCGTCGCGGTATCGCTCGGCGATGCGGTGGCCGTTAGCGATGGAGTTTCTGTAGGCGTGTCGGTTACGGTCGACGTCAGCGTCGACGTGGGCTCGGCCGATGCTGTTTGCAGCAGCGCAGACTGGAACACGGCAGCCGCGGTGCCCGTCTGATCGGGTGTGGTGGTCGCCGTGTTGGTCACCGTCGGCGTCGCTGAGGGGGTCTCAGTGGGTGTGTCGGTCGCCGTTGACGTCGCCGTGTCAGTGGCGGATGGCGTAATGGTCGGCGAGTCGGTGGCAGTCGCGGTTGACGTCTCGGTCGCCGTCGCGGACGGAGTGATCGTCGCCGTTGCGGAAGGCGACTCGGTCGCGGTTGCCGTGTCGGTTGGTGTCGATGTTGGCGTGGCCGTCGCAGTATCCGTCGCTGTCGGTGTGAACGTCTGGGTGGGCGAGTTGGTCGGTGACGGGGTTGCCGTCGCGGTGTTCGACGCGGTAAACGTCGGCGTCGGAGTCGGAGTATCGGTTGGGGTATGGGTAGACGTCGTCGTATTCGACGGCGTGAACGTCAGCGTCGGGGTGAGTCGGTTCTCATTCAGGACAGGCAGCGCTTCGAGATCGCTCGTCCAGTACGCAAGATCGGCGCGAATCCACGCGAAACCTTCGCTGTCGCGGATCATGACCCACGTGGAGTTCTCGTTGCGACCGACGGGCTCGAGTGGTTCACCCGGATACAACTGGCCCAAGCGCAAGTAGGTAATGCCCGGACCGGCGCGCAGGTAAGCGCTCACGGCCGATACGCGGACGTAATCGCCTTCCGGCGTGTTGGTCGGGAAGAACAAGGTCGCTGTGGCCGGCCCCGGTTCGATTGTTGGAGTGACGTTGGGCCCGATCACCGGCAGCTCGTCCACATCGACAGCCCACAGTACGAGATCGCGGCGAATCCACCCAAAGCCGCGGTTGTACCGCAGCAGCACCCACGTCGCGTCTTCGTTGCGGCTGACGGGAATTAACACGGCGCCGGGCACGACCTGCCCGACGGGGATGTAGAACTCGCCGGGACCCCCGCGCACGAAAGCGTCCTGCACCAGCAGAATACTCGACTGAGGCAGTGGGGTGATCGGTGGCGGGGTTTGGGCGCTGAGCGGCAGAAGCATCGCCACGGCGGCGAGCACTACGAGACAGGCCACGAGCAACCAGCGGAGTCTCACTGAACGTTCCTTAACGACACGCGCGCCAAGATCGTAGCACAGCGACCGCCGGCGCGCTAACCCTCCATCATATCGCCTTCGATGAGGAACTCGATCGGCGTTGCTGCGTTGACTTCATCAGCGAATAGACGGACTTGCCACCGGCCCGGTAGGAATTCGACATCCTGTGGCGTGACGTAGAACCAGATGCAGATTTGTTCCTGATCGCGGGGGGCTGTCCATGCATCGGTAAACACGAGTTCGTCATCGCGATACCACTGCGTGCGAAATACCGTCCCTGCGCGCAGATTATAGGCAATCCATGTGCCGTACAGGCGTGGCTCACCGGGGCCAAAGCGCGCCCGCGGTTCAAGCACGCATCCGGTCGCAGAGTCTACGATGGTCGTTGCCCCGGTCGAGACGTACAGGCGCTGCCCGACTTCGATCGGCCCGGTGATCGCCGACGGGTCGAACGTACTGCCCTCCAATTCCGGCGTCGGGGTCACGATCAGCATGAGCGTGGCGACCAACTGCACATTGATCCCGGCGCCCGCCGCAGATTCGGTGGCGAGCGCGGATACGCTCTCGACCATCCCGCTTGCTTCGGCGGTCATCATGTCGCCTAGAGTTGTCAGTTCGGCGGCCGCCGCCACGTTGCGCGCCGATAGCGTCGCAGCCGTATCTTCGCCGGCAAAGGCAGCACACCCGGCCATCGCCAGCGCGGCGGCAGCCAGCCCAATACGCGTCGTGAGAGTCTTCATCGCACCCGATCGACATTGTCGTGTCGCTGCATTGTAGCCCTTCACTGGATATGCGCCAGACCGGATGACAACCTTAACACGCGAGGAAAAGTCCGCTATCATGGCCCGCGTTTGGATACCGACAGACCTTCCACGCAAAACCGGAGCCACGTTCGATGGATACTCGGCGCAGACAGCGCACTTACGCAATCTTTGCGATCGTTATGGCGGGCCTGATGGGGCTGACCGCGATTCTGCCGGCACTTGCCCCGCAGACGGCCCCACAGCAGGTCATTGAGCCGACAGCAACACCTCAGCCGACCCTCCCACCGCCACCGGCGGATTTGTCGGCCATTACCTTTGACAACGTGTACCTGCATCCGTCTGCGTTGTTTCTCGTGAACTACCCGGATGGATGGGAGCCTGCGCGTCCGTCGAACAACGGGACGCAAGTTCAGGTTAACTTCGAGAACAACGAAGCCCTCAGCATCATCGAGACGTACGTCGAATACCCGGCCGAGCCGCCTGCTAACCTGCAGGACTTGAGCGCGCGCTACGACCAGAACACGCTTCAGCGTGGCTGGAGCCGGTACAACAGTTGGGCGGAGGTCGATCGCACGCTCGACACTGAGCGGAATGCCGTGGTGATCGACTTCGAACTTACGCTGCGCTCCCAGCCGTATCTCGCCCGCCACGTCGCAAGACTGACCGGCGACGGCCAGATCTACGTTACGCGCGTGGTCACGCCGAGCAATGCGCGTGCGCTGCTGCTCGATCTGTTGGCCAAGGCCGAGGGCTCGATTGCTCCGGTCGAACTCTATGAGGGTACGCCGATCCAGTGGAACGGCTACTACAGTGCAGAAGACAACGTGGTTATCCGGTATCCGAACAACTGGATTCTGCGCGATGGCGGCCCCGGCGAGCCGGTCACGATCGAAGGTTCGGGACAGGGCGTGCTGCGCATCGAGAGCGTCGCCGGTACGGTGATTGCCGACGAGGATGCCGCCCGCGAATTTGTCGCGGCGCTGCGCCCAGATGCCGAAATCCGCACGGTTGAGGCCGTCGAGCGTAATGGCGGCAGCGGCTTCGCCGTCTCATACGCGTATCGTACGCTCGAGGGCGAACCACAGAGCGCCGTCACCGTTCTGCTTAACGACGCCGACGACACGCTGCGCGTCGCTACGGTGCGCGTGCAGAACTTCGACGTCGACCTTCTGACGACCGAACCGACCGTCGCTGCGGTGACCGATGCCGCAGAGGTCGCGCGCACGTTCAACCTCTCGACCGGCCTCGGCTTCCCGGCATCAGATGATACGACCGAGGTCGCCGGGTAAACCTGCGCGTCCCGTCAGATAACCCCAATGACAAGGGCAGGCACTGTGAGGTGCCTGCCCTTGTTTGTTGTGTACCGGCGAAACGTCCTTTAAGATACTCAACAGGGGGTGACGATGCTTATTGACCTGCACGCCGACCTGTTTCTAAGCCCGGCCGATGTCTGGATCATGCCAGTCAGCACGGCAGGGGCGGCCAGCACTGAGGTGGCCGCTGACTTCAAGCGGTTTTTCCCCTCTGCGCTGGCGCAGTATCGCCTTGCCTGCGAAGTCGGGGACATGAAGCCGGGATCGCTGCTGTACCTGCGTGGCGATGGCGTCGACATCCTCGCGCTGCCGATCCGGCGGCATTGGCGCTCTGCTGCTGATGCGGACATGCTCGAGGCAGGACTTCAGAAGCTGGCCGACCGCTGGCCCGATCTCGCTATTCCGTCACTCGCGTTACCACGTTTCGCCAGCGCAGAACTGAACTGGGACGAGGGTGTGCGCCCTTTGCTTGACACCTATCTCGACCCGCTGCCCATTCCGGTGTACGTCCATCACAACCATCCGACGGACATGCGGCGCGGAGTCCGCCAGATCGAACAGCGCGTCACTCATACGCATTTTCGGCCGCCGTTCGAGCAGTTCTGGCGCGACCTCGGCCGCGTGATACGTACCGTATACGGGAAGTTCAGCACCCCAAGCGGGGAGGCGTTTCGCGCTGCGGTTGAGACTGGCGCACGGGTACGCCGGCTCGTCGTGACGCCGGATCGCGGACCGGCTTATGCGTTCTCGTCCGCCGTGCTGAGCGACTTTTGGACACAGGCGTTACACGCACGGCTTGTCTTCCCGCATCAATTGACGGGCGGCATGGAGCAGGCAGCATCCTATGTGTTTCCTGTGCTTGCTCAACTCGGCTACCTATCGACCGTGCGCGGCACGATGAGCGGCCGCGCAGAATCGGATGCGCTGCTCTTCACGCCGCCCGCGCCCAAAGGCACGACAATCCTCGCGGTGGAGGTCGCGCCATGATCGAGGCCGGCGCACGCATCTTCATCTCGTACGCCCGTGATGACGCCAAAGCGCTCGCGCTGCGCCTGCGCGACGACCTGCGCGCGGCGGGCTTAACGGCCTGGATGGATGTCGCCGATATTCAGGGCGGGGACAACTGGGCGCGCACAATCGAGCGCGTGATCGAGAGCTGCGACGTAGGGCTGGCGCTGTGCAGCCACAAGTCGTTTCAGTCGACGTACTGCCGAGCCGAACAGATGCGGCTCCAGCGCAAGGGCAAGCGCATCATTCCGCTGCTGGTGCAGTTGGACGCGGAGATTCCGCTGCACCTCGAACATCTCAACCGGCTCGACTTTTCGCAGCCTTCTCAATATGCCGAGCGCCTGCGCGACCTCTTGAGCGACCTCAATGTGGGGCGCGCGTTCGCAGCCTTGGGTGGCGACGACGTGCCAGAGGCCGGGCGCTCTGTATTTCGTCCGTCGCGGCTGCGCCGGCTTTCTGTTCCAGAAAAACGCGATGCGCCAGCCTTCAGGCGGGCCCTCGCCGATCTGCGGCGCGAGCCATGGCTGGGCGGACGGTCGTGGTGGACGTACTTCCTGTTTCACTATCTCGACATCGAAGCGGTGGCGAGCGTGCTGAATCAGGGCAAGCTGACAGCGCCACGTGCGCGCGGAACGCGCCGCTCGCAAGACGACACGTTGGGCCTGTACTTTCGCCCGCGAACGCCGGATATGTGGTTCCGCGAGGGTGTGCTGCAGGGTACGCCGCACCCTGAGCGCATCGCGGTGCCGGTGTGCCTGCTGTTCGACCTCGAGTCGACCATTTGCCTACCTGCGGCCCGCTTTACGTCGGGCGACCCACAGGTCGTCAAGCGCTCGTCAGCGACATCCGGTGCGCTGGCTGAGATGCCGTTCGAACTGATCTATCATGACGAAGCACCGAAACCGGCGGAGAAAGACGAAGTGCTGCGCAGCCGGCGCGCTCAGGTGCTTGTACCGTCTCCCTTGACATTGGAATCGCTGCAGCTCATCTGGTGCCGAAGCGACGCCGAGGCGGAAACGCTGAAGAGCCAATTGACAGATACCGCCCGGGATCAGTGGCGCCAGCACATCGTCGCACGGGCCGACTTTGCGTTGTTCTTTCGCAGAAGCGCCTACGTAGATCGCGTACTGCCCACCGCCGACGGTATGCTCGTCACGTTCTGGCCCGGCGAATTGGACGACCCGCATCGCGTCGAGATTCACCTCCAGCGCGCTGGCGGCGACGTGCGTGTGATAGAGCTACCCGCGCACGATTTGCGCCAGCCTGTGCGTATCGGCGGGCCGCCGGGATGGCTCGAAGACGGGGGCGAAGTTCGCGTAATGCTCGACGGCGCGCTCGGCGCTCGCGTGCGCTTCGAGCCGTTCAACGGCATCGTGTGAGGACTACAGCGGCGTGGACGATACTTGTCGCAGCACGGCCCGCAGCCCGAGAATCACAGACACGCCGGGGAGCCAGATCGCGCCGAACAGCGTGAACAGCGCCGCAATTGCCGCGACCTGATTGATCGAGTCGTCGCCAATGATCGGCGCGGAAAACGCCACGCTCGCGCCGATCAGGAACGCCATCATGCCAGCGAACCACGTCCCCCACGGGGGGTCGACGCGGACGTCCCCGACCAGATAGCCGTAGGACGTATCCTTGCGAAACCACAGCATGGCGAGGCACAGCCCGATCAATCCGACCACCAACCCGCGCGACTCGAGATCGATCGCGCCGAGGTCGAGCTGACGATAGACGAGCGCGATGGCTGCGAATCCCACGACCACGGCTTCAGCGGGCTGCATGAGGAGTGCTTCGCCGCGCGCTAGCGGCGTCCGCGATCCGATCAGGCCAACACCTCCGATCAAGGCGACCACCCCGATGCCGACGATGAGGAAAAGCGTCGGATCGGTGAGAGTCGGGCCGGGGATGTCGGTCAGAATAGGCGCGTAACGTACCCATGTTCCCCAGCACACGCCGATCAACGCTGCAAGCGGGACAAGCAGACGCTGCAGCGGCACCGCGCGCAGCATAACCAACCACAGCAGCAGCATTCCCATGAACAGTAGTGCGTGGCTGCCCATCGCACGGGTAACCAACGTACGCGGAATGTCGATCAGCGTGAACTGCGGATTGACGACGAGTGCGTAGAGCAGGGCGGCTAGACCACCGAGCGGTGCGACGCCATACAAGTCGCGAAGCCGCCAGCGGATGGCAAGATCGACGAGGGCGTATGCCAGCACGCCGTATCCGGCAAGGGTCAGGATCCAGTCTATGACCGAACGATCGGGCGGATACGACCACAGCAGCACCTCTGCGCCGATGGCCCAGAGGATCGCAAGCAGCAGACGCGGCAAGTGCCGCGCCAACTGCGGCGCCAACCCTGTTGGGATCATCCGGTCGTCTTCATCCCCGCCGCGATGCCGTTCACGGTCGCGAGGACGGCTTGCAGCGTATCGTCATAGGCGGGCAGATCCGGGTGCATCATGCGCAGGTCGGCCAGCAGCGCAACCTGAATGAAGTTGAGCGGATCGACGTACGGGTTGCGCCGGTCGATCGAGCGCTGCATCAATGGTGCTTTTTCGAGCACGCTCGTTTGGCCTGTGATGCGGCAAATCCAGTCGCACGTTTGCGCGTGCTCGCTTTCGATCTTGTTGAAGATCTCGTCGCGCAGCTTGGCGTCGCTCACAAGGCCGCTGTACAAACGGGCGATCCCCATATCGGCCTTCACGACGTCGAGCTGTACGTTATCGATCAGCGCCTTGAAGAACGGCCAGCGCTCGTACATCGTCTGCAAGGTCGTTTCGCCGTCAGGGGAGTCGCCGCAGAATGTCTTGCACGCATGCCCGACACCGTACCAGCTCGGGATGATCGCGCGGCTCTGCATCCAGCTAAACACCCACGGGATCGCCCGAATTGACTCGAAGCCGCCCTTGCTGCGCTTCGCGGGCCGCGAGCCTATGGGAAGCTGGGCAAGCTCGTTGATCGGCGTGGCTTCGTGCCAGTAGGTCAGAAAAGACGGCGTCTCGTAGACGAACTTGCGGTAGTGCGCGCGGCTCAGCTCCGACAGCGTGTCCATTACCGAAAACCAATGCGGGTCGATCCCGTTCTGCGGCGCTCCGATGGCGAGGATGGACGCATTCACGACCTGCTGGAGGTGACGGTAGGCGATGTCGGGATTGCCATACCGGTAGGCGATGACCTCGCCCTGTTCGGTAATCTTGATCGGCCCGGTCATCGAGCCGGGGGGCTGCGCGAGGATAGCACGATTAGTCGGGCCGCCGCCGCGCCCGATGCTTCCGCCGCGCCCGTGGAACAGGCATAGCGTTACGTTGTTCTGCGCGCACAGTTCAGCCAGTTCGCGCTGTGCCTGATACAGGTTCCAGTTCGACGCGACGTATCCGCCGTCCTTATTGCTATCGGAATACCCGATCATGACCTGTTGAATGCGCCCGCGCTTATCGAGATAGCGGGAGTAGACCGGATTGTCGAACAACCCCTGCATCACCGCTTTCGACCGCTGCAAGTCTTCTACGGTCTCAAACAGCGGCACGATGTCGACATGATCGGCGATACCGACCTCGCGCGCCAGCAGCAGCATGGCGAGAACGTCGCTCTGGTTCTGCGACATGCTGGCAATCACCGTATCGATCGCGCGCGGGCTGTGCTGCGCGTGGATGTCCGCGATCATGCGCCAAGTGGCGATCACACGATTTGTCGCGTCGCTGAAGGCAAGCTGAACTGGCAGCAGCGGGCGCGAATTGTCGATTTCGCGCGTCAGCAGGGCGATGCGCTCGGGCTCGGGCATTTCTGCATAATTGTCCGCCATGTGATAGCGACGAAAGACTTCGGTCAAGGCTGCGGTCTGTAGGCGGGCATCCTCGCGGATTTCGAGCGGTGCGAGATGCATCCCGAACAGGCGGACTTTGAGCATCAGCCGCTTGAGCGTACCCTCGGCGGCATGCACGCCGCGATTGTGATAGAGGCTATCCCACATGACCTGCAAGTCGTCGAGCAGCTCGTCGCTGCGGCGATACTGGCCATTCGCTAGCCGGTCGCTGATGCGCTGCAGATATTGACGGTACATTTCGCCGGCATAGCGGCCAGTGAATGGGTTCGATATACCGAGCCGCAGCAGCAGTTCTTCAGACACTGGGGCTTCGTCCAGTGACTGAGTCTGCCGGTCCCGCAGGTACTCGACCTCAGCCTGATACACCGTGCGCGCCCGTTCACGCATGACGTTAAGCGCCTCACGCGTAACGTCCGGCGTGACGTTCGGATTGCCGTCGCGGTCGCCAGCAATCCACGAGGCGAACTGGATCAGCGGGGCTGTGCCCGACCAGTCGTGAAGAGGAAAATGCCGGTTCAGGCTGTCGAGGAGGTCGAGATGCAGGTCCACCGTCACGTCCATCACAAAGCGCGTGATGAAGAATAGGCCGAACTCGACCTCGTCCATCACGGTCGCGCGTTGGGCGCGGTTGGGGCGCGTCTGCCAAAGCTGTTCGATTCGGCGCAGGATGTCGCGCGTCACCTGCGTCTGCTCACGAGGCAGCAGAGTTTGGCGCTCCAGCGCCGACAGCAGCTCACTGACGTCCGCGAGTTTGATCAGCACTTCCTGCCGTTTGGCTTCGCTAGGGTGGGCTGTAAAGACCAAGCGCACGCGTACGGAGTGTAGTAGTCGTTCGACTGCCGCGGCGTCACTGCCGGCATGCTTTAGGTCGAGGAGAGCAGAGTCGATCGTTTCAGCGAGCGTGCCGGCCGCTTCGCGCTCGCGCAGCACGCGCACGCGCTGGTGATCTTCCGCAATGTTGATGAGCTGAAAGTAGTTGGCGAACGCTTTGATCAAGATGCGCTTGTGTTCTAGCGGAAGCCTCCGCATGCGTTCAAGCAAGCGATCGGTCTCTGAGTCTTCGCCGGCGCGGCGCGCCTTGGCCGACATCCGAGTTTCTTCAACGAGGTCGAACGCTTCCTGCCCGTGCTGTTCTCGGATGACCAGACCGAGCAGTGAACCCAAATACCGAATGTCGCCGCTGAGCGAACCTACGGCGTCCAGAAGTTTCGGATCGAGTTGAAACATGGGATCCCGTTTACTGTTCTCACCCTTACGGTTCGGACTGGAGTGTGTCAGCGGTCATCAGTTCGCCCGGCGGGATAAAGGTGAATTCCGGGACGGACGCACCCGCAAGCATTTTCATCATAACTGATACTGCCGCAGAGGCGTACACCGTGCGCCCCGCCTCGACCGTTGCCTTGAAATACTTGCCTTCGCGGATGTAGCGCTGTGCCAGCACCTCGGCGTCGACGCTGCCGATGAGTACGTCATCGTATGGCACTCCGGCCGCCTCAAGCGCTTCCAACGCACCGAAGCCCCCGGCATCGTTAATGGTGAGAATTACGTTGAACTCGGTACCGTCGTTGAGCAGCGTCTCGATCGACTCTCGCGCCCAGTCAGGTGTGCCGCCCAGCACGCGTGCGACAATCTCGGCGCCTGGCGCAAACTCGAGTAAGCCTTCGATCATGCCGTCGGCGCGTTCCTTGACATCCGGCAAGTCGTCGTACGTCAGTACGACGACCTTCGCTGCGCCATCGAACCGATCGGAGACCAACTGCCCGATGTACTCGCCTGGGGCACGACCAAGCAGCGTGGCATCCGTCAGGACTTGCACGCCTCCATACTGCCCCATGTTGGACGCTTGCGAGACGAACGGGATGCGTGCGCGCCGGATTTCTTGCATAGTCGGTGCGATCAACTCAAGATCCAGCGGGCAAAGCACGATGCCTGTCGCATTGTCAGCGATCGCGCGCTCCAACAGCGTGAGCTGTTGATACGCGTCGCTGTCCGGGTCGTACACACGTGTCGAAACCCCTGCTTCGCGTGCGAACTGCGACAGTTCGCGCGTCAGTGCCGCGTGATACTCACTCGAGGTGTTGCATGGAATGAGAGCGATAAATCCGTCAGTGCCGAACACTGACTGCGCGATCTCGATTTCGTCTTCGGTCGGCAGATAGTCCTCGAGCCTGCCGCTCTCACCCAGCCGAATCTGGTCCGGGTCGTAACGGGGCCGTGACGCGATGGCCGTTCGGGTTTGAGACAGCGCGACCGCCTGTTCCGCGGTGGCCGCCGCCGCCAGGTTGGTGGCCGCCGTGGCCTGCCGTTCCTGTTCTGTTCGAACCAGCAGCAGCGTTACGCCCATTACGGCTACGATCAAGGTGACGATCGCTACGATTAGCCCGGTACGCAGACGATCCTGCGTCACCTGAATCGGCTGTGTCCGATTGATCACCGTATCCGCTGGCCGCGGGAACGAGAGTGTCGAGTGTTTGCCGACGGCTCTGTTGAGGTCAGTCGCCATATCTCGAACCGACGCATACCGGTCTGCCGGCGCTTTGGCGAGGGCGCGCAGGACAACCGAGTCGAATGCCGGCGGCAGGGACAGATTGCGCTCCGAGGGGGCGTCAGGATGGGTCTGCAAGTGTTTGAAAATGACCGGGATGACGTCCCCGTCAGACGATGAAAATGGGGGTGTTCCGGTCAACATTTCGTATAGGAGGCAGCCGAGCGCGTACACGTCCGAACGGAAGTCGAGGGCCTCGCCCTTGAGCTGTTCGGGCGACATATACACCGGCGTGCCCATGATCTGACCGGTCTTGGTGAAACCCGCCTCCGCGTCGACCAGCTTGGCGAGGCCGAAGTCAGTCAGGTAGGCATTGCCTTCCTCGTCGAGCAGAATGTTGGAAGGCTTGATGTCGCGGTGAATGATGCCCTTGCTGTGGGCGAGCGCAAGCCCGTGCGCGAACTGCTGGAACAGGCCGATGGCGTGCTCGTAGGGCATCGGGTCGCCTTTGAGCAGGTCTTCGAGCGAGCCGCCGCGCAGCAGGCGCATTGCCAGATACGCGTATTCGCCGGTGATTCCGTAGCTGTAAACCGGGAGGATGTTGGGATGCTCAAGCGACGCGATCAATTTGGCTTCCGACGCAAACCGCGCGGAAAAATCGCGGTTCTTGTCGGCCACGTCGTTCATCCGAATGACCTTCAGCGCGACATCGCGACGCATCAAGGGCTGTTCGGCACGATAAACGGTGGCCATGCCTCCGCGCCCAACGACTTCCTTGACGGTGAACTCACCGATTTGCTTGCCGATTAGGGCGTCGTGCGCCATGGTACTTTGATGCCTGTGCGATGTATCGACGCATGACGCGTGAGTATACCGATTGCGTGCGGCGATTCCAATTCGGGTGACCTACCGGCCCCTCGTCAATACCGACAGGCGTCTTTATAATGGCCCACGAGACCAACCACACGAGGACTGAGGTCTGCCAATGGCGGGGAAGCCCCTCAATTTCCAGCAGGTCATTTTGAAGCTGCACGAGTTCTGGGCCACGCACGACTGCGTGATCTGGGAACCGTATAACGTTCAGGTCGGCGCGGGCACGGGTAACCCGGCCACATTACTGCGCGTACTGGGCCCCGAACCGTGGCGAGTCGCGTATGTCGAGCCGAGCGTGCGCCCGGACGATGGCCGTTACGGCGAGAACCCGAACCGCATGCAGAAGTATTACCAGTATCAGGTCATCCTCAAGCCCGATCCGGGCAACCCGCAGGAGCTCTATCTCCAGTCGCTCGAAGCATTGGGGATCAACCCACGCGAACACGATATCCGCTTCGTGGAAGACAACTGGGAGAGCCCGGCACTTGGCGCGTGGGGGCTGGGCTGGGAGGTCTGGCTCGACGGCCAAGAGATCACGCAGTTTACGTACTTCCAGCAGGCGGGGGGCCTCGAATTGAACCCGCCTGCTGTCGAGATCACCTATGGTATCGAGCGAATCGTACTGGCGCTGCAAGGCCGCGATAGTGCGTGGGACATCGAGTGGTTGGGCGACCTGCAGTACCGCGACATGATGCTGCAAGACGAGATCGACCACTGCCGCTACTACTTCGATCTGGCGGACGTCGAAAACCTGCGCGAGGTCTACGATATCTACGAGGGCGAGCATAAGCGGTCACTGGAGGCCGCGGCGATCATCCCGGCCTACGACTACATCCTCAAGTGCAGCCACCTGTTCAACGTGCTGGATGCGCGCGGCGCGATCGGCGTAACCGAGCGCGCGTCGTACTTCCGGCGCATGCGCGATATGACGCGCAACATCGCCAAAGCGTACGTCGCGCAGCGCGAGTCGCTCGGATATCCCGTGCTGAAAATGGCGGAACGATGGGCTGGGCCAGCGCTGCAGACGCCGGCCGCCAACGCCTCGAAGCCGACTGCCCCGGCCGATGTCCTGATCGAAATCGGGGTCGAGGAACTGCCGGCGCAAGACGTAGACGACGCGCAAGCACAGCTCGAGCAGTCGGCCAGCAAGTTGTTCGACGATCTGCGCTTGGCACACGACGGTGTCAGTGTAATGGCGACGCCGCGCCGGCTCGTGGTTCATGCGCGCGGTGTTCAGCCCGTACAGCCGAATCAGACCACAGTCGAGAAGGGGCCGCCCGCCGAACGCGCCTTCAATGCCGACGGCACGCCGACGAAGGCTGCCGAGGGTTTCGCGCGGAGCCGCGGGATCGACGTGTCGGCGCTGACGGTGGAGGACATCGACGGCGGCAAGTACGTCATGGCGCGGGTTGAGCGTGCCGGACGCCCGGCGACCGATGTATTGGCCGAGGCGCTTCCCGCTTTCGTAGGCGCCATCAAGTTTCCGAAGTCGATGCGCTGGAACGAGACCAATCAGGCGTTCAGCCGGCCACTGCGCTGGATACTCGCGCTGTTCGGCGGTCATGTGATCCCGTTCGCGTTCGCCGGGGTCGCCAGCGGCAGCGTGACGCGTGGCATCCGCCCGTACGGATCGCCGGAACAGTCTGTCGCTAACCCGGAAGCATACTTCGCATTCGTGGCCTCGCAAGGCGTGGTCCTCGATCGCGAGGCGCGCCGTGCCACCATTGCCCAGCAGATCCGTGATCTAGCGGCGGGGGTCGGCGGCGTCGTGCCGGACGATCCGGGCCTGATGCAAGAGGTCGTCAACCTGATCGAAGTCCCGACTGCGGTTCGCGGTTCGTTCGACCCGGACTTCCTGACGCTGCCGCGCGATGTGTTGATCAACGTGATGCGCAACAAGCAGCGCTATTTCGCCGTGCAATCCGAGGCGGGCGAGCTGCTGCCGTATTTCATCACGATCCGCAACGGCGACCACGACCACGTCGACCTTGTCCAGATGGGCAACGAGCACGTACTCACGGCGCGCTTCTCGGACGCCCGGTTCTTCTATCGCGACGACGTCAAGGTGCCGCTGGACGGCTACTTGATGCGCCTGAGTACCCTGACGTTTCAGGAGAAACTCGGCTCGATGCTCGACAAGAGTCGGCGTATCGAGCGACTGGTGCCGATCGTCGCCCAAACTCTCGCGACACCGCGCGCCGATGTCGAGGTCGCTAAGCGTGCCGCGCAGATTCTGAAAGCCGACTTGGCGACGCGCATGGTCGTCGAGATGACGTCGCTGCAAGGTACGATGGGCCGCGAGTACGCACGTCTGGGCGGTGAGCCGGAGCCAGTCGCGGCGGCGATTTACGAACACTGGCTGCCGCGCAGCGCCGATGACAGCGTGCCGGCCTCGCCGGCAGGTGTGCTGCTTGCGCTGCTTGACCGGTTGGACAGCCTCGTGGGACTGTTCGGTGTCGGGCTTGCGCCAAAGTCGACCGCGGATCCATACGGGCTGCGTCGCGCTGCCCTCGGCATCATCCAGATCTTGACGCATCACGAAATCGACCTCGACCTGTCGAGCGTGATCAAGGACGCTGCCGCCGTGCAGCCCGTGGCGATCAGCGCTGAGGTGCGCACGCAAGTCGAAGAGTTCATCGCCGGGCGTTTGCGTGTATGGCTGAGCGACCGCGGCTTCGCGGCGGATGTGATCAGCGCCGTGCTTGCCGAGACGCCGAATAACCCGTATCGCGCACTGATCAACGTCGAACAACTTACCGAGTGGGTGGCCGACGACGGCTGGGCGGGAATTCTCGACAGTTTCGCGCGTTGTGTGCGCATTACGCGCGGCGAGACGCAGCGGTACATCGTGGACGAGTCGAAGTTCGTACAAGACGAAGAGCGTGAACTGCATCTGGCGTATCAGCAGTCGCGCGCGACGTTGAACGCGCACCCCGACGTGGATTCGTTCCTGTCGTCGTTTGCACCGATGGTGCCGGTCGTGCGCCACTTCTTTGGCGACGAGGCCGGCAAGGGCGTGTTGGTCAACACCGATGACGCCGACATCCGGCGTAACCGGATTGCGTTGCTGCAAGCGATCAGCGCGATGCAGGCTGGACGCGCCGACTTGAGCGCGCTCGCGGGATTCTAGCACCTACGGAGGATCGAGGGCGGCAATCGCCGCGTTCCCGAACGATTGATGCTGCGTCCCGTAAACATTCGCACCGATTTGGCGCCACTTGCCGATCTCATTGAGGTTGCCTTCGCAAGCTCGATGGATAGCAGCGGCCGGTCGGCACTGCGCGAAATGCGTACGATGGCGCGCTTGTCGTTTGGGATGCTCCCACTCGCGCGGCTTAACGATCTGACGGTTGGGATCAGCCTCGGTTTTGTGTGGGAGGAAGACGGCAAATTGGTCGGCAACGTATCGGTGTATCCTGCCAAACTGCCGCGCAGTATCGGGCCGTCGTGGATCATTGCCAATGTCGGTGTACATCCACTCTATCAGCGCCGCGGGATCGCCCGTCAATTGATGCTGCGCGCGATGGAGATGATCCACGAAAAAGGGGGCACTCAGGCTTTGCTGCAGGTGGACGATGACAATACTGCTGCAATCGAGCTCTACAAAGGCCTTGGATTCGCGTCGGAGCGGACGTTCACGACGTACAGGCGCAGCCCCTCGCTGCGCTTCCCCGACTCGCCGCTGACCGAGAGACCGTACATTCGCCGCCGCCGGCGAAGCGAGTGGAAGCAGGAAATGGCGCTCGCCGCGGCATTGAGGCCGGAAGAGCGTGGTGGGATCGGGTGGCTAAGGCCGATTGTGCCGGAGTTGTTTCGGCCGGATCTGCTGCGCGGCCTGCGCGATTTCGTGAACATGCGCTCGCTCGACCGCCTTGTCGTGGAACCGAATGCGTCTCAATTACAGTCGGTGATGTGGGTCGAGCGTGCGTTCGGCGCGACCGCGCGGTTGTCGCTTATGATCCATCCAAGCCGCGCTGGTGTCGATGACGAGGCGCTGCTCGGGTCGTATGTGCGGCAGTCCGGTGGCAACGCCCTCACCATTGAGCATCCAAAGGACGACGAAACCATCCATCCGGTGCTTGAACGATATCGCTTTTTCGAACAGCGCACGGTGATACACATGCGCTGGATGGCAAACTAGGGGGCACAATGGGCCGGATCGGGTTCTACTTGGCGTACGCGCTGCGCAATTTGTGGCGCAGCAGACGCTGGTCGACGTTTGCCGTTTTCTCTGTGGCGGCCGGCGTCGCAACGATGGTCGCGCTGCGCAGCCTCGGACTGGCAATCGGCGACTCGCTGGCGGCCGACGTGCGCGCGACCAACAAGGGCGACTTGACGGTGTCTGCTGGAGGCGCGCGATTCTTTTCTGCGCTTACGGACCCTTCGGACGACGCCAACAACTTCTCGCCGGACATGATCCGGCGTGTCGAGACGTGGGCTGCAGAGCGTGGTGGCGAGATTACGGCGTATCGCGTCAGCAGCGGAACCCAGTTGACTCTAGTTGGCGCCGTCACGGCAGGCCGGCCGCAGTTCATCAACTCGTATTTTATCGATCCCGATTCGTATCCCCTTACGAATGACGTGTTTGCAGAAGACCCACCCGGCGTGCCGTTGGGCGAGCTGTTAACCGGCGAAGGGAACGAGGTCGTCATTTCACGCAATTTGGCTGACCGTGAGTCGATCTCGGTAGGCGACGCAGTGCGAGTCAGCGGATCGGATCGGGACTTTGTCGTACGGGGTATCGTGCCGACGGCAGTGCAAGCCGGGTTCTTCCAGCTCGTATCCAACGAACTGCTGTCGGTGATATTCGGTTTTGCCTACTTCGACCGCGATGCCGTCGACGGTGTGCTCGACCTGAACATCGGCCCGAACCGGCTCGGAGTCATATTTCCCGATGGTACGCCGTTTGACCAGGTCGACGACTACCGCCGTGAACTGTGGCCGATCGTGTCCAATGGTCGCGTTTCGGTGAATTCGATCCGCACGCCGAGCGACATCCTCGAAGCGTCGGCTGTCATCTCCGATGTGCTCGGGCGCTTTATCGTCGTGCTTGGCCTCGGGGCGATGCTGCTGGGCGGGGTGGGCATCATCAACACGATGTTAGTACTTGTGCGCCGGCGCACTGAGGAGATCGCCGCGCTCAAGACGTTTGGCCTCAAGGGCCGGCAAGTAGCGATGATGTTTCTCGCTGAGGCGATGTGGATAGGCGTGTTCGGCAGCCTTGTCGGCGGCGTGTTCGGGGTCGCGCTCAGCGGCGTCGCCAACCGCTTCGGTTCCGATCTGATCCAACAACCGCTGTCGTTCAGAATCTACCCAGAGGCGATTCTGTTCGGTGGCGTTCTGGGGGTATTCGTCAGCGCCGTGTTCGGCATTCTACCGGTGCTGTCGGCGGCGAAAGTCCGGCCCGCCATCGTGCTGCGCCCGAACGACGTTTCGAACGTCACGGCCGGTTGTTTGCCGCGGCTTGCTGCTATCGGGTTTATCGTCATCGCGCTTGGCCTGATCGCTGGGCAGATCATCGGGTTCCCGCTGGTGGGGGTCATCGGCGTCGCTGTGACGCTGTTGATTCTCGGCATTTTGGCGTGCGTCATGTGGGCGATCGTGTGGCTGGTGGGCAAACTGCCATCGTTCGGGAGTGTCGACTTGCGGCTGGCACTGCGCGACTTGACGACCCGGCGGATGCGCACGGCGATCACGCTGCTGGCGCTGAGCGCCGGCATGTTCGCGCTGAGTAGTATCGCGTTCTTCGGCGAGTCGGTGCGCGATATCCTTCAGTTTTCGTTCACCAACACGCTCGGCGGCAATGTATTGATGTTCCCTGTGCTGCCGCAAGAACTCGCACGGCCGATCATCGATGGACGTCTCGACACGTTGGAGGGCGTCGAATCTCGTTCGCGGTTGATGATGTTTGCCGGTACGCTGCGCGACATCCAGCGTGCGGATGGTTCTCAGCCGCCGCGCATGGATTCGCTCAACATCAATGTCACCGTCCGTGACACGGACGATCCGAACTGGTCGATACCGGGGATCACGGCGGGCCGGTCGCTGACGGAGGCAGATCGCGGAACGCTGGTCGCCGTATATATCAAACCGCAGTTCACACCTGACGGCGAAGCGCCGGCGTACCGACTCGGCGACCGACTGACGATTTATCAATTCAGCAGCAGGCAGTCGCTCACGGTTGAAATCGTCGGGGTTGCGGACTCGTCGCCGACTGGCGGCTTCGGGGGACTGTGGCTGCCACCGGACCTCATCGCGCCGCGCTACGCCGACTTCACGCTCAACCTCGCCAAAATCGCGCCCGACAAACTCAACGACGCGCTGCTTGGCTTGTCGACTCTGCCGCTCGTGTTGACGTTTGATATCTCGTTCTTCGACGGTATCCTGACGCGGCTCATCACCCAATTCAGCGCGCTGCCGCTGCTCGTCGGCATTCTGTCGCTGGGCGCAGCGGCCGTGATCACGGCGAATACCGTCGCACTAGCGACGCTTGAGCGCCGCCGGCAGACCGGCGTGATGCGCGCCATTGGCCTAAAGGGCGGGCGCGTGCTGCGCATCCTGCTGCTTGAAAACGTGATCGTGAGCTTGCTTGGCGCGCTGATTGGGATCGGCTTGAGCGCGTTAGGCGTGTGGATGATGACCACCTTCAGCTTCGAGAGCGCAATTCTGATACCGCGCAGCGCGCTGCCGATTGCCGTGCTGCTCGTGCTGGTCGCCATCGGAATAGGGGCGTTTGCCACGTATGCCAGCGGGTCCGTTGCCGTTCGCGAGCGCATTATGAACACCCTGCGCTACGAGTAGTTCGATCTTGACTCTTTGGGCGGAGTAGCCCTATACTCCGCCTACAGAACGGGCCTGTAGCTCAGCTGGGAGAGCGCTACAATCGCACTGTAGAGGTCAGGGGTTCGAATCCCCTCAGGTCCATCCGCCTATAGACAGCCTCGTCGAACAAGAGCCAGCTTTCACGCTGGTTTTTGCTTTCCTATCCCCATCACCTCCATCATCTGAACTACGGATCCGTTCAGTTAATCTGCGCAAGGATGAAATTGGAGGCATAATTCGGCTCGGGTAAACCGCAACTCTCTCGACGATTTCGTGCAGCAGTTCTAATTGGCTACTGGCATCAATTCTCCCAAGCAACACACGGTGTATAAGTCATCAGTCTTGAAGCATATTCCTTCCGAAGCTGTGAATTCTGAAGTATAGAGATTCGCAGACTTGAGAAGCTTCATGATGGAACGCAACAAGAGGGCAGGGGATGTTCCTCAATTCTTGAAGTCGGCTTGTCTGACAGGGGTGGTAGGGCAATGAACACAATGGGTCGATCGCAAAAGAAGGCATCTAACGGTGGATGTTGAAAAGATAGTCGCGGAGCAGGAGCAAGCGTTTTCGGGTGTGGTGATGGTGCGGCAAGGCGGCAAGGTCGTCCATGCGAAGGGGTATGGGCTGGCTCACAGGGCGGAGGCAATCCCCAATAGGATTGATACTCGATTTGGGACAGCATCGGGTACAAAGACGTTCACGGCCACGGCGATCTGCCAACTGGCGGAAGCGGGCAAGATTGACCTGAGCGCGCCAATCAGCGACTACATCCGCGAAGGATTGCCCACTTATGACCCGGATGTGACGGTTCATCAACTGCTGTGCCACACATCAGGCATCGCCGATTACCTGCCCGATGACCTGAGCGACGAGGAGTATGCTGCGCTGTTCACGCGGTATCCGGTGTACACGCTGCGCGGGCCAGCCGACTATCTGACGATGTTCCCCAGCGGGATGGTTTTCAAACCGGGCGAACGTTTTGCGTACAACAACGGCGCATACATTCTGCTGGCGTTGCTGGTAGAAACGGCAAGCGGGATGCCGTACGCGAAGTACGTAGAAGAAAACGTCTTCGCTAAGGCAGGCATGAGCGACTCCGGCTTTTTCGAGTCCGACCGTCTACCCGCACGGACGGCGTTGGGCTATCTGGCAGACCAAGGCAACGGTACCGGGCGGACAAACGTGTTTCTCCTGCCGATCCGAGGGGGTGGCGACGGTGGAGCATATGTGACCGCGCCAGACATGTGCAAATTCTGGGACGCTCTGCATAGCGACCAACTCATGGGCAAGGTCATGCGTGAGCGAATGCTGGGCATTCAAGCTACCAACCCGGACGACCCGACGGATAGCTATGGCTATGGCGTGTGGATCGTAACCGACGCGGCCGGGCGAATCACCCGGTATGGCGCGATAGGGGAGGATCAGGGTGTTGTGTTCTCGTCCATCGTGCTGCCGCAGCACGACAGCTTGGTGACGGTCATCAGCAACACCAGAGAAGGGCCGACGTGGGCACTTGCTCGTGACCTCCGCACAGCAATCACGGAATGATTGGTTTGGGTGGGGAACCCCGCCCTCCAATCCAAACGGACTCACGCGTAAGTTCACCTCTTGACTATTCCGTAACCCACTTTGATTCGAACGGGCCGGTGCGGCCGCGGCAGCGTGGGATTCTTGACAATGCTCGCCGCACAGCTCGCCGGGTGACGGAGTCGTTACAGCATACGTGGGGCTGAAGCGGTAACATCACCGTCGCACATCTCAGAACGTGTCCAATCCGGTAGGTGTCTATGCGACAGAGCGTGCGCGCGTCCGTGATGGTGATCGTGTTTGCCATTGTCCTTACGGTATTGGTGATACTGGGGATTCAGAACGATTGGGGTGTGTTTCGCCGCCCAACGCAGGAGCAGTTCGAGAACCTGGAGGCGAAGAACGATGCGGCGTTCGAGGAGGGCGCAGCAGGTTTTGCTTCAGTGGACTTGTCGATCGCAATCATTCCGCCGTCGTCCTCGGACGAGACACGCCGCACCACGTTTCAACTCGACCGCATGGTGTATTACATCCGCGACGACAGCGAAGAGATCGATGTCCTCGAAGCGTGTATCGATGACGTGCGGCTTATCTTTGTGACGAAGGATGCGCCGCAGCCCGTCGACGGCGGTTACTTCTTCTCGGAACCCGTGTGCGTGAGCCCGACAGAAGATGATTTCATCGCGGAATCGATTGAGTACGCGGGTTCGTTCAGCATAGACAATCACTACAACATAATCCCCCCGATTGACCAGCCGTTTCGAATCGACTTGAGCAACGCCAGCACAATATCGCTGAATTTCTGGTATCCATACGACTCTTTCAATCTCGACACGGTCATTCAGGTGAGCTACAGCGTCCGTTACAGCGACGGCACAGAGGAACATGATGCGATCGAACCGTTTGTGCTGTGGAGTATCCAGACGTCCGGGACGCGGCTTTGGGACCTGAACCTGTTTGCCGAGCGAGAGGTCGAGTTTGGCGGCGACCTCAGAGAAGGCTATCTTTATCATCCTTATGGTGTTTTCGATACGATCGCCATCGAGTTTCAGCGCCCGCTTCTCTATCGATTGGCGTTCCCGTTCTTCATGATCGCGATGGTCCTGCTCATCAGCCTCGTGCCGCTGCTGGGTGAGCGCGACACGCTGGTCGACATTAGCGCGGCGATGTTGTTCGGTATATTCGGGTTGAAAGGCGTTCTTGGCCCGGGTGAGCAGATGGGGCAGACGCTTCTGGATATTGCCCTCATTTGCCTGTATGTGCTGTTGGTCTTCGCGGCGCTGTTGTTCTTTGCGTCCAGAATCAACATGCGCTGGCGGCGAGTGTCTACCAAACCCGAAGCCTAGACCCCGAAATCAGAACCGGCCAGCACTAGGCCCTTCCTGCGTCTCTCGCTCAGCACGATCCCAATAACACCGGCAGCACCATGGTGTGGACGAAGGGTTTCGTGTGCATCCGCACGTCCCCTCCTGCGGATTTCTTGACGAATGTGGAGCTTGCGGCTACTATCAATTATCAATAATCAATAGCTTCTCACCGAGTTTAGGAATTGACTGACTTCTACTCTCACAAAGCCTCGCCCAAGCTGTCTTCGTTGGCGGAGCAGGTCTACGATCACCTGCGACTGGCCGTTATCAGCAGCGCCCTCAAACCCGGCGAGAAGCTGGTCGAAATGGACATCGCGGCGCAAATGGGGACAAGTCAAGGTCCCGTCCGCGAAGCGCTGCAGCGTCTCGAACACGACGGACTCGTCGAGCGGCGCGCGCGCATCGGCAGTTTCGTTAGCGAACTCTCGTACGATGAGATGTACGAGCTTGTTTCAGTCCGAAGTTCGATCGAAAGCTTCGCGATCCGCCGAGCGTCGACGCGCATCACCGATGAACAGTGCGATGAACTCGACGACTTGGTCGAACGCATGGCTGCTGCTGGCACGAACAACGACATCATGATGCTGGCTCAGCTTGACATGAATTTCCACCGCCGCATCGTTGAACTTTCCGGAAGCACGACATTGCTCCGCGTGTGGTCTTCGCTGTCCAATCCTGTTCAACGATTCGTCGTTCAATCCCACATGGAGAAGTACACCGACTTTGTCGAGATCGGACTGCGCCATCGTCCGATCGTCGAAGCGCTTCGGGCACGTGACGGAGATGCCGCTGTCGAAAGCATTCAGACCCACCTGATGCTGATCTGGCAAGTGCTTGATCGAGAACCGAGAGAGTAGCTCTTACGCCCCGGGTTGCCGTGGATCAGCTCAGGGCGCAAGGCGTTATCCACGAAAACACCTTGTTTGGCATTAATCCCGAATGGGATCGGGATGATATGCGGGTGCTGAGGGGAGACAGGGAGGTGTCATGGGCGCAGGGAGAGGTACCGTTTCTGCACTAACTCACGGGGAATGTTCATCAGGAGAAAAACTATGAAGCCAAACAAGATGAGCCGTCGAGATTTCTTGCGTGCCGCTGGCATAGGGTTTGTGGCCACCGGCGCAGGTCTCTCGGTTCCAACCATGTTCGCTCAAGATGCGACTCCGGTTCCACTACCGGTGGGCGCTGCGGGCAAGCTTACCGTTATCCACCGTACCGAATACTTTGAAGTTGTTCAGCAGATGTTCCGCCAGACGGTCGAGACGTTCGCCTCGGCAAAGGGTGCCGACCTCGACATTTCTACGGCCAATCCTGAAATCTTCGGTGACTTCACCGCCAAGATGCTGGCCGCGGTGCAGGCGGGCAATCCGCCCGACATTGGCTACCACCAGTTGAGTATCCAGCAGATGTACTCGCTGGACATCGTCGAGGACGTCACCGACCTCGTTGACCAGTTAGTCGGCCTATACGGCGCGCCCATCCCCGCCCTCGCCGAGTTCAACGCCAAGATTGACGGGCGCTGGTGGGCAGTACCGTTCATGAGCTACACCGGCGCATGGTTTGCCCGCAGGGACAAGTTCGAGGAAAAGGGTATCGACGTCAACAGCCTCGATACGTGGGACAATCGCCGTGAAGCGTGCCTCGAAGTGTCCGACCCGTCCAACAACTTCTACGGTTGGGGTATGACGATCAACCGCAGTGGCGACGGACATGGCTTGATCTCGGGCGTTATTCAGGCGTTTGGTGGCACGTTCGTGGACGAGACCGGCTTGAAGGTAACGTTCAATTCTCCAGAAACCGTCGCCGCGGTCGAGTGGCTGAACGAGACGTATACGAGCGAGAAGTACAAGCCGATGCTGCCACCCGGCGTCGAGAGCTGGACGGACGTCAGCAACAACGAGCAGTATCTGGCTGGTACGGTAGCCATGACGTTGAACCAGCCCAGCGTATACGCTGCGGCCAAGGCGAACAATAACCCGATCTTCGAGCATACGGCCGTGCTCCATGCCCCGAAATGGCTCGATGGATCCCTGCCAGAAGCAGGCGGCAGTGGGTGGATCACGATCTTCAAAGGCGCGCCGAACATCGAACTTGCCAAGGAACTGGTCCTGGACTTGCTTGCGCCGGCCAACTACACGCCGATGGTTCAGAATGGCGGCGGGCTGTTCTTGCCTGCCTATCGCGATCTGTGGACCGAGGACGTGATGGGCGCGGATCCGAACTTCGAGGTCTTCCGCGAAATCCTGTTGAATCCTGAGGTCTTCTACGGCATGTCGCACCCGGCGCCGCCTAACGCGCTGGTCGACCAGATCAATGCAGCCTCGATCACGAGCCAGATGATGGCGAACGTGACCACCGGCGCCATGACCGCCGAAGAGGCCGTCGCGGACGCGCACAACAAGATCGTTCAGATCTTCGAAGAAGGCGGAGCGATGCAGTAGTCCCACAACGGCAGGGCGCGAATAGTCCGCGCCCTGCCGATCTGACTCACTCAAGAATACTCATTGAGACATTGCGAGGACATGATGAGCGGTCCGGCAAACACGCGTACGCGTATTCAGGTGGCAAACGCGCCGCCGGGGCTGAAGTTGAGCCGTTGGGAACGCTTTCTCGGTCGAGACTGGCGGGTAGCGTATCCATTCATACTGCCCGTGGTCATCTTGATGCTCCTGCTCATCTTCTGGCCGTTCGTGAACGCGATCCTGCTCAGCATGACCACGCGATCGGTCGTCACCCGATCCGATGTGTACGTTGGCCTCGCAAACTACGAACGACTGCTGCAGGACAGCGACTTCATCAGCGCCGTCGGGAACACGTTCCTGTTCACGTTTGCGTCGCTGGCAGTGAAATTCGTGGTCGGCATCAGCATCGCGCTGATCCTCAACAGCAAGCTGCCGTTTCGCAGCATCCTGAGCGGGTTGATGCTGCTGCCGTGGATTGTGCCGGAAGTTGTGACTGCGCTTGCGTTCCGCAGCATCTACGATCCGATCTTTGGCGGCCTGAACCCGATCTTGCGAACGCTGGGTGTCATTGACCGGCAAGTGGCTTGGTTGGCGGAACCCGGATTAGCGCTCCCAAGCGTGATCGCCGTAAACGTCTGGAAGGGCATACCGTTCTACACCATTCTCCTGCTCGCTGGTCTCAAGGCAATCGATCGTGAGCAATACGAAGCGGCCGCTGTAGACGGCGCCACAAGCATTAAGCGCTTCCGTTACATCACGCTGCCGGGCCTCCGCTATGTTATTGTTGTCACGCTACTCCTTTCGTTTATTTCGACATTCAACAGCTTTGGCCTAATCTACCTGATGACAGGGGGAGGGCCGGGCGGGGCAACGCGCGTCTACAGCATCCTCGCCTATGAAAAGGCCATTATCGGCCTGCGCTTCGGGCCGGGTGCCGCGACCGCCTTTAGCATGGCCCCACTCATAGCCGTGGTGATCTTCCTGCTTGCGCGTTTCATGCGACCCGAGCAGCAAGTTGAAAGTACAGAGAAAGTCTCGCGCAGCAGCGTGCTATATGCGTTTTCCGCCCGCCTACTCGGTTGGGCCATCGACCTCGTACTTCTCCCCCTAGAGCTGATCTCCGGCGTCGTGGGGCGGATCGGTACCATACTCTTTCCCCCGAAGGCACAAGGGATTCCGCGCCTCACCCGAAGTCAGCGTGAAGGAATCGGGCTGACCGGACGCCTGTTGATGCTCTCGGTGTTCCTGATCTTCGTGATGTTTCCGTTCTTCTGGATCATCATTACATCGTTCAAAACGGACTTGCAGATTCAGCGATTCGAGTCGATCTACTGGCCCAACCCGTGGACGTTCGAGCAGTATCGCTCGCTGCTCTTCGATACGCCGTTCGTCCGATGGTTCGGCAACACGGTCCTCGTCGCGACGACCAGCACGGCGATCTCGGTGGTACTTGCCGCGCTGGCCGCATATGCGCTGGCGAGGCTAAAGTTCCGCGGTGGCGGGTTGCTGACCACGCTTCTGCTGGTTACGTACCTGCTGCCGGGTGCGCTCATCTTCATTCCGCTGTATCGCATCCTGACCGAACTTGGCTTGATCAACACTTACGGCGCGTTGATACTCACGTATCCGACATTCTTGATGCCATTTGCCACATGGGTCATGATGGGATACTTCCGGTCGATTCCGGTTGAACTCGAAGAGGCGGCCCTTATCGATGGAGCGAACCGGCTAACCGCGTTCTGGAAGATCACGCTTCCGCTCGCGATGCCCGCCTTGCTCTCGGTGACGTTGTTCGCGTTCACAAACGCTTGGAACGAGTTCCTGTTCGCATTTGTGTTCATCACCAGTGAATCGCTCAAGACTCTGCCCGTCGGGCTGCAGCTTCTCGTGTTTGGCGACATCTATCCGTGGGGGCAACTGATGGCGGCCTCGCTGATGATGGCGATTCCCGTCGTTGCGATCTATATATTCGCGCAGCGTTTTCTCGTAGAGGGTCTGACGGCTGGCAGCCTGAAAGGTTAGTGGGCGATCATGAAGATCACGGATGTGCAGGCGTGCGTCATTGGCGAGCAGGTGCCGCACAGCGGAGGCAGCGTGTGGACGTTCGTCCGCATCTATACCGACGAGGGCATTGTCGGCACCGGAGAGTGCAACTCCGGCGGGCCGGGCGCATCTGGATTCGCGACCAAAGCGGCGATTATGGCGATGCGGGAGCGCATCATAGGTGAGGATCCGTTCAACGTCAACCTGATCTATGAGAAGCTGCGGCGCGGCGGCCGTTACGGCGGATCGTCGAACGCGCCGATCATCTTCGCGCTGACTGGAATCGACAACGCGCTGTATGACATCTGCGGCAAGGCGCTCGGCGTGCCGATCTACAAGCTGCTCGGCGGCAAGTTCCGCGACAAGATTCGGTTGTATGCCGACTGTCACGCAGGCGAGGAAGAGAGCGTGCAGGCGTACGCCGAGAAGGCGATCGAGCGTGTCGAACAAGGTTTCAGCGCCGTGAAGTTTGACGTGGACAGCACGGGCGTGGGCAAGCTGGACCCTTACAACTGGACCGTTGGCGCCAAAGAGATGACGCACATCATCGGCTTGATCGAGGGCTTACGCGATGCGCTCGGGTACGAGGTCGACCTCGCCATCGACTGCCACGGGCAGTTCGACCTGCCTTCGGCGATTACGCTGGCGAAAGCGGTCGAGCCCCTGCGTCTGATGTGGCTGGAGGAGCCCGTGCCGGCTGAAAACGTTGCGGCGCTGGCGCAGGTCAAAGCTTCGAGCAGTACCGTAATCTGCAGCGGCGAGAATCAATATACGAGATTCGAGTTCCTCGAACTCTTCAACGCGAAGGCGGTTGACGTCATCATGCCCGACCTCGCGAAGGCCGGCGGTATCGCGGAAGCCAAACGCATCGCGGATCTTGCCGACGCGAACTACATTCCGATCGCCCCGCACAACGTCTCGACGCCGCACGGCATGATGGCAGCTGCGCATGTGATGGCGTCCGTGCCGAACTTCCTGGTGCTTGAACTGCATGCGCTCGAAATACCGTGGTGGAACGACCTGTGTGATGGTGACAAGCCGTTCGTACAAGACGGCTTCATGACCGTTTCGGAGCGCCCCGGAATCGGCGTAGAATTGAACGATTCTGTCGCCAGGCGCTTGCTCTGGAACGGCGACACGTATTTCGACTGAGTCCGTGACGACGCAACTCCATTCGACTGCACGCATCAAGGAAAGAGACGATGACTGAACACGCGCAAGATGCCGCTCAACTGCAAGCCCGCTGGGACAGAATCCGCGTTGCAAACCTGTACGACACGCTCGACCGCATGGGCTATCCCGACCAATGCCTCGATCTCGGTATTCGGCCGCTGTCCATGCATCAGCATCTCGCCGGTCAGGTCGTGACCGTCAAAGGGTCCGCGTACCCGGTCACCAAGGGTGAGGAGTGGACGGGCGGTGGCGGTGTCAACTACTTCGAGAAGCTGCGCACACTGATGTATCCCGGGTGCGCGGTCGTCGTGGAATGCGGTGGCGAACTGCATGCCGGGAAGTTCGGCGAGATGACGAGCTGGGCGCTCCAACAGGGCGGAGCGCGCGGAATCGTCCTCGACTCGCTGATTCGCGATTACCTCGGGCTTGAGGTGATTCCCAACTTCACTGTGTGTTCGCGGGGTACGTCGCCGATCGAATCGTCGCAGCGCTGGCGAATCGACGACGTAAACGTCACGATCGGCATGCCGGGGACGTTGACCAGTCGTGTACGGGTGAGGCCGGGCGACTGGATCGTCGGCGAGGCGGACGGCGTCATCGTCGTCCCGCAAGAAATCGCGATGGAAGCGCTGGTGAAGGTTGAGGAGGTCGAGGCCAAGGAAGAAGGCATGCGGCAGGACTTCGCGCTCGGCATGTCGTTCGACGAGGCGTATGCCAAGTGGGGGCGCGCGTAGAGTCGCAAAACAACGCTCGCGGTGTCATCGGCGTGCTGCGAGCTGGACAGCGTTAGTTCGATTTCAGGCGGGAACGTGTAGAATCATGTTCCCGCTTGTTCGTCCAAGCGTGTGATCGTGATGACACGCGCGGGCGCGAACAGCGAACAAACGCACGTCGGCTACGCTAGTCAGGACGATACCATGGCGCACAGCCCGAATCTCCTCACCGAAGATCTCGACCACAGCGGCACGGTACGCACATGGCTGGCATGCGGGCCGATTGTGACACCGCTGCAGAATCTGGATCAAGTCGTCAACCCGGCCGGCAATGCATTCGGCGCCGGGAGGCGGTGGGCGCTGTCGTACTGGGCGTTCCACCCGGAGGTCCTCGCGCTGAAGTCGCGCGTGTATAGACTGATGCCCGCTCCCGACCTGCCTGTGCGTCCGGAGCTTGGGCAGACCGGGCCGGGTGGCGTGCCGTGGCGATCTGCCGCCGTTGCCGAGGATCAAGCTGTCGACTTCAGCGTCTTCAACTACCGGCCTAGCCACATGGAAGGTTGGCTCCACACGACGCTGACCGCCAAGAAGGCGCTGACTCTGTCTGCCGAGCTGGTCACCATCGGCCCGGCACAGGTCTGGGTAGACAGCGAACTGGTCGCGCAGTCGATGGCGTTCAGCTATGTCGAGCCCATCGTCTTCCCGTTCATGCTGGATGTCGGGTCGGGCACGCACACGCTGACGATACACGGCAGCATGGTCGGGTGGCGCGAGGCCCGCCTCGCGCTCGGGCTTCGGTTTCGCGGTCAGCCCGCGGTGACGACCGGTATTCCGATCGCTGGACACGACGCCGCAACGTGGCGACAAGCGGCACACGACCTCGATTGCGTGTACGCAGACCGGTTCGTCGTCACCGAACTGCCGGGACAGCTTACTCTGAGTGCAAACGCGCCGCATCCTGTGCCGGTGATCATTACGACAAGTCCGTCACGACCGCAGTTCAACCTTCCAGAGGTGGTGTCGCCTGACCTGCCCGAACACCGCACGACGGCGACGCTCTCTGTCGGCGGAACGGTCGACCTTCCGCTGACGCCGGAGCAGGTCGCGGCGTTGATGCGCTTGCGCGAAGCCCACAACGTGCAGGTTAGGGTTGGGACAACGGGTGATGCTCCCGTGTCCGTTACCCGACCGATCTGGGTGAGTTCGTTTCCCTATCACGATATTCCGCACGGCACGTACGACACGCGCCGCCACACCGCGCTGGAGCATCTCGCGCAGATTCGCTACGACGTGCTGGGAAGCCTCGCGGCAGTGACGCTTGGGCATACGCGGTTGATCGACGCCGATGCAGTCACTCTCGCGTGTCACTACCTCAATCAGCGGTACGACTGTGCCGATTTCTTCGCGTTGAGCCTGCTGGCTGCGCTCTACCATCATCGAGCCGAGCCAATCCTGCGTGACGACGACTACACGGCGATCGAGCGGGCCTTTCTCGGGTTCAAGTATTGGATCGACGAACCCGGTTTGGACGGCATGTGCTACATCACGGAGAACCACCAGATACTGTTCCATGTGACAGCTTACCTTGCGGGTCAATTCTGGCCGGACCGCATATTCGCCAACAGTGGATACACGGGGCGGCAGCAGATGGCCCGTTCGCGTCCGCGGATCGAGACGTGGATCCTGCGACGTTTGCGCGGCGGGTTTTCGGAGTGGGACTCGAATACGTATTTGACGATGGACACCTTCGCGATGCTGTCACTGGTGGAACTTGCCAACAGCGCGCGCCTGCGAGAAATGGCCGCAGCGCTGCTGCACAAGATCTTCTTCATGCTGGCGTCGCAGTCGTTCCGCGGGGCACACGGAAGCTCACACGGACGATGCTACGTGGATGGCCTGAAGACGGCCCGCGCGGATGCGACCTCCGGCATGCAGCAGATTGCCTGGGGGATGGGCAATTTCAACGGCGAGACTCACGCGACGTCGATGCTGGCCCTCGCCCAGCGGTATCGCGTGCCTGAGGTGTTACAGCGGATTGGTGCAGATGTGTCTGGCGAGCTCGTAACACGTGCGCGATCGAACGGGAGATTCCGTCCCCAGTTCGACATTCATCGTGGGGAGTGGGATATCCGCACGATCACGCGCAGGACGCCGACGTCGATGCTCGCCGCCGCAGTCGATTACCGGCCCGGTCAGCGCGGGATCCAAGAGCACTTGTGGCAAGCGACACTTGGTCCTGAAGCCGTAGTCTTCACGACGTATCCCGGCAACAACCAAGAGCATGGCAACGCGCGCCCGAACTACTGGGCGGGTTCCGCGCGTCTCCCGCGTGTCGGGATGCACGGCCGCACCGTGATCTGCCTGTATTCGCTGGATGCTGCCGTCGGCTTGGGGTTCAGTCACGCGTACTTCCCATGTGCCGAGTTCGACGAACACGTCATCCGCGGAGCGTGGGCGTTTGCGCGGCTCGGCGACGCATACCTCGCTCTGTGGGGAGATGGCCCGCTGGCGCTGTTGGACCGCGGACCGTACGCCGGCCAAGAACTGCGCAGCGAGAACGGTGGACATGCGTGGATATGCACGGTGGGCAGTGCCGCGGACGACGGGGACTGGCACACGTTTATCGCCAAGGTAGAGCAAAACGTGCCAATAGGGCAGGGGACGCGTGTCGAGTATCGTACGCCGGACGGCGAGTCACTGGTGTTCGGCTGGGAAGGGCATCTGAAAGTCGACGGGCGCGCCGTGGACTGGGCCGCGTTTCCGCACTACGAGAACAAGTACACGAGCGTCGACCTCGGCGCCGAGCGCATGGACATCTCGTACGATGGTGATGTACTGTCGCTTGACTTGGCCCGCGGCGGTGTACGCGCCGAAGCCCCGGGTACTGGCTAGCGCCATCGAGGTCGCAGATGCTCCTGCGCTACCCCAGAAATTGGACGAACTGCACCGTTCGAATGGTCCGTTTGTAACATCCCGTACGCGCAGACAGGACTACAATGGAATCTGGATCGTTGCGCCGGACCGCAGCATCCTCTGGTTTTGCGAACAGGGTATATAGACATGGTCAATCACAGCATTGTTGCCCAAGACCTGACTTACGCGTACGGTGACCTGACGGCCGTAAACCACATCAATTTCGAGGTGGGGGAGGGGGAGATCTTCGCATACCTCGGCCCCAACGGTGCGGGAAAGTCGACCACCATCAAGATGCTGACGGGCCAGATCCGGCCCAAAGCAGGCAAGGCCACACTTCTTGGCATGGACATCGCTAAAGAGCCGAACAAGGTGCAGCAGCACATCGGCGTGTCGTTCGAGACGACCAACCTGTATCCGCAGATGAGCGCGATCGAGAACCTCGCCTTGTTTGCGCGCCTTTACGGCGTCAACGCCGATGTGAACGACCTGTTGGATCGGGTCGGACTCGGTACGCGCGGCAAAGAGAGAGTCGAAGGGTTTTCGAAGGGCATGAAGCAGCGCCTGATGGTGGCACGGGCGATGGTAAACAAGCCGCGCATTCTGTTCCTCGACGAGCCGACCGAAGGCCTCGATCCGGTATCGTCGGAGGCGATCCGCGACCTGATCCGCGAAGCGCGTGCTAATGGCGCGACCGTGTTCTTGACCACCCATGATATGCACGAGGCCGACATACTCAGCGATCGGGTTGCCTTCATCAATCAGGGTGAGATCGTGGCCCTCGACACGCCGCACAAGTTGAAACAGAAGTACGGCAAGCGCCTGCTGAAGGTAGAGGTAGAGACTGCCGACGGCGGCATAGACGTGCGTGAAGTCACGCTCGACAGCGCCGAGACCGGCATTGCACTCAAGCAGTTGTTCGAAAGCGAAAAGGTCGTGACCGTCCACAGCGAGGAAGCGACACTCGAAGACATCTTCATCCAGATCACTGGACGGAGGCTCGCGGGATGAACGCTCGCATTCTGGGCACCCTGATGATGAAGGATCTGAAGCTATACTTTCGCAATCGATTCTTCGCCTTTATCACGATCGCGGGCGTGATCCTCTACATCGCGGCCTTTCATCTGCTGCCTTCAACAGTTGACGAGTCGCTTACGCTGGCCGTGTACGCCCCTTCGATCCCCGACACGGTGCTTGAGGTGTTGACCGGCAACGACATTACGATCGTGCCGATGGAATCGGACGCCGCGCTGCAAGAAGCGGTCGTCAACAACGAATACGTGGCCGGCGTTGCGCTGCCCGAGGATGTCGTCGGCAGCATTCTCTTGGGCCGGCCGTCCACATTGACCGTCTATTTCGCATCAGACGCGCCGCGTGAAATCGTCAACGCGATGCGCACCGTTCTGCGTCTCGCGTTCAACGAACTCAGCTACACCGTAGCCGGCGACCCGCTGCAGTTGGAATTCGTCGAGCAGATCGTCGGACCGGACCGGACCGGCGATCAACTCGCGATTCGCAATCGTTTGCTGCCGCTGATGGCGATCTGGCTGCTGGTCATGGAGACGATGGGACTGGGTAGCCTGATTTCGGACGAGGTCGAGCACGGGACGTTTCAAGCCGTGCTGGTCACGCCGGTCACGCTGGTCGGGATGTTCTCGAGCAAAGCGATCTTCGGCGTGGTTCTGGCGTTCGTGCAGGCCGCGCTGTTGATGGGATTGACCGGCAGTTTGGGCTGGGAACCGCTGCTGATCCTGACGACACTGCTGTTGGGGAGCCTTGTCGTGACCGGTCTCGGTTTTCTGATCGCGTCGGTGAGCCGCAGCATGATGAGCGTTATGGCATGGGGCATCCTCGCCGTCATCATCATGGTGATTCCGTCCTACGGCGTCGTGTTCCCGGGGACGGTTACGGGCTGGGTGCAGATCATCCCGTCCTATTACATGTTCGATACCATCCATCAGGTCGTCAATTTCGGCGCCTCGTGGGGTGCCGTGGCGAGCAACTTGGCCGTGCTGTTGGTCATGGGGATTGCCCTAATGGCCGCGGGTGTGGCCGTTATGGGCAGGAGGATACGATGAGCTTTCGTCGTGTAGGCGTGTTGTTTATGAAGGACCTTCGGTACGGGTCGAAGAACTTCATCTTCGTGTTTGCCGTCGTGATGCCGCTGGTCGTGTCGCTCGTGGTCGGCCTGTTGTTCGGCACGCTGTTCTCCGAGAAGCCTAAGCTGGGAATCGTCGACATGGGCGATTCCGAGTTGGCCGCATTGCTTGCTGCCGCAGACTTCCTCGCGGTTCAATCGTACGACTCGGAGGCCGATCTGACAGCTGCGCTCGAGACTGGCGGCGCTGAGGTCGGGCTGGTGCTGGCAGATGGTTTCGATGCGGCCCTGCGCTCAGGCGAACGCACCGAGATCACGTTCTTCGTCTGGGGCCAGAGTCTCGTGCGCAACCGCGCGATCATCAGCGCGGCCGTCGCCGACAGCGCGCTGGAGATCAGCGGGCGCGAGACGCCGATTACGGTCGACATCGTACTCGTGGGCGACCGGGCCGAAGTCTCTTGGCAGCAGCGACTGCTCCCGCTGCTGGTGCTCATGGCGGTCGTATTCGGCGGCATGATGGTTCCGGCGACATCGATGATCGAAGAGCGTCTGAAGCGCACGCTTTCGGCGGTCACAACGACTCCAATGTCGATGGCTGAGGTGTTCGCCGCCAAGGGGTTGATGGGTGTTGCGCTGTCAATCTTCTCCGGATTTGCGATCCTCACGCTAAACGGTGGGTGGGGCCCGCAGCCGATTCTACTCGTGCTTTTGCTGACGATCAGCGGCATGTTTGCGGCGGCCTTCGGGATCTTCGTCGGCTCGCGCGTCAAGGACATCCAAACGCTTTTCGCTCTGATGAAGAGCACTGGCATTCTTATTTACGCGCCGGCAATCGTCGCGCTGTTCCCGGAAGCTATTCCGCAGTGGATCGCGCGGCTGTTCCCGACATACTACATCATGCAGCCTGTGCTGGACATCAGTCAGGGTGGGGCAGGCTTGGGCGACATCGCGCTCGATTTGCTCGTCTTGTGCGCGATGACCGCAGCGGCGATCTTCGCGCTTGGGCGCACCGCCGAACGGCTGCAAGTTCGCGCAGCCTAAAACGCCGCGGCCTGAAGCCGGACGCTATCAAAATACACGGGCCACGGCTGCATCTCCGTGGCCCGCTTGAGGTGCTTGTCTACGCCTGACCGCTGATCAGGCGCGCGATCGTCTCCAGCGGCGCTTTCGGCTGGCGATCGTACGTCAGCAGGCCGTTGATCTCCTGCTCGACGTCGGTGAGCTGTGTGTAGCAGAAACCCTGCAGCACGGGCGACTTGTAGACCGCAGTCATGATTGCCGCCAACCGGTCGATGAAGTCGGCTTCGTCGCCGGCTGTCGAATAGCCCCAGCCTTCTTGCGCGGACTTCTTGTACGCGACGCCGCCAAACTCCGTCAACAAGATCGGCTGACCGGCATGCTCGACCCCACGTACGTAGAGATCGCGTTTAGCTGGCCGTGCGGCGAGCGTACTGGCGAGGGTCGCGTAACGTTCGGTCAATACCTCGCCACTGCTTTCGTAGTCATGGATCGTCAGCAGATCCGTCGTCGCGTGTTCCCAACCATCGTTCGACACCACGAGCCGCGTCCGGTCGAGCGAGCGTGTGAGGTGATACATCCCGTTCAGGTGGCTGATCTGCTTCGGGTCGCCGTTGAGGTCCGGTACTCCCCAGCTTTCGTTAACCGGCACCCACGCCACGATGCACGGGTGGTTGTAGTCGCGATCGACGGCTTCTTGCCACTCTGACGTGATGCGCTTGACGTACTCATCGGAGTAGGCGTAGGCATTAGCCATTTCGCCCCACACCAGCAAGCCCATCCGGTCGGCCCAGTACAGATAGCGTGGGTCCTCGACTTTCTGATGCTTGCGCGCGCCGTTGAAGCCAAGCCGCTGTGTGAGTTCAATATCCTTCTTGAAGTCGTCGTCGGCTGGGAACGTCAGAATTCCTTCGGGGTGGTAGCCCTGATCGAGCACCAGCTTCATCGTGTACGGATGGTTGTTGAGCCGTACTTGACCGCGCTCGATGCTGATCTTGCGCATGCCGAAGTAGGATGTGAACGTGTCGACGACACTGCCGCCGGCTTTGACTGTCACCGCCAAATCGTACAGGTTTGGATGTTCCGGCGACCAGACGGCCATATCGCGGCCAAACTTCACGACCTGAGACACCGATCGCATCACCGATTCCGGCTGGATGGTCCCACTGACAACCGGCGCTCCGCGATACGTCACGGACGCCTCGACCTCGATCTCGGTCGGGACTGCGCCTCCGAGGACGTACTCGAACGTCGCTGAGCGCGCATCGACGTCCGGCGTGATTTTGAGCGACTTGACATACGTCGGGCCGACCGGCTCAAGCCACACCGGCTGCCAGATTCCCGTCGTGCGCGTGTAGAAGATCGCCGCCGAGTCGCGCATCCAATACTGTTTGCCGCGCGGCTGATATACGTCGGTCGATACGTCTTCGACGCGCAGCACCAACGAGTTGCCCGTGGGCTTTAGCAGGTCGGTGACATCCACCGAAAACGGCGTGTGCCCACCCTCGTGGAAGACGGCAAACGTGCCGTTGACCCACACCCATGCGCGGTAGTCGACCGCGCCGAAGTGCAGTAGGACGCGCTTGCCTGCCCAAGAGTTCGGCACCTCGAAGGCGCGCTGATACCAGACGACATCGTGGAAGTCATTGGTGCCGATGCCGCTGAGCGGAGACTGAAACGTAAACGGAACAAGGATCTGCTGATCGAACGCCGCACCGGTGTACCACTTATCGGCGAGGCCGCGGTTGTCGTCATCGAAGGCGAAATGCCACGTGCCGTTAAGGCAGAGCCACTGATTGCGCACGAGCTGTGGGCGAGGATACTCGGAACGGGGAATGTCCATCTAAACGCCTCTTTCGCAATTTCTTGCTCAACAACGGACCTGCATACGATTTCATCGATGATGATAGCGCGTGCTGCAAAGACTGCCACACCAGTTTGATTGACGCTTGGCGGCAGTCAGTGGGTGATGATGTGGACCCGCAAGTTCTCCTGACGGTACTCGCCCGGTGTGACCTGCATTGCGCTGCGGAAGATTCGCCGGAAGTAGTCGGGATTGCGAAAGCCGCATCGCCCGGCGATTTGACTGATGGTCAATTCGCTGTTGAGCAGATACTCGCATGCCTTCTGTATCCGCCTGCGGTGGATGGCTTCGGTCAGCGTGCAGTGATACGTCTCGCGGAAGATGCGGCCGAGATAGTCGAGGTTGTAGCCGAGCGCTTCGGCGACCTTGCCGGCGGTGATACCACGGTCGAAGTTCATTCGAATGTAGTTGTGCGCCCATGTTGCCACGGCGTTGGTTGTGGCGGTCTCGGCGGTTTCGAGCGCCTGTTGACCGACTTCAAACAGCATCAGAAGCATCAGCATGTTGGCGGACGACGGCCGCAGAATTCCGGTTTCCTGCTCTGTCAGGAAGAACCGAAAGAGGCGCTCAAGCGCGTCAGGGCGGGGCATGTGCGAGTGCTGCGGAACGTCAACCGCAGAGCGGCGATCGACCTCGCGACGGGCGCGCTCCGGGCGGCCCTCCGGCACGTCGAAGTGGATCCAGTAGAAGCGCAGATCGGGCGGCATCGGTTTGGTGCTGCCGTGTGTTCGGCCCGGCCACAAGTGAAGTGTGCTTCCCGCCACGAGATGAAAGACCTGATCTCCCTCCCACATATCCAGTTCGCCCTGCACGACGAGGATCAACTCGTGCGAGTCGATTGTGCGGGTCGGGTGCATGGCATCCCCTCGGGAGATGAACAGCCCGGCGTTCTGCACCTTGATAGGGCTTTCCATCCAGACATGCAGCGTATGCGGACTCATGAGGAAGGCTCCGGAAGTCGGAATCGTACTGGTATTGTAGCATTTTGACGTTTGTTGGAGTGCACGTGGCGCGGGTAAAGTTGACAGTCAAATAGATACGCAGCAAGGAATCCAGACCATGGCATCCGTTAACGTTGAGTCACCGGTTCCTGTTGATTTACGCAAAGTACAAGTGACGGGCGGTCTTTGGCAGGAACGCCAGACCGTGAACCGCAGCAGCACGATTCCGGCAGTCTATCACCAGCTTGAGAAGACCGGGCGCATTGACGCGTGGCGCATGGATCCCAACCGGGAGCGCCCCAAGAAACGCAGCGTCATTTACATGTTTTTCGACTCGGACACGGCAAAGTGGCTCGAAGCCGTGGGCTACAGCCTCGCCACGCACCCCGATCCCGAACTTGAAGCTTTGGCCGATCGGGTGATTGACATGATTGCCGAGGCACAGCTCTCCGACGGCTACCTGAATACGTACTTCCCGATTCTCGAACCGGAGAATCGGTGGAAGAACCTGCGCGACTGGCATGAGATGTACAACGCCGGCCATCTCATCGAAGGGGCGATCGCCTACTATGAGGCGACCGGAAAGCGCAAGATCCTCGACGTGCTGCAGCGTTACGCAGACCACATCGAGTCGATGTTCGGCCCGCGCGAAGGCCAGAAGCATGGCTATCCCGGCCATCCCGAGCTGGAGCTGGCGCTCGTCAAGCTGTATCGCGCGACCGGCGAGATGAAGTATCTGAACCTCGCCAAGTACTTTATCGATGAACGCGGACAGCAACCGCACTATTTCGACCTTGAGGCCAAGGAGCGCGGAGAAGACCCCGCCGACTTCTGGTTTAAGAATTACCGGTACTGTCAGGCGCATCTGCCACTGCGAGAGCAGACCGAGGCGACCGGTCATGCCGTGCGCGCATGCTATCTGTATGCAGGCGTGGCCGACATCGCCCGCGAGACGAATGATACCGAACTGCTCGATCTGTCCAGACGGCTCTGGGACGACCTGACGACCCACCAGATGTACATTACAGGCGGCCTCGGCCCGGCGCATTCCAACGAGGGTTTCACCTTTGCGTACGACCTTCCGAATGAAACCGCCTACGCCGAGACATGCGCAGCGATTTCGCTCGCATTCTGGGCGCATCGGATGTTCCATATCGATCCGGACGGTCGCTATATCGACGTGATGGAACGTGCGCTGTACAACAACGTCCTGAGCGGCGTATCACACAGCGGCGATCACTTTTTCTACGCCAACCCGCTTGCGTCGTATCCGTACGTGAATCCCTACGAGCACCTGAGCGGCATTGCGACCGACGAGCACTACGAGCGGCAGGAGTGGTACTTCTGCCCGTGCTGTCCGCCCAATGTTGCACGGCTTGTTGCCAGTATCGGCGAATACATGGTCTCGGCCGCGCCGGGCCGCGTGTATGTCCACCTGTATAACGACAGCATTGCCGATGTCGATCTAGGTGGGCGCGCGGTTCGCTTGATCCAGCAGACGCAGTATCCGTGGGACGGCACCGTGAACATCACGGTTCGGACGGACAGCACCCAACGGTTCGACATGGCGCTACGCATTCCGGGTTGGTGCTCGCAGTTCTCGCTTGCGGTGAACGGCAACGGAGTCTCGGCCACAGTGGAACGCGGCTATGCCCACGTCGACCGCGAGTGGCACGACGGCGACGTCGTAACGTTGACACTGCAGATGCCGGTGGAACGCATTGCGCCACACCCGATGATCCGCCAGAACGCAGGACAGATCGCGCTCCAACGCGGGCCAATCGTTTACTGCCTCGAACAGGTCGATAACGGGCCGCGGCTAGCGAACGTGACTCTGGCCCGCGATGCGGCGCTGACGGCGGAGTTCGATCGAACGCTGATGGGCGGCGCCGTAGTGGTTCGAGGCTCTGCGCATCGCGTCGAGCCGCAGGAGTGGGCCGACGACCTATATCGCCCGCTGCCGGAGATGAGCCTCGTGGCAGTGCCGTTCGAGTTCAAGGCGGTGCCGTACTTCATGTGGGCGAACCGCGAGCCCGGTGAGATGCGCGTTTGGCTGCGCGAGTCGTAGTGCTATCGCACGCGCTGGATCGCGACGTCATTGGATATTGGAGCAAGAGTCATGAAATTTCAGCAACTTGGACAGACCGGCATACAGGTCAGCAGCCTATGCCTCGGCGCGATGTACTTCGGCTCGAGAAACGACGAGGCCACGTCGCACCGCCTGCTCGATCAATATGTCGATGCCGGCGGCAGTTTTATCGATACCGCCAACATCTATTCGCACTGGGTTGAAGGGTTCCGCGGCGGAGAGAGCGAAACGCTGTTGGGCGCGTGGATGAAGGCGCGAGGCAACCGAGACCGCATATTCCTTGCTTCGAAAGTCGGCTTCGGCTACGGTGACGTCCCTAAACGTCTGCGCGCAAGTGACATCCAGCAGGAGTGCGACAAGAGCCTGAGGCGGCTGCAAGTCGACACCATCGACCTGTACTATGCCCACGTCGATGATCGGACGACCCCGCTAGAGGAGTCGCTCGAAGCGATGAATCGGCTGGTCGACGCCGGCAAAGTGCGCTTTATCGGCGCGAGCAACTACTTGGCGTGGCGACTCGAGCAAGCGCGTTGGATCAGCGAAACGCGCGGGTGGGCCAAGTTCTGCTGCGTCCAGCAGCACTACACCTTCCTGAAGCTTCGCGGCGGCATGAACGTCGCCCCGCAGGAGATGGCGAACGACGACTTGCTCGACTATGTCGCTAACAGCGGGCTTACGTTGCTGGCCTACAGCGTGCTGCAATCGGGCGCGTATACGCGCCCCGAGCGCGGCTTCCGCAAGGAACTTCAGACGCCCGATAACGGCAGGCGGCTGGAAACGCTCGCGGCGGTGGCGGCGGAGACCGGTGCAACCGTCAATCAAGTCATCCTGAAGTGGATGATGAACCGCTCGGTCATCCCGCTCATCGCCGCCAGCAGCAGCGAGCAGCTCGCTGAGAACATCGGCGCACTGGATGTTGACCTCACCGCAGATCAAATGGACCGACTGAATAGGGCGGGCGTTGATTGGCCGGGTCGCTTAACATAGCTCGCACGCGACGTGCCATACGACTTGTGAACGTTCGCATTGGGTGTCTTGACAGACAGTCATGGGCGCGTTCTAATTTGTGGTCGTGCATACGATTTCATGCACTCGATTGTCCGGTCGGTACTGGTGCCGCCACGCATCCAACGCCCTATCACCATCATGGCGGACCAAGTTAGTTGAGTGTCTAGGAGAGGAGGTGCGTTCGGACTGACATCGCTGTCGCGGATCGCAAGTGATGCTCGCGCTCAAACAGCGCGCGACCGTCCGACACAAGACCTAAATACTGCACAATCGATCCAACCCATGAGCCCTGAGGTTCGAAGATTTGAGGAGCAGAAAGATGAACAAACGTCTGTCGTTAATCGTTTCCGTAACCGTGCTGCTGCTTGCCGCACTCGTTCTGTCCGTCCCCATGGTCGGCGCGCAGGATCCGGCGCCTGAACCGACCCCAATCGTTGCCGAGCTCGGTAGTGGCTCGATCAAGGTTTCCTTCTGGAGCGGTCTGACCGGTTCGGACGGCACGACCCTAAACGCGATGCTCGCAGAGTTCAGCGCCGAGAACCCTGAATACGCCATTACCCACGAGATCATTCCGTGGGCAACGATGTACACCAAGACGCAGGCAGCGTTTGTCGCTGGCAATCCGCCCGATCTGATGCTGATGCACGCGTCGGAAATCCCGCAATTCGCCGGCTACGGCGTGCTTGAGGACCTGAGCAGCTGGTACACGGCTAACGGCGGTTGGTTCCCGACCGACGACATCTCTGGCCCGACACTTGACGGCTTGACCTACAACGGCGCGATCTACGGCATTCCGCTTGACAATCACGGCCGCGGCCTGTGGATCAACAAGGAAATGTTCGAGGCCGCAGGCATTGATACCGATCCGGCGACAGCCCCGACGACTTACGAAGGCTGGGTCGAGCTGTTCCAGAAGCTGACCATCGACGTCAACGGCAACAACGCCCTGTCGCCGGACTTCGACCCTGAGAACATTGCAGTTTACGGTTACGCCACGGGTGAATGGCCGCGCGTGAACTTCCAATCGGTCCTCGCCCAGCACGGCGGCAGCATCCTGAACGAAGACGGCACGCAGGTCGTCGTCAATTCGGAGGCCGGTGTTACCGCACTTCAGCAGACCTACGACCTGATCTACAAGTACAATGTCGCGGCACCGCCCGCGGGTTTCGATTCTTGGCAGATGTTCCCGGGCCAGACGCTGGCAGTCATCCCGACCGGCACGTGGTTTGTGAACCATGCGACGACATCGGCCGAGTTCGAGTGGATGGCGTGGCCGCAGGTGCAGTGGGGTCCTGAGAAGGGCACGTGGTTCGGTCAGCACGTGTTCATGCTGCCGGTCGGCAGCTCCGGCGAGAAGCGCGAAGCCGTTGAGACGATCCTCCGTTGGATCAGCGACCATCAGGTCGAGTGGGCCGCGTCCGGTCAGGTGCCTGCCCGCCTGTCGGCACAGGCTGCGCTCGATCCTGTGAACTACCCCTCCAACATCTTGCTCGGCCAGGGGTTCTCTGAGTACGGAGTCCAGGATCCGAAGAGCACGGTGGTTCAGGAAATGTACGCCATCCTTGAGCCCGAACTTGGCGCCGCACTCGACAACCTGAAGACGCCGGAACAGGCACTCAATGATGCCGCCGAGCGGATGCAGCAGGCTCTCGACCGCGCGTTCTAGTAGTGGCACGATGGGTGTGAAACCGGCTGTAGTACCTGCCGGATCCGCCTAACGATCATGAAGGTGGTGGGCGGTAGATGTAAGCGATCTACCCCCACCACCCGGATGGGAAGGCCACGTAATCCTGATCGCCGCGTCGGGTGCTGGTTCGATATACTACAGTCGTACCACATGCCTGTCTCGACAGGTTGAATAGGCCGTTTTCTTGTAGAGGACCAGTTTGACATGACATCAATGACAGCTGGGCTGCCAGATGTAAATAGGCCCAAACCTCGGTTTACTGTTAGCTTGAAGAGGCGGGAGGCAATTGCTGCATATCTCTTCCTGCTGCCCTTCTTGGCCTTCTTTGCGGTCTTCACGGTTCGTGCTGTTATCAACGCCGTTCAGATCAGCTTCTACGAATACCAAATCTTGCGGCCCGCGCGTCCATACATTGGTTTCGACAATTACCTTGAGCTGTTCAACGACGACATCTGGTGGCAGTCCCTTGAACAGACCATCATATTCACGTTGATGACAGTGGCTGGCACTTCAGTTGTCGCCCTGATCAGTGCAGTTGCCGTAACGCAGCCCATCAAAGGTCAAGGTTTCTTCCGTGTCCTTCTGTACATGCCGAGCCTATTCTCGGTCGGCGCCGTTGGGCTGATCTGGGTGTGGCTGCTAAATACCCAGTACGGCGTACTCAACTACTTCCTGAGTTTCCTCGGTGTGAGGCCGATTGGTTGGCTCAGCGATCCGAATCTAGTCGTGCCATCGTTGAGCCTAACAACGGTGTGGTGGACGTTTGGGTTCCCCATGCTGATATTCATTGCAGGCCTACAAGGGATACCTGAAACACTGTATGAAGCCGCTCGGATTGACGGCGCTAACGGGCGTCAGGTCTTCTTTCGGATCACGCTGCCGCTGCTTCGCCCGACAATCCTCTTCGTCACGGTAACAGGCGTTATCGCGCACTTTCAGGTTTACGGTCAGCCCTTCATCATGACGACCGGTGGTCCGGGTCGCGAATCCTATACGGTTATCTACTACTTGTATCAGATTGCGTGGACGGCGTTCCGCATGGGCTACGGTGCGGCGATCGCCGTCGTCCTTGCCCTGATCATCGCAACTGTTACGGCCATCCAGTTCTTCTTCATCGGCCGGCGCGTGGAGTACTAGGAGGAGATCATGGGACACCGACTAAGAAATCTCCCTGCGTACACGTGGTTGATCGTGATGTCGATCTTCGTGATGATGCCGCTGCTCATCGCGATCTCGCAATCGCTCATGACGAATGCCGAGGTCAACCGCTGGCCGCCACAGATTATCCCGGCCAACCCAACGCTCGATAATATGCGTCAGGTGCTCACCCAGCAGGACCTGCGCATCGACGTATGGCTGCGCAACAGCTTGCTTGCGGCGACGGGCTATACGGTCGCGGTGCTCGTGCTGTGCGCACCCGCCGCGTATGCATTCGCGCGCCTGCGCTTCCCGGGCAACAATATCCTGTTTGCGATCCTGCTCATCACCATCATGATTCCGTCGCAGGTGACGCTGATCCCGAACTATCTATTGATGCGCGACTTGAAGTGGCTGGACACGTTTAACGCCCTGATCTTCCCGGGCGCGGCCAACGTGTTCGGCGTGTTCCTGCTGCGCCAGTTCTTCATGTCGATCCCGACCGAGCTTGAAGAAGCGGCGGTGCTGGACGGCGCGAGCTACTTTGGGCGCTTCTGGCATGTCGTGCTGCCGCTGTCGACGAATGCACTTGTCGCGCTGTCGATCTTCATCTTCCTGGGTCACTACAACGACCTGTTCTGGCCGTTCATCGTCACCAACAGTCTTGAAACGCGCACATTACCGGTTGGCTTGACGATCTTGAACTCCTCGTATGCAGGTCAGTACCGGCCGATGGTGCTGTCAGGAGCGGTCCTGTCCACCATTCCGATCCTGATCGTGTACGTATTGTTCCAACGTCGAATTATCCGCGGTGTGATGCTGACCGGTATGGCCGGGCGATAGATAGTACGGCCAAAAGGTCACCGAACGAGGCGGTGAGCGCATCGCCGTCTCGACATAAAGCGCCCGAACGCACGGCGCTCCCGTGAAGTCGAGTTCAGGACTACGATCTCTGGTTGTTGTTGCCCGAATACAGACCCAAATACCCGGTTCTGCCAATGCTGAAGGATAGAGGGTAATGTCCAATTCAAACGAGTCGCACGTCTACATCGACACCAATAGAGTCATCAGTGCCATCTCGCCGCTGCTGTTCAGCGGGTTCGCCGAGCACATGGGGCGCTGCGTCTATGAAGGCATCTACGATCCCGCGTCGCCACATGCGGACGCAAACGGCCTACGCAAGGACGTGCTCGCCGTCCTGAAAGAGATGAACTATCGCTCGATCCGCTATCCGGGTGGTAACTTTCTCAGCGGCTACCGGTGGGAAGACGGCGTCGGCCCGCGCGACAAGCGGCCCACACGCCGCGATCTCGCGTGGCGCTCGATCGAGACCAACCAGTTTGGCACCGACGAGTTCATGGCGTTCTGCAAGCAGATCAACACCGAGCCGATGATGGGCGTCAATATGGGGACTGGCACCATTCAGGACGCGGCCAATCTGGTCGAGTACTGCAATATGCCAGTCGGCACGAAGTACGCTGACATGCGTGCCGCTAACGGGCATCGCGACCCGTACGGCGTGAAGTACTGGTGTGTCGGCAACGAGATGGACGGCCCGTGGCAGATCGGGCATCTCGATGCCGTGGAGTACGGGCAGAAGGCCCGCGAAGCCGCCAAGATGATGCGCATGCACGACCCGTCAATTGAGCTCGTATTGTGCGGATCGTCGCATTCGAACATGCCGACTTATCCGGAGTGGGACCGTGTGGCGCTCGAATTCTGCTACGACCACGTCGATTACCACTCGATGCACTACTACGCCACCAACTATGAGGACGATACCCTGAGCTATCTGGCGCTCAGCGCGGAATTCGAGAGCTTCGTCGATACCCTCACCGGCGTGCTGCGCTACGTCAAGGCGAAGCGTCGCTCGAAGCGTGACGTCTACCTGTCATGGGACGAGTGGAATGTGTGGTACAAGGATCGCAGCGGTGACGGGGGCTGGACCGAAGCGCCGCACCTCAGCGAAGAAGTCTACAACCTCGAGGACGCACTCGTCGTCGCGCAGTGGATGAACGTGTTCCTTCGCCGCTCGGACGTGCTCAAGGTGGCGTGCCTTGCGCAGATCGTCAACGTGATCTCCCCGCTGACGACGACACGCGATTCACTGCTCAAGCACACGACCTATTACCCGATCGCGCTGTTTAACCGTCTCGCGTCCGGCGATGCGCTTGACGTCGCCGTTACGTCACCGACCTATGAGACGGAGAAGTTCGGCGCGATGCCGCTGCTCGACGTATCCTCGTCGTTCGATGCCGCGACTGGCAGTAACGCTGTCTACATCGTCAACCGCAGCCTGAGCGAGCATGTACCATTGACGATTCACTGGCAGGACCGCAAGCCGTCGAGCGTGAAGGGTGCGTATCAACTGGCCGGCACCGACCCGAAAGCCGTCAACTCGTTCGAGAACCCGGACGTCGTCGTCACCAAGTCGATTGCGGCGCCGGCGGTGCAGGACGGCCAGTCTCAGCTCGTACTGCCACCGCTGTCGTTCACGGTGTTGGAGTGCGGGCTCTAGACGGGACATCGATTGTGCACGGTGCTTGGGACCCTGCGAAGAGCAGGTGCGATCACCGGCGCCGGATTGGAGGGACGCATGAGAAAGACGTTGATCACCCTTTGCGCTGCTCGGCGTATGCTTCAGCCTCGCAACCGTGACTAACGCTCAGGATGCGGGCGAACCCGGCGTGCTGCGCAACCCGCTCAATCCGTACGGCGGGCCGGACCCGTGGATTCAATACTACGAGGGTTACTACTACCTCGCCACTACGACCGGCCGGTCCGAACTCGTCATGAGCAAGTCGGAGACGCTGGCCGGGCTTAAGACCGCCGTCCCTTACCGTATCTATTTCGAAACCGATCCGTCGCGCTGCTGTAATATGTGGGCACCCGAGTTTCACCTGCTTGATGGCCCGAACGGACCACGCTGGTACTACTACTACAGCGCCGGGACGTCTGGCACGCTCGACAATCAGCGTACTCACGTGCTGGAAAGTGAAGGCACCGACCCGATGGGGCCGTATACGTACAAGGCGCGGGTGTTCGATCCGGTCAATGACGTGTGGGCGATCGACGGCAGCATCCTTCAGCTAAACGGAAACCTATACTTCCTGTTTTCCTCATGGGTTGGGCCGAACCAGTCGATGTTCATCGCGCCGATGAGCGACCCGTGGACGATCTCCGGCCCGCGGGTACTGCTTGCCGCGCCGGAATACGACTGGGAGAAGTCCGGCGCTAACGTCACCGAGGGGCCCGTCGCGCTGTATCACGGCGACGACGTGTTCATCGTGTATTCGGCCAGCTACTGTGTGACGCCCGACTACAAGCTCGGGATCCTGCAATACACCGGCGGCGATCCCCTAAAGACCGAGTCGTGGGTCAAGTATCCCGAGCCGCTGTTTGAACGCTCCGACGAGAACAGCGTGTTCGGCCCCGGGCACAACGGATTCTTCATGTCGCCGGACGGCACAGAGTACTGGATCGTCTACCACGCGAACGACTCCGTCCAAGGTGTTTGCGATGATCGCCGGACGACGCGAGTTCAGAAGTTCACGTGGGGCGATGACGGTCTGCCGGTATTCGGCACGCCGGTACCGACGACCGAAGTCATCGAGGCGCCGTCGGGTGACAACGGGATCGATCCGGTGCCGGACTTCGGCGTTTCTCTCTCTCGCTTCCGCGCGAAGGGGTATGCCGAAGCGTATCTCGGACACTCCGCAGGCGTCGCACAGATACAGATTTCGCCAAACCCGATCGCCAACTCGGAGTTCTTCGTCGTGCCAGGACTGGCCGATCCTGAAGCCGTCTCTATCCGGTCAATCAGCCTGCCCGGGTTCTTCTTGCGACACCGGGACAACGCGATCGTATTTGCCGCGCATGACGGCAGCGAGACGTTCACCGAGGACGCGACATGGCGCATCATTTCCGGCTTAGCTGACCCGGAATGGATATCATTAGAGTCATACAACCGGCCCGGTTTTGTGGTCGGACAGCAGTTTGGGGTTGTCGCATTGGTGCCGGTGAGCGATACGATGTCGGACCGCATGAAAGAGGATGCCACGTTCCTCGAAGAGCGGTGACTCGTTTGCCGGCGCGGCGGACAGCGGGAATAGGACTGGACGATGTATACGATAGGCATTGACTTCGGAACGCTCTCAGGCCGTGCCCTGCTGGTGGATGTCAGCAACGGGCGCGAGATCGCCACGGCGGTCTTCGACTACCCGCACGGCGTCATGGACGAGACGCTACCGTCCGGTAAGCGGCTCGGCCCGGAATGGGCGCTCCAGCATCCGCAAGACTATCTCGACGTTTTCACGCATACCATACCGGCCGTGCTGAAGGAGAGCGGAGTCGATCCGGCTCAGGTCGTCGGGCTTGCCGTGGACTTCACCGCCAGCTCGCCGATGCCCGTCAAGGCCGACGGCACACCGCTGTGCTTCCTCGACGCATACCGTGACGAGCCGCATGCGTACGTCAAGCTGTGGAAACATCACGCCTCACAGCCGCAGGCCGATCGCATCAACGCAGTCGCGCGTGAGCGCGGCGAATCGTGGCTCAAGCGCTACGGCGGCAAGTACTCGTCGGAGTGGTTCTTCAGCAAGCTGCTGCAAATCCTCGACGAGTCGCCGGCAGTCTATCGCGCCATCGACACGTTCATCGAAGCGGCCGACTGGGTAATCTGGCAGCTTACCGGCGTGATGACCCGCAACACGTGCACTGCAGGGTACAAGATGCTGGTTCAGGACGGGCGCTATCCGTCGCCGGGATACTTTGCCGCGCTGCACCCGGATTTTGGAGATGTCATCGCGACCAAGGTGACCGGCGAGTTCGCGCCGCTCGGCGGTAAGGCAGGCTCGCTGACGCCGCAAATGGCGGAGAAGCTCGGGCTTCCTGCCGGGATCGCCGTGGCCGTCGCCAACGTCGACGCGCACGTCACGGCGCCGGCGGTCAAGGCGACCCAGCCCGGCGTCATGGTCATGATCATGGGGACATCGACCTGCCACATCATGTCCGGCGACTCGCTGCAAGAGGTCGACGGCATGTGCGGCGTGGTCGACGGCGGCATTATCGACGGCCTCTACGGGTACGAGGCTGGGCAGTCCGGTGTCGGTGACATCTTCGCGTGGTTCGTCGAGAATGCGGTCCCACCGGAGTACCACGACGCGGCAAAGGCCGCGGGGCTCAACCTGCACGAGTACCTTGAACGCGAGAGCGCCAAGCAGAAGCCCGGCGAACACGGCCTGCTCGCGCTCGACTGGTGGAACGGCAACCGCTCGACGCTGGTCGACACTGAACTCAGCGGCCTGCTGATTGGTGCGACGCTCGCGACCCGCGCACCGGACATCTACCGTGCGCTGATCGAGTCGACCGCGTACGGCACGCGCGAAATCATCGAAGCCTTCGAGGCTCGCGGCGTCGAAGTCAAGGAACTGGTCGCGGCGGGCGGCCTGCCAGAAAAGAACGCGCTTCTGCGCCAGATCTACGCCGACGTTACCGGCCGCGAACTGCGGCTGGCCGGATCGTCACAATCGCCTGCGCTCGGCTCGGCCATGCACGCCGCCGTTGCGGCAGGCGTGTACCCCGATATCCACGCGGCGGCCGAGAAGATGGGCAAGCTGAAGTCCGACGTTGTGCGCCCCATTGGCGAAAATCAAGCGATCTACGACCGGCTGTATGCCGAATACAAGACGCTGTACAGCTACTTCGGGCGCGGAGCCAACGACGTGATGAAGCGCCTGAAGAAGCTGCGCAACGAAGTACGGGGAGAGTGAGCCATGCTTCTGCCTGAACTCCGGCGTACCGTGTGCGACCTGCACGCCGAGCTTCCGAAGAACAATCTCGTCGCGTGGACGAGCGGCAACATCAGCGCGCGCGACCCGGAGACCGGCCTTGTCGTTATCAAGCCCAGCGGCATCAAGTTCCCCGACCTCACACCGGAAAACATGGTCGTCGTCGACATCGACGGCAACATCGTCGAATCCGACTACAAGGCGTCGTCCGATACCGCCTCGCACTGCTACATCTACCGGCACATGCCGGCAGTCAACGGTATCGTCCATACGCACTCGCGCTATGCAACCGCCTTCGCCACGCTGGCGCGCGAAATCCCGTGCGTGACGACCGCGATGAGCGACGAGTTCGGCGGACCGATCCCGTGCGGCGGCTTTGCGTTGATCGGCGGCGAGCAAATTGGGCAGGTCGTGGTCGACACGCTCAAGGGCAGCCGAAGCCCCTCATGCCTGCTGCAAAGCCATGGCGTATTTGCCACCGGGCCAAGCGCGGAGAGCGCCGTCAAGGCGGCTGTGATGACGGAAGACAACGCCGCGATCGTTTGGACTGCGCTGCAGATCGGCACGCCGCTGACGATCGCGCAATCGGACATCGACAAGCTGTACGACAGGTATCAAAACGTCTACGGGCAGTAAATCCTGAAAGGTGTGTGCAATCATGATCGATCTCAGCACCTATGAAATCTGGTTCTTGACGGGCAGCCAGCACCTGTACGGGCCGGAAACGCTCGAGCAGGTGGCGGCGCACTCGCGCGAGATCGCGGCCGCGCTTGACGCGGCGCCCGCAATCCCGACCCGCGTGGTCTTCAAGCCTGTGCTCACGACGCCGGAACAGATTCACGGCATTTGCCTCGAGGCGAACGCTACGCCATCGTGTGTGGGAGTCGTCGCGTGGATGCACACGTTCTCGCCTGCGAAGAACTGGATCGCCGGGCTGACGGCTCTGAAGAAGCCGCTGGCGCACCTGCACACGCAGTACAACCGCGACATCCCATGGGCAGACATCGACATGGACTTTATGAACCTGAATCAAGCGGCCCACGGCGACCGCGAATTCGGGTTCATGGCAAGCCGCCTGCGCATGAACCGCAAGGTTGTCGTGGGTCACTGGAGCGACACGGAAGTTCAGGCACGGCTGGGCGTATGGTCGCGGGTTGCGTGCGCTTGGGCGGACATGCAGGGGATGCGGGTCGCCCGGTTCGGCGACAACATGCGCTCGGTCGCAGTGACCGAAGGCGACAAGGTCGAAGCGCAGATGCGGCTCGGCTATCAGGTCTACGGCTACGGCGTTGGGGATCTGGTGGCGCAGGTGAACGCTGCCACCGAACATGACATCAATGCGATGATCGACGCCTATGAAGCCGAGTACGACGTGGCGCCCGATCTGCGGCGCGGCGGCGCACGCCACGACTCCGTTCGCGAAGCCGCACGAATCGAGGTCGGGCTGCGCCGGTTCCTCGACACGGGGCACTTCAAAGCATTCACGACGACGTTTGAGGACTTGCACGGTCTGGCCCAGCTTCCGGGCCTGCCTGCGCAGCGGCTGATGAACGACGGATTCGGGTTCGGTGCGGAAGGCGACTGGAAGACGTCGGCCTTGCTGCGCGCATCGAAGGTCATGGCCAGCGGCCTGCCCGGCGGTACCTCGTTCATGGAGGACTACACGTACCACCTCGATCCGGCCGGGATGCGTGTCCTCGGGGCGCACATGCTCGAAATCTGTCCATCGATTGCCGGTGGCAAGCCAAGTCTTCAGGTTCACCCGTTGGGCATCGGCGGAAAGGCCGACCCGGCACGCTTGGTCTTCGATACGCCGCCCGGACCCGCCATCAACGCTTCGCTGGTGGACATGGGTAACCGCTTCCGGCTTATCGTGAACGATGTTGACGTAGTGACTCCCGACCAACCGATGCCGAAGTTGCCGGTTGCTCGCGCGCTCTGGATCCCGCAGCCCGACCTCAAGCTCGGTGCGGCCGCGTGGATTTACGCAGGCGGCGCGCATCACACTGTCTTCAGCCAGTCGCTTACGGCGGAGTACATGGCCGACTTCGCGGACATCGCAGGTATCGAGTATGTTCGCATCGACACCAGCACGACGCTGTACACGTTCAAGAACGAACTGCGTTGGAACGAGATGTACTACGCCCTGGCCAAGGGGTTCTAGCACGCGCACGACGGCGAACGCCGGGAAAGCAGCCGAACGGTGAACACACTCAAAATCTACGCCGACCAGCCGGTGGGCAAGATCAATCGGCACATCTACGGACATTTTGCCGAGCACCTCGGGGCGTGCATCTACGACGGTATCTACGTCGGCGAAGACTCGCCAATCCCCAATGTGCGCGGCATGCGCTCCGACATCGTCGAGGCCATGCGCCAGATCAAGGCGCCCAATCTGCGCTGGCCGGGCGGATGCTTCGCCGATGTGTATCACTGGCGTGACGGCATTGGACCGAAGGCGCAGCGCCCGCTGCGGCTCAACTTCTGGGGGAACGCGCCGGAGACGAATGCTTTTGGAACGCACGAGTTTCTGGATCTGTGCGAGCAGATCGGCTGCGACCCGTACATTGGCGGCAATGTCGGCAGCGGCACCGTGCAGGAAATGCGCGACTGGATCGAATACCTGACTTCGAACTACGACAGCACGCTCTCCAACGAGCGGCGAGCCAACGGTCGCGAGCAAGCGTGGTCAATCCCGTTCTGGGGTATCGGAAACGAGAACTGGGGCTGCGGCGGCCTGATGACGCCCGAATACATGGCCGACCTGTACTGCCAGTATCACAACTTCATGAAGAACTACGGCGAAACGCCGATGATGCGGATCGCCAGCGGACTGGGCGGCAGCGACACCAACGCGGAAGACGTCGCGATCTTCATGGACCGCATCATGAACCGGCGCCATCCCGTGCGCACCGACGGCCTGAGCATCCACTATTACGTGTACCTGCCGAATCAGCCCCGGCACTCGGCAACGCAGTTTGGCGAGGCAGAGTGGTACGAGGTACTCAAGCTGGCGAGTGACATAGACGGTGTCGTCGCCAAGAACGCCGCGGTGCTGGACAAATACGATCCGGACAAGCGCATTTGGCTAATCGTGGACGAGTGGGGCGCGTGGTATCCGGTCGAACCGGGCACCAATCCGGCGTTTCTATACCAACAGAACTCGATGCGCGATGCGATTGTCGCCGCGCTGACACTGCATATCTTTCAGGACCACTGCGAACGTGTGCAGATGGCGAACATCGCGCAGACCGTGAACGTTATTCAGGCGTTGTTTCTGACCAAGAGCGAAAAGCTCGTTTACACGCCGACGTTCCACGTGTTCGACATGCTCAAAGGGCATCAGGACGCCACGGCACTGAGCTATGAGCTGGCAACACGTACAATCGACGTGGACGGCGCGCCGCTGGTTGGGATCAGCGCGGGCGCTTCGCGCGCGGGGAACGGCGATGTGCTGATCACGTTAGCCAATCTTCATGCAGGAGACTCCGCTCAACTCGACATCGAGTTGTCCGGCATGTCGGCCACGCTGGTCAGCGGCGTAGAGCTGTCGGCCGATCACATCACCGCACACAACACGTTCGAGGAACCCTCCCGCGTGACGCCGAGGCGCTTTGACGGCGCGGTGATCGAAGACGGCACACACATTCGCACGCAGCTTCCGGCCGCCTCCGTCGTGGCCTTGACACTGCGCTGAGTTGTAAGGAGCAGTGACCATGAGAGCAGCACGGCTTCACGGAGCACGTGATATTCGCGTTGACGCATTGAGCGATCCGGGTGAAGTTGGCCACGGGGATGTGTTAATTCGCGTTGGCGCGGTGGGAATCTGCGGGTCGGACTTGCACATGTACGAGGACGCCCGCATCGGAGATACCACGTTCGACACGCCGCTGATCCTCGGCCATGAGTTCATGGGCGAGATCCTCGCCGTCGGTGAGGGTGCGATCGGTGGGCATCATCAGCCGCTGGACGTCGGCCAGCGCGTCGCCGTCGATCCGTCGACGCCCTGTATGCACTGCGAAATTTGCGAGCTGGGCCACCCCAACCTGTGCCCGAACCACACGTTTTACGGCGTTTATCCAACTAACGGCGCGCTGTGCGAGTGCATGATCGTGCACGCGCGCAACTGCTTCCCGATCCCCGATTCAATCAGTAACGGCGCGGGTACACTGCTGGAGACGCTCGGCGTGGCCATTCATGCCGTCGACCTCGGCCATCTGCGCGTGGCCGACAGCGTCGCCGTGATCGGGTGCGGGCCGGTTGGCTTGCTCATCCTGAGGCTGGCGAAGCTGGCTGGATCGGCGCCGGTCTACGCGTTCGACAAGTTCCCGTGGCGAGTCGAGAAAGCGCGCGAGACCGGCGCAACCGTGTGGAACGTTGATGAGGTCGACCCCGTCACCGTTTTGCATGAGGCGACCGGCGGGCGCGGAGTCGATGTGGTCTTCGAAGCCGCATGGGCCGATCATTCCGTGCAGATGGCGGCAGACATGGCACGTGTGGGCGGGCGGGTCGTGTTGGTGGGTATCCCCGGTGATGACCAGCTCCATATGCGGCACGGCACGGCACGGCGCAAAGGATTGTCGATCATGATGGCGCGCCGCATGAAGCACACGTATCCACGAGCGATCAAGTTGGTCACTAGCGGTGCGCTCGATGTCGATGATCTGGTATCGCATCACGTCACGCTGGACGACGTACCGCGTGCGTTCGAGATGAACACGCACTACGAAGACAACGTGCTCAAGATCATCGTCGATATCAATTGAGCCGCTGAGGCGGACGCCTCTGGAGAGCGACATGCCAATCAAGATCGCTATGATCGGGGCCGGGTCGATCGGCTTCACGCGCCGCCTGATACTCGACATTCTCGCCGTGCCAGAGCTGGTCGATACGCAGTTTGCGCTGATGGACATCAACGCGCGCAATCTGGATATGGTTGCCCGGCTGTGCGGGCGTGATATCGCTTCCAATGACCTGCCCGCGACGATCCACACAACGATCGATCGGCGCGAGGCGATTGCTGACGCCGATTACGTCATCTGCATGATCCGGCAGGGCGGGTTGGACGCGTTTCAGATCGATATCGACATCCCGCTTATGTACGGTGTCGATCAATGCGTTGGCGATACGCTGTGCGCTGGCGGGTTGATGTATGCCCAGCGCACGATTCCGGTACTCCTTGGCATCTGCAAGGATATCCGCGAGGTCGCCAAGCCGGATGTGCTGTTCCTCAATTACTCAAACCCGATGGCCATGAATGTGTGGGCGTGCAATGCCTACGGCGGTGTGAACACGATCGGGTTGTGTCACGGCGTCCAGCACGGGCATCACCAGATCGCTGCGGTAATCGAACGGTGGGCGCACGCCGAAGGATTAATCGGTTCCGACGAACGGGTAACACGCAAGGATGTCGACATTGTCTGCGCCGGGATCAATCACCAGACGTGGTATATCAAGGTGCAGTGGCACGGCATGGACATGGTTCCCCGCCTGCTCGACCTGTTCGAGGTGCACCCGGAGTACCGCAAGACCGAGAAGGTGCGGATCGACATGCTGCGCCGGTTCGGCTACTACAGCACCGAATCGAACGGTCACCTCAGCGAATACGTCCCTTGGTACCGCAAGCGTGTCGACGAGATCCCTCAATGGATCGACCTATCAAGTTGGATTAACGGCGAAACGGGCGGTTACCTGCGCGAATGTACGGAACGCCGTACGTGGTTCGAAACGGAATTCCCAGAGTGGATGGCGGAAGAACCGCCGAAGATCAGCCCGTCGATCCGCAGCGAGGAACACGGATCGTACATCATCGAAGGTCTTGAGACAGGGCGTATCTACCGCGGACACTTCAACGTCGTCAATCACGGCCACATCACGAACTTGCCGGATGGGTGCGTGATCGAGATTCCGGGCTACGTCGACCTCAACGGCATCTCTATGCCGGTGGTTGGTGATCTCCCGCTGGCGTGCGCAGCGACTTGCGCGGCCAGCGTGCGGGTGCAGCAGATGGGGATGGAGGCGGCAGTTCGGGGCGACGTCACGCTGTTGAAACAGGCCATGCTGCACGACCCGCTGATCGGCGCAGTCTGCAGCACCGAAGAGGTGTGGCAGATGACTGACGACCTACTCGTCGCGCAGGCGCAGTGGTTGCCCAATTACGCAAAGTCGGAGATCGACGCCGCACGCGCGCGACTTGCCGCACATACAGCCAATGGCACACGCGTACAGCTGCGTGATGGATGGGCGGGTGCGGCAAGGGTTCCGATCGGCACAACTGGCTAGTTTTGGCTGATTACGGCCTAATCCTCCGGCCCCATGCCGGGCACGTAGGGCCAACCCTCGTCGTCCCACAGCAGGTGAGCGATGCGCAGCGTGGAGATTCCGCCCTGCACCTGATCGTAAGAGTGGTAGACGATGTAGTCGTTACCGTCTACACTGAAAATGCCGTTGTGACCCGGCCCGCGCCAGCGCCCCTGCGGCCATAGTATCTGAGTGCCGCCGTCCTCCATCATCGGGATGTCGTCGCGGTCGACATACGGCCCCGTGATCGACTCCGAGCGCCCCACACGCACGTTGTAGGTGCTGTTGATGCCGTTGCAGCACTGATCGAACGACACGAACAAATAGTAGTAGTCGCCCCGGCGGATGATGAACGGCGCTTCAATCGCGCGCGGGTGTTCAGCGCGCGAGGCGACGTCGTACAGCGTGTCGTCCTCGGCCGATTGCAGGCCCGTGTCGTAGTCGAGGCGGATCATCTTGATCCCGCTCCAGTGGCTGCCAAACACGAGCCAGGGCATGCCGTCTGCGTCCAGAGCGAGGTTGGCGTCGATGGCGTTCCAGTTCGAGTTGTGGTCGGACTTGACCACGATGCCGTGGTGCACCCATTCGTAGTCCGGGTCTGCATAGTCCAGCGACAGGTTGGTCGCCAGCCCAATCGCCGACCGGCTTGAGCCGAACGTCGACACAGAGTAGTAGAGGTGATAGCGATCGTTCCAGTACGAGATGTCCGGCGCCCAGATATCAGTCGCTCCCGGCACCCATGAGAAGACCTCCTCAGGATTGCCTTGGAAGACCGTGCCGCCCCGTGCGACGCGCCACGTACGCATGTCGGGCGAACGTTTCATGGGGACGCCAGTACCAGTGTGAAACAGGTAATAGTAGTCGCCGTGTTTGATCATCACCGGATCGTGCACGTTCATGATGGCCCCGCTGATGTCCAACGCGCCAGTCTCTTCCGCGCCTTGCGCCGCTGCCGCGAATGGCAGGAACCCTGCTGCACGCCCGCCAATCAGCGCACCCAACCCGAGCATGCCGCCTTTTAGGAACGATCTGCGTTTCATTCGTAAGTACTCCAAGCATTTTTGGCGCTGCGTCGAATGGCATCGCCATGAAATCGTATGCATTGGATTCTACGGCGCGATGCGGGTGCTGTCAAACAGCCGCTGTCCATGCCGAATGGTTTGTAGCAGTGCGTCGGAAAGCTTCTATGTAGAGTCGCGGACGATCAGTCTCGTCTTGCCGGACAGCCATGACCGCGGCATTCCGGGGTCCGCGATTCGCCGAAATAGGCTCTCGGCGAGCTTGCGACCGATTTCGACCGAGTCCTGCGCGATTGTGGTCAATGCAGGGCGAACGATACTAGCTTCGGGGATGTCGTCGAAACCCATGACGGCGATGTCTTCCGGAACGCGGAGCCCCGCCGCCTGAAAGCCGAGGATGGCGCCGATCGCCATCAAGTCGTTCAACGCGATGACCACCGAGGGAAGCTCGCTCGCTTGCAGGAGCTGGCTGGCGGCACGCTTTCCGCTCTCGATTGTAAAGTCCCCAATTGCGACATGCTCGGGATGAATCGTCAGCCCAAGCCTTGTCAGTGCGCCGTTGATAGCCGTCACTCGACGCCGGCCAGCATCGATATCGTCGCCGACACCAATCAAACCAAAGCGCCGATGCCCGCGCCCGTTGGCTAGCCAAACCGTCGCGTCGGCAAGCGATGTTTGATCGTCGTAGTGAACGACGTCGATCAGCGGGTGATCGATCTGATCGCCGAGCACAGCCACAGGGGTCTGTGTGCGGGCGATGAACTCCGCGAGGTCGGGTGTCCGCAAGTGAATCGGGACCATAATGACGCCGTCGACAGGCCGCCGCGTGACTGCCTCGCAGAAGTGCACTTCGTTGCGGTGCACATGATCGGTATTCGCAATCATTACGTCATAGTCGTATGACGTCGCGACGTCTTGTATCGACGCGACGATGGGGTGGTAGAAGCTGTTGGAGATATGCGCCACCATGACCGCGATCATCTGCGTCTTCTGTGTGCGCAGACTGCGTGCCAGCACGTTGGGGTGATAATTCAGTTCAGCGACCGCCGCCATGACACGCGTACGCGTCTCGTCGCTGATCGAAATGTTGGTGTTTGCCTTATTGAGAACGCGCGATACCGTGGGCTGGGATACCCCGGCCAATTCAGCGACATCTCGCATGGTCGCAGACCGATGCGGCCGGAAGGACTTCTTCTTCATCAGGTGTGGCTTTCGCGTCGCGATAATCCCTTATCTATATCATAAGTCACACTATGAAAGATGCGCTAGCATCAGCCGCCGGAAAACACGCGGATTCGCACGACCGGGCCGGATTAGGGTGTGATAGGACGTTGTAGCCAGGCGCGCCACGTCGCTAAGGCCGGGCGAGGTTGCCCGCGTTCGTCATACAGCCCGGTATCGCGCCACGCGATCGTCAAGTCGTTTCGCCCACCAATCTGTTCCCAAAGCGTGTCGTAGTCGCGCAGTACAAAGTTGACGACGAATGCGAACCTGTACTGTGCGGCGGCGGCAAGCGTAAGCGTGATCCATTCGTTCTGCAGCTCGGGTGTTCCATCGAGCTGAATCGGAACGCCAACGTCGATAACAAAGGATTGAGCCGGATAGCCGGTTTCCGAAACCGCCATCGGCTTATCGATCAATTCGGCGAGTTCATCGTAGATCGAATGCGGGATACCCTGTGTCATGAACCGCGTCATGTACGGATAGATCGAGAGCGCGACGATGTCTGTATAGTCGGCGATATCCGCTAAGGCACGCATCTGGTCGCCATGATTGGCGTCCGTATAGCCATCAAGCAGATCGATACCGGTGACTGAGACCATTACCGGAAGGTCGGGATAGCGCTGTTTCAGGTGCTCGTACGTCGCGCGGTGAAGCACCATGTAGGCGTCCCACAGGTCGGGTCGCAGTTTCACCAAGAGGTTCACTTCGATGCCAAACAGCACGAAATCAGGCTCGAAGAAGGCGATGATGCGGTCGGCGTAGGCTGTAAAGGCGCCGACGACATCCGGATGATCGAACCGGTAGCGGTCAAAAGGCGATGGCAGCGGCATATCCTCCTGTACGCCTCGGTATGCCGCCAGCCCGTCACGTAGGAAGTTGATCGGCGTGAACGTCACCATCACCTTGTGCGTATCCGGCGTCAAGCTCCGGCGCAGCGCCCAGTCATCCTGAACCGCTTGCGCGAACGGCTCGTCGGCCAGTGCTTCCGGCCACGGAACACCGTTGTCGAAGTGATGGACGATCAGGTCCGCGTCTTCCGCGATCCGGTCGTACGCATAGCGCACCGCGTCCACGCTGATCTCGTGCGGAAACGGCGTGAAACCGAGGTAGAAGGACCGGGAATCTGCCGGCTGAGCGGCGAGCGCCCAACCAGTGCACAGCCCTAGCAGAACCAAGACGAAGCGCTTCACGAGATTGCGGCGAACGCTATGGCCCTGCAGGGACCGGCAGCACGCCGCGCCCGGTCGCGCCCGGAGCGTAACGCAGCAGCACTTCGTTGATGTAAAGTGGCTCACCCGACGTTCCGGTGTGCTTGATCTTCACTATCACCTTGTCGGGCGTCGCGCCGGTGAGCGGATCGACAAAAATGGCACCGACTTGATCGAGACTGCGCGAACCCTTGTCTTTACTGCCGTCGAGGAACTTCACCTTGACCGACGCGGTTGCGTCCGTCTGCGCGCGGTCGGTATCGTGATCGACCGACAGGTGAAACTCGGAATAGCGTGTCGGGCCGGTGTCGTGGGGAAGTCCGCTCAGTCCAGTGAGCTTGTACTTGAGGCTGCTGGATTCACCCGGGCCGGTCTTGAAACGAAACTTGCAGTCGACCGGCGCGCCCTTGCAGACAACCTTGTCACCTGCGGTATTCGTCCCGCCGACCGTCCACGGGGCGAGCACCTTGACGGTGTCGCCAAAATCGGTGTTCGTAAGGAGTTGATAGCGCGATCCGAACTCGACGGAATAACTGCTTGCCGAGCTGAGGGTGACTTGAGATCCGACCTGTAAGTACGACTTTCCGGCTCCTAGCGGAACCCACGTGAACGATCCTGCACCGCTTCCGCCCGTTGAGCAGTAGTATTCCAGCAAGCTCCCTAACGTCGGGGTGGGGAGGATAGCCCGGTAGACTGCGATAACCGTGTTGTTCGATGCGCCGCCGTTCAAGCTGCTTTCGTACGTATCCACGACCAAGTCGATCTGGAACGGCGCATTGATCTCGAACCACACCGTGTCGGATGCTGCCCCGCACGACGGCGCGGGCTCGCCTGTCTGTGTCGTCGCGTCTTGCGCGCTTCCGATTACGATGGTTGCGTTCATCACTTCGCGGGCCGTCAGCAAGCGTCGGTTCGCAAAGCTGTCGTTGGCGGGGGCGACGCGCGGCTCTTGCGCACGAACGCTGCCGATCAAGACGAGTAGCGTAACGACAAAGACGATGACCCGTGAGCCGTACATAGCGTGGATCCTCAGATGATGTCCAACACCAAGAGTATATGGGCAAATTGAAATAGCGGCGCAAGTGGCGTAGGTACAGAAACGACGCGTGCCAGAGGTCGACCTCTGGCACGCACTCGAAAACGATGGTGACGGCAAGGCGAACCCGCCGCCCTTGTTACAGCCTACATATACACTCGGTACGAGAACGTTACACTGCCCGGGCTGACTGCGTCGACGCGCAGCACGCCGCGTTTGCCGCCATCCGTGATGAACCCGACGGTCTGGCCGAACGCCAGCCCCAGCGCATTCAAGCTGACGCCGTTAGCCGACGAGATTGCATCGTGGTGCGCCGAGTTGAAGTCGAGACCCACCGTCAGCGCGCCAATGCAGCTTGCCGTATCGGCTGAACACACGCCCGGCGCCGACATCGTGCCGCCGCTGAAGAACAGGTCGTCTCCACCGAGGCCGTCGAGGTTGATGCCTACGCCGCTGTTGAGGGTGATCGACCCGGCGCTGGATGTTGCCCGGTCAAGCTTGTAGTTGAAGATGAAGCTGCCGTTGTTCCCTTCGCCCGGCCCTTCACTGACCTCGTTGTTGAGGTCTGCGACGATCACCGTCGAGTAGAAACCGGTCGTTCCCGACAGAGTAACAGGCAGGTTGACGACTTGTGACTGGCCCGAGCCCAGACCCGGCGCTGGTATCGTGATCCCGGCAAAAACTGCGCCCGGCTCGAAGCTGGCCGCAAACGCGACCTGCCCGGTCTGTCCGGCGCCAGCGTTCTGCACCGTCACAGATACGTTCGTGAGCGTGCCCCATGTAATCACAGCCGGCACGGCGCTCAGCACCACGACATCTGGTTGGCTTGGGGTTGCGGTCGGCGCTGGCGTGCTAGTCGGACCGGGGGTGGGGGTCGGCGGGGCAGCGATGACCGGCAGGGTCCGCAGATCGCCCGCCACGGTGGCGAGATTAGGCGCGAGCGAGATCCAGCCTTGGAGCCCGCGGAAGTTCAGCACACCCCATGTCAGGTCGAGGTTTGCGCCGATCAAGCGCACTTGTTCACCGTTGCGAAGCTGGCCGAGGATGTCGTAGATTGTGCTCGGCCCGGTGCGGACGTTCAGCACCTGACTGACGACCGTCGCGTAGACGCCGTCGAGCGTGGGGGTGAAGGTCGGCGTGTTGGTCGGGCGAGGCGTCGGCGTTGCGATTACGACGGGTGGCCGGCCATCGCCCGCTTCCGCCACGCGAATGCCATCTTCGAACCGGGCCAACACCTGAGCGCCGCCGCTGGCCGTGAACTGTACGACCGCGACGCTGTCGCTCGTTTCGCCGAGCGGCAATCGTGACGGCGACAGGGGGCCTTGCGCACCGGCGATACTGGTCAGCGCAAGGATGCTCTCCTGAAGCGACTGCGGGCGCTGCAGCCCGGCTGCGATCAACAACACGGCGTCGTAGCCGGACGCTTCCAGCGCGCCCGGAACGCGGCCGGTTGCCCGCGCGAAATCGAGCACGAACTGCTCGCTGGCCTCATCGGTGAGCGCAAACGACCAACTCAGCGGCGCGATTAGCCCGTCTAGAAGAGCAGGCGATAGGCCGGCGCGAAACTCCGGATCTTCGGCGCCGCCGTACGCCACGATTCCGCTGTACTGAGCGGCACGCAGCCCGATGTAGAACTGGTTGGCGACATCTGGCGCACCATATAGCACGAGCGCCTGCGGCGTCCGCTGAGTGACGCGCCGGACGAGGTTGTCTACGGTCTCATTGGCCGGGTCGAAGATAATCGCCGTGCCGAGCTGCGCGCCGAGCTGACGGACGGCCAGCGCGAAGCCGACCTGACCCGCGGTGCCGCTGGGATCGAGCAGGACGGTCTGCATATCGGTGATCGAAAAATCACGGATGATAATGTTGGCGAGGGCCTGCCCGTGAAGCTGCTCCGCCGACCGCGCGCGGAACAGACGATCGGTGCTTTCGTTCGCCAGCAGCGTATCGTCGATGGCAGCTGTGAGCACCGGCACGCTCATGTTTTGTAGGGCCAGCAAGTTGTCTCGTACTTGGTCGCCTGTGGTCGGCCCGACCACCGCGACGACGCCGGCATTGGTGAGGTTCCCGATCGCCGTCGACAGCGAACCCTGAACATCAGGGCCTTGTATTACGGCATCCAGGCGATACTGCTGCCCGTCTGCGCCGCGCAACCCGCCGGCCGCGTTGATCTGATTGATGGCAAGCTGTGCGCCAGCGGACAACGGTCCGTCGGGCGCGTCAAGGATTCCGATGCGGAACGCGGGTTCCCCCTGCGCGCTCACCGTGCCTATGACGAGCAGCACCATCGACAGGAGCGCCAATAACCTGACTACGGTTCGTGCGTTCATGTGCAAATACCTCCTGATTTCCTTGGAGTATAGCCGAACTACGCCTTGCCGCGCACGTCGACGGCCATCCGGAGGGCCGACGTTGTTGTTTCTAGTCAACACGTTTACAATAGCGTTATCCATTTTTACGACATAACGAGAAGCAGACCTGCAAGAGGTACGTCCATGAGCGATGAAGTATTCCTAACTGCCGAAGGCGCCGAGGGCTTGCGCCGGGAACTGGAGGACCTTATCACCCTCCGTCGGCCCGAGCTTGCGCAGCGGTTGAAAGAGGCTGTCGCAGATGGCGATCTCAAGGAAAACGCGAACTACCATGACGCCAAGGAACAGCAGTCGTTCATGGAGGGGCGAATCCAGTACCTGCAGGATGTTCTGCGCCGCGCGCAGATTATCTCAAACGACGGGCCGTCCGACGTGGTCCGCGTGGGCAGCACCGTGACCATTCAAGAGGCGGGAATCGACGACGACGAAACCTACACCATTGTAGGCGCCGCCGAGGCCAACCCGAGCGACGGCAAACTGTCGGCTAAAAGCCCGATCGGTGCTGCGCTGCTCGGTCACAAGCGAGGATCGAAGGTTACCGTTGAGGCGCCGGGTGGAAAGATCGTGTTCAAGATCAAAGCCATCAGCTAGCTGTCACCGAAGCGCAGAACACAACGCCCCGCGTTCATGCGGGGCGTTTTCGTTTAGTCGTCGAGCGGGTCAAAGTCGGCCGTCCCGCCGAACGGATCATCATCGAACGGCGTTGGGTCCGGTTGTCGGGGCGGGGGCGCCTGCCGTGGAGGCGGAGCGACGATCGGCGGAGTGTACACCGTGCCGGATGATGTCTGGCTCGGCGGGGTGTACGGTGGCACAGGCGGCGGCGCGTACGGGCTGGGCGCAGGCGCGCTGATCGGCGCGTAGTTCATCGGTTCAGGTGCTGGCGCCGGTGCCGGCGCCGGTGCCGGCGCCGGTACATATGCTGGCGACGGGGCCGTGGCTGGTGAGGGGACAGCGGCGGTACCCTTATGCCACGCCTCCATCTTGATCGTCAGCTTGTCGAAGGTGGAGTTTGGCGCGGTCGCGGTCGGCGTTACCTCGAGCAGCGTTGCCTGTACGAGGATGCGATCGGTCTCAAGTGTCACCATCGTGCCGGGCTGGGCGAGGACGATGTCGGCGGCCGGATCCTTGACCTTCTCCTCAAGCTCGGTTCGCACTTCCGGCGTGCTGTAAGCCTTCTCCGACGCGAATACTTTAGCGATCTGATTTACGAAATCCTCTTTGTCGAACAGCCAGATTTCGACTGCTGCGACATCGTTACCGAGTTTCTTGGCAATCGCCGCGCCGCACTCGCCGAAGAACACCTTGTCGGCATTCTCGATGGCGAACGAGTCGTCGAACTGCCGGCCTTTGGTGTAGACCGACAAGCGCTGCGTCAGCGCCGCACCATATGGATTGGTCGGAGCGGCGGCGGCCGCCTCTCGACGCATTTCCTCTTCTTGGTGCCGTCGTGCGCGCATAGCCTCGATATTGGCTTTGCGCTGAATGTCCTCTTCGGTCTTTGGCCGGAGCGCCTCGCGGATCGGCAGCACCACGTTCGGCTTGATCAGGATACGCCACGCGATCGACACGATCACTGCCAGTACGATCGTGATGACGATTGCGAGCAGTAACATCAGAACATCGCTGATCGCCGAACCGGGTTTCGGAGCTTCACGTCCCTGCAGCGGCGAACCGTCGCTGTTGTACACTAACGGGCGTAATTCGATGAGCGCCGCCTGTACGCTCTCGTTGGTTTCGACAATGAGTCGTTCAACTGTGCCGGCGGGGTCTTCGACCAGTGCCAGATAGCGTTGAATGTCCGCGTCGTTATAGATCTCGGCGGCCTTTGCCGCGGCGATGAGCTTCACCCATTCGTCGCGCCACTCTTCCCGCAGTTGGTGAGGTGCGCCGTCATAATACCGGACCGGGTTGAGCACGTAACCCCAGAACAACCCGAACAACATGGCGAGGACGAGGGCCACGACCGTGACAATCGTCGGCATGTGCGGCTTCAGTACGATGACGTACACGCCATTGTACGAGTCGATCAGCCACTGACGTAAACCCTTCATAAGCGGTGTCTCTCCAAAATCGCGTTGCGGATCTACAGCGCGTGAAGCGCAAGCGAACAGAGGTTAGTATACTGCCATCTCAGGCGTGCTACAAAAAAGACCGCGGGACTAACCCGCGGTCTTGCGCTTGCGTTGTGTAAACTCGCCAGCGGGTTCGGGCTCGGCTTGCCGTCCCTTGCGCGAAGGAAGCCGCCACGCCGTATAGTTGCAGTCTGGGTAGCGCGAACAGCCGTAGAACGTGCGTCCGGACTTTGCCTTGCGCTGGATGAGTTCGCCGCCGTGCTCAAGCCCACACTGCGGGCAGGTTACGCCAGTCCGTTCGATATACGGCTCGGTATGCTTGCAATCAGGGTAGCGTGAACACCCGATGAACTTACCGAAGCGGCCGTGTCTGATGATCAGGTCGCCAGTGTTGCACGTCGGGCAAATCCGGCCAATCTTCTCGACCGGCTGCGTCCGCGGCGCGTGATCGCGCGCTTGCTGCAGGTGGCGTGCGAACTGGTCGTAGAACCCGTGCAAGACGGGGACCCACTCCATGTCGCCTTCGGCAACGCTGTCGAGTTGGCCTTCCATGCGGGCCGTGAACTGGTAGTCCATAAAGTCCGGGAAGTACTTCACCAGCAGATCGTTCACGACACGCCCGACCTCGGTCGGCACCAGTCGCTTCTGGTGGCTTTCCACGTAGTTTCGGTCTTGGATGACGCCCACGATCGGGGCGTACGTGCTCGGCCGGCCGATGCCGTATTCTTCGAGCGTCTTGACCAGCGTCGCTTCCGTATAGCGCGGGGGTGGTTCCGTGAAGTGCTGCTCAGGCACCACGCGAAGCAGATCGAGCATCTCGCCCGCCGTCATGGTCGGGATGATGCGGCCCTCGTCGTCGTCTTGCGCCGCATCCTCCTCGCGGGAATCTTGATACAGTGCCATGAACCCGGCGAACTTCATGGTGCGCCCGCTTACCCGCAAGAGATAAGGGCGGTCTGCCGCGTTGGGGCCTGCCGAGATGTCGACGCGGAGCGTGTCATACACCGCCGGCGACATCTGGCTGGCGAGGAAGCGCTCCCAGATCAGTTTGTAGAGCTTGAACTGATCGCTGGACAGCGTCCCCTTGAGCGCCGACGGTTCGCGCAGAACGCTGGTGGGGCGGACTGCCTCGTGCGCTTCCTGCGCGCCTTTGGCCTTGGTCTTGTACACAGGCGGGCGCGCCGGCATAAAGTCCTTGCCGTAGCGGTTCGAGATGAACGTCCGCGCTTCCTGCTGTGCCTGGGAACTGACCGTCGTGCTGTCGGTACGCATGTACGTAATCAGGCCGACGGTCCCAGCCTTGCCGAGGTCGACGCCTTCATAAAGCTGTTGAGCGACCGACATCGTGCGGCGCGCGTTGAATCCGAGCCGGCGCGATGCCTCCTGTTGAAGCGTGCTGGTCGTAAACGGCGCGGAGGGGCGGCGCTGCATAGTGCCGACGACGACGTCTTTGACCGCATACGTGCTGCGCTTCAAGGCGTCGACGTGCGGCTTGACGTCACCTTCCGATGTCAGCCCCGGGTCTTCGCCGTTGATCTTGATCAGGCGCGCAAGAAATGGCCGGTCGCTTTTGGCGCCGTTGGGGCGCTGTTTGCGCAGTTCGGCGTCGATCGTCCAGTATTCTTCGGTGACGAACGCCTCGATCTCGCGCTCGCGATCGACCACCAGCCGCAGTGCGATACTTTGGACGCGCCCAGCCGACAAACGGCCGCGCACCTTTTCCCACAGCAGCTCGGACACCTGATAGCCGACGATCCGATCGAGGATGCGTCGGGCCTGCTGCGCGTTGACCAGCGCCATATCGACCGAACGTGGCTGCCCAAAGGCGTCTTTCACGGCGGACTCGGTGATCTCGTTGAAGACGACGCGCCGAACACGGTTCTCTTCCATGTTGGCAGCGTTAATGAGGTGCCACGCGATCGCTTCGCCTTCGCGGTCCGGGTCGGTCGCGAGGTAAATCTCGGCGGCGGAGTCGGCCGCGCGTTTGAGTTCGGCGACGGTGTCGCGCTTGTCGTTCGGTACGCGGTACGTCGGTTCGAAGTCGTTTTCGAGGTCGACCGACAATCTGCTGCTCAATAGGTCACGAACATGACCCTTCGATGCCTTTACGACGTACCCCGGCCCGAGGTAACGGCCGACGCTCTTGGCCTTTGCCGGCGATTCGACGATCACGAGCTTGCCGCTGCGCCGCCCCGACGGGGATGACGACGGCGCGCCGTTCTTGCTGTGTGTGGACGCCGATTTCGATTTGGACTTCGACTTCGATGTCGTTGACTTGCTCGCCGAAGTTCCACTCTTGCGAGCAATTTTCGACGCCGCGGCCTTGCTGCCGCCCTTGCGCGCCGACGATGACGACTTTGCCGTCTTGGGCTTGCTCGTCGACTTCTTTGATGCGGCGCGACTTGGCTTAGCGGCTTTGCTCTTTGGCGGCGCAGTCATGCCTTCGTGCGCATCGGTGCGACCTGCGCGAAACAGCTTGCCCCCGCACACCTGACACGTCCCGGACGTCGCCGGCGAGCCGTTGTCCATGAAGATGGCCTGAGGCGCTTGAATTTCACGCTTGGTCTTGCACTTAAAGCAATAGGCTTCCATGTATGGAAGTGATCCTCACTGAATTGACGGGTGTTGACACTCACGCTTGCCGAGCAGCGTGGTTACAGATAGCGGTCCTGACCGTCGGTCTTGAGCCGGTCGACCACCCTGCGGATCTCTTGTGCCCGCTCACGCGAGCATACCAGCAGTGCATCCGGCGTGTCTACAATGATTAGGTCCTCGACGCCGTATGCGACCGTCAGTTTGTTGCTCACGATCAAGGTGTTGTGCGATTCCATCAGGATGATTTCGCCGCGGTCGCCGCGAATGCAGTTGCCATCGTCGTCGTGCGGGAGCACCTCGAATAGGGAAGACCAACTGCCGACGTCGCTCCACCCGATATCGATCGGAATGACTGCGATGTCCTGCGCACCTTCCATCACCGCGAAGTCGACCGACTTGCGGGGCAGGCTGTCCCAGATGTCGTTCAGGACGGAATCGTACTTATCGGTGTGAATCGCTTGACCGATCCGCTGCAGCCCTTCGTACATCTCATGCTGCTGACGCTCGAACTCCTGCATGGCCTTACGGACAGTCCAGATAAACATGCCCGAGTTCCAACTGTAACCGCCATCAGCGACGAACGAAAGGGCGGTTTCGTAATCGGGCTTTTCCCTGAAGCCGAGCGACCGGTAAGCTGCCCAACCGTCAAAATCGCCGAGGCGGTGACCCTGATGAATGTACCCGAAGCCCGTGGCGGGGTAGGTTGGCGTGATTCCAAGCGTCACGATGTGCCCGTGCTGCGCCACGTTCGCGGCGGCGCTCAATACGGAACGGAAAAGGTCCGGCCGCCCGATATGGTGGTCGCTGGTCAGAATTGCGACCGTCGCATCTGGATCGCGCGCCGCGACGTGTGTCAGGCCCAGCCCGACAGCGGCGGCGCTGTCACGCCCGTTGGGTTCGACAATGAAGTTCTCGGCCGGGATATGCGGCGCATCCGAGCGTAGGCCGTCGACCATCGCGCGGCCCGTTACCACGATGATGCGCGACGGATCGAACATGTGGCGCAGGCGATCGATGCTGGCCTGAAACAAGCTGCGCTCGTCGGTCAGGGCGAGCATTTGCTTAGGCATGCTTTTGCGGCTGAGCGGCCACAGACGGGTTCCCCCGCCGCCCGCCAGAATCATGGCGTAGAAGTTATCCATTGAAGCAGACGTATGAGAATGGAACTAGGTTAGAGCGCAATATTGCATGGGTCCCACCGATTGTGCAAGTCCCTTTAGCTCGAGCATCGTGAGCGCCGCGAGCGCCTCCCCAACGTCACATCCCAGTGTGCGGACGAGATCGTCGATGTGCAGCGGGTCGCCTCGTAGCAGGGTGTACACCTGCTGCTCGAACGGGTCGTCCGGCGCAACCGCGCTGATGGTCCGGCGCGATTCAACGACTTGCATAGACGGCGCAAGCTCGGACAGGATGTCGGCCGCGCTCATCACCAGCTTGGCACCGTCTTGGATCAGCCGATTACAGCCGCGACCCTGTACGTTGTTCAGGCTGGCAGGCACCGCGAATACATCGCGCCCCTGCTCGGCGGCGGCGGTGGCCGTCACGAGCGCACCGCTGCGTTCCGGGGCCTCGACGATCAGCACGCCGAGCGAGAGACCGCTGATAATCCGGTTGCGACGCGGAAAGTTCTGCCCGTCCGGCGGCGTGCCGGGCGCGAACTCGGTCACGAGCGCGCCGCTGCGCGTGATGTCGTCGGCAAGGCGCGTATGCTGGCGTGGGTAGATCATGTCGATGCCAGTACCCAGCACGGCGATCGTGCGGCCAGCCGCCTCGAGTGCGCCTGTGTGTGCCTCGAAGTCGATGCCTTGCGCCAATCCGCTGACGATCGTGAACCCGCTGCGTGCGACGTCGGTGGACAGTGCACGCGCGGTTTCTGCGCCGAGGCGCGTGGCCTTGCGCGTACCGACCACGGCCAGCGCGCGCTGATCGGCATCGGTCAACTCGCCTCGCACGTAGATCACCATCGGCGGGTTGGGAATCTGGCGCAGGAGGTACGGGTATTCTTCGTCTGCAAGCGTCACGAAGCGTGCGTCAAGCCGCTGCACGCGGGCGACCTCGCCGGGGACGTCGATATCGCGTCGGGCCTGTAGGACGCTGCGAACGACGAACTGCGGCAGCCCGCATTCGCGGAGATCTCGCTCAGAGGCATTCCACGCGGCTAGCAGCGACCCGAACTGCTGCACAAGCGAGTGCGCACGCGCTGCGCCGACGCCGCGAACCCGGCTGAACGCGAGCCAAGACGCGCGCTCGTCCAACGACGTCACGTTGGCAGCAGCCCCTCGATCAGCCGCACTCGAATGCAGCGGGCGGCCTTGTCGATGCCGAGGATGAACTGCGGAACGTCGGGGATGGTGTACTCGCCGTGCTGCTCGCTGCGGACGACATAGATATCGTTCGGCCCGGCTTCGATGATGTCGGAGACTTCTCCGATGTCGGCTCCGTCCTCGGTGACCACGCGCATGCCGATCAACTCGAACAGGTAGACCTCGTTCTCGCCAAGCGGGATCGCGTCCTCGATCGACACCAACACGGCCATGTTGCGCAGCCGTTCGGCCTCGTCGCGATCGTCGATGCCGTCTAGCGTGAGAAGCGCGAGATCGTGATGCGGGCGGACAGAACGAATCGTGTAGGGGCGAGGACTCGGGTCGAACGGGCCTTCACCGAGAAACACGCGCTTGAGCTTCGGAATTCGTTCGGGGTAGTCGGTGATGACGCGCATCCGCAGCTCGCCGCGAACACCGTGCGGGCGTGTGATTTCGCCGATCTGGAGGTACTTGAGGGGCCGGGGAGGCGCCATGACTGCAGCGCCTTAATCGATCTCGAGGATTACCCGCTTGTCGGCCGGAGCCACCACGCGCAAGAGCGTACGCATGGCATTGGCGATGCGACCCTGCTTGCCGATCACACGGCCCATGTCACCCGATGCAACCTTGAGATGCACGATCACCGAGCCGCTTGTCTCCTTGCGGCGCACGTTGACATCGTCCGGCGAATCGACCAACGATTGCGCAATAAGGCGGATCAAATCGTCTTCCATCTGACATCCTTTGGGTACGAATCTGCGCGGGCCGCGACAGCAGCGTGCTTCGGCGCCGCGCAGATCGGGTTACACACGGAGAATGAAGCGTTACGCTTCTTCTGCCTCGCCAGCGTCGTCGCTGGTCGCAGTGGCTGCCTTGGCTGCCGGCGAGCCAACCGGGGCGGGGTAGCTAGTCTTCGGGTCGACCTCGGTCGGCTGAATCGCAGCGGCCTCGGCCATCAGCGCGTCCGTCGACTCGCCTTTGCGCATGCGCTCGAACAGCGCCCACGTCCCGGTGCGCTTCATTACGCTGATCGCTGCCTCGGTCGGCTGGGCGCCGACACTCAGCCAGTACAGCGCGCGGGCGCTATCGACCACGTCGGTGCTGGGACGAGTGCGCGGATTATGGAAGCCGATGTTCTCGATGATACCGCCCGAGCGCTTCTGGCGCTGATCGGTGACGACGATGCGGTAAGCCGGCTGACGCTTGGCCCCGACACGCTGGAAACGGATTCGCAACATGCTTGTACTTGCTCCTTCTGAACACGATCGCAGCGTGGGGCTGCAGATTGTCCTAACCGAGTAAATTGGGCATGCCCTTCGGCATGCGGCCCTTCCGCAGTTGCCCCATCATGGTCTGCATCTGCTGGAATTGATTGAGTACCTCGTTGACGTCGCGCACCTGCGTCCCGCTGCCGGCGGCGATTCGCTTGCGGCGGCTCGCGTTGAGCACTTTCGGGTTGGCGCGCTCTTTCACAGTCATTGAGTTGATGATGGCCTCGACGCGCTTGAGCCGCTTGTCGAGATCCTGCTGGTCGATCTGGCCGGCCATTTGCAGCTTGCTCATGCCCGGAATCATGCCGAGGATCTGCGCGATCGGCCCCATGCGCTTGATCCGCTGAAGCTGTTCGAGGAAGTCCTGCAGCGTGAATTGGTTCTGCAGCATCTTTTTGGCCAGCTTCTCGGCCTCGTCTTCATCGAACTCGGCTTCCGCCTTTTCGATGAGCGTCATCATGTCGCCCATGCCGAGAATGCGGTCGACCAGACGGTCGGGGTGGAAGACCTCGAATCCGTCGATCTTCTCGCCCGTGCCGAGGAACTTGATCGGCACGCTCGTCACCGCGCGCATGGAGATCGCCGCACCACCGCGGGCATCGCCGTCGATCTTGGTCAAGATCAGGCCGGTGAGCCCGACGCGCTGGTTGAAGCCCTGCGCGATATTGACCGCTTCCTGACCGGTCATCGCGTCGGCGACGAGCAAGACCTCGGCCGGATGAGTCCGGCGCTTGATCTCCTCGAGCTCCGCCATCAGCGTGTCGTCGATCTGCAAGCGGCCGGCGGTGTCGATGATGCACACCGCCGCGTTTGCGGCTTTGGCGGCGGCAAGACCGCGCACCGCAATGTCGATCGGCTTGGCGCTCGTGCCTTCTTCGTAGACGGGCACTCCGATTTGCTTGCCCAGCGTCACCAACTGGTCCACAGCGGCCGGACGGTACGTATCGCACGCGACGAGGAAGGGTTGACGGCCTTCGCGGCGCAAGTGCACGGAGAGCTTCGCGGCGGTAGTCGTCTTGCCCGACCCCTGCAGACCCACCAACATGATGACGTGGGGTTTGGTGCCGCTGAAGAAGTTCAGCCGTCCCGGCTCGCCAAGAGTAGTCGTCAGTTCGTCATGGACAATTCTGACAACCTGTTGGGCAGGCCGCAGCGCCTTATGGACCTCGGCGCCAGCAGCGGCATCGCGCACGCGGCCGACGAAGTCCTTGACGACCGGCAGCGCGACATCGGCCTCAAGCAAAGCCATGCGCACGTCGCGCATGACCGTGTTGAGGTCGTTTTCGGTGATGCGGCCGCCTTTTCCGAGGCGGTCAAACGTCTCTTGCAGACGTTTGCTGAGGCCTTCAAACATGACGAATCGACTTGGTTCCCACGGGACAAGTGGCGGCCATTGTAGAGGAACGCCCTCGTTTCGTCAAGGTAAGCGCGCCCTGCCTTGACGGCGTCTAAAGGTCAACCTATACTGAACCAAACGATACTCAGTCTCAATAAGGGTAACACGATGAAACGAGTCATGGGGTTGGCTGTTCTGCTTGTGATGGGCCTGTACAGCTTTGTTGTCGTCGGGCAATCGGACAGGCTGACCGTTGTCGCCAGCTTCAGCATTCTCGCCGACGTGGTCCAAAACGTCACGCTTGGGCAGGCGGACGTTTCGTCGTTAATTCCAGTCGGTGCCGATCCGCACGGCTACGAACCGTCGGCACGCGATCTCGCGGCACTCAGCGAGGCGGACGTGATCTTCGTCGCCGGTGGCGGGTTCGAGGAGCAACTGCTGGACGCCATCGCAGGCGCCGCGCCGGACGTTCCCGTGATCGAAGCCTCCGACTGTGTTCAGGTGCGCTATTTCGGCATTGCATCCGATGTAGACGCGCATGACGAGACTACTACGGCGAAGTCGCCAATGGGAATTGACATTGAAAGCATATGTGACGCGGTTGACGCCAAGACAGCCGATGTCGACAGCCTCAAGGAGGCGATGGGTCTTGGCTCGGTGCGGGTCCCGGTAGACCTGAACCGTCCACGGTTCTTCGAGGCCGGATGCTCGCACAGTGACGCAGAGTCCGGACCGAATGCGGATGTCGAACACGGAGTCTGCGACCCGCACGTGTGGTCTGATCCGCGTAACGTGTTCTACTGGTCGCTCTTTATCGGCGAGGTCCTCGGCGTTCTCGACCCCGGCAATGCCGACCAGTATGCGGCTAATGCCGAGGAATATGCTTATGCGATTGATGATCTGGCGCGGCTTGAACTCGAAGCCGGCCTTGTCGCGATACCCCCGCAAGATCGCGTGCTGCTGACGAACCACGAGACGTTGGGCTACTTCGCCGAGGCATACGAGTTTGAGCTCGTCGGATTTGTGCTGCCGGGTGGATCGACGCTGGCGGAGCCGTCCGCGCAAGACCTTGCCGCGCTGATCGAACTGGTTCGTTCAAGTGGCGTGAAAGCGATATTCGTGGAGACGACGGTCGCGTCTCGGGTCGCCGAGCAGGTCGCGTCCGAAACGGGCGTGCCGATCGTGCCGTTGTACACCGACTCGTTGAGCGATGCGGACGGTGCTGCCGCTACCTATCTCGATTACATGGCCTATAATTTCACGACCATCACGGACGCGCTCGCTCCTTAGTCACGACTTGAGGCTCGTCATCGACATGCACAACCACGCAGTCGCAACCCTACCGGCACTCAAGGTCGAAGGTGTTTCGGCAGGCTACCCTGACGACCGGCGCGCGATCAGCGGCATCGAGTTCGAGGTGCAGCGCGGCGAGCGGGTCGCCGTGCTTGGGCCGAACGGGGCAGGCAAGAGCACGCTCTTCAAAGCGATTGCCGGTGTCATCCCGTTCACGAGCGGTCAGATATCGTTGTTGGGCCGCGACTGTCGGTCGAGCCACGACCTTATCGGCTACGTGCCGCAGGTCAACATTGTCGACTGGACGTTTCCCGCGACGGTTGGCGACGTTGTGATGATGGGGCGTGCGCGCCGCATTGGCTGGCTGCGCTGGCCGCGCCGCGATGACTGGGACGCCGTGCGCCACGCGCTCGACCAAGTCGGCATGCTGGAGCACATCGACCGGCGTATCGGTGCACTCAGCGGCGGACAGAAACAGCGCGTGTTCATCGCTCGCGCCTTGACCCAATCCGCCGACGTGCTGCTGTTGGATGAGCCGTTCAACGGCGTGGACGTCACGACGATCGAGGAGATCCTCGCCACGTTGGACCGGCTTCGCGATGATGGCGTGACTGTCATGGTCGCGACCCATGACATCGAGCTGGCGCTTTCCGAGTTTGACAAGCTTCTGCTGCTCAAGCGCACGCTGATCGCGTATGGCCGGCCTGCCGAAGTGTATACGCCCGAGCACCTGAAGGCGGCGTACGGTTCGCGCGTGAGCATCATGCACGACGGCGACCACACGCTGATCACAGTCGATGAACACGGGTGCTGTTAGGCACCAAAGGAACCGGATGATCATGGGGCAGTTCTTCGAGCCCTTGCAGTACGAATTCATGCAGCGGGCGCTGATCGCCGTCGTCATGGTCGGCATCATCAGCGGCGTCATCGGATGTTATGTGGTCGTCCGCGGTATGTCGTTCTTTGGTGACGCACTGAGCCACAGTATATTGCCGGGCGTGGCGATCAGCTACATCACGACCGGGGGAGCCGTCGGTGTCAACCTGTTCTTTGGCGGGTTGATCGCCGGGATTATCGCAGCGGTCGGCATCGGCTGGCTAACACGCCGCGAACGCCTCAAAGAAGATACGGCTATCGGCATTGTGTTTGTTGCGATGTACGCGTTAGGGATCGCGATCATCAGCCACGACAGCCGGGCCTACGGGCGCGACCTCGTGCACATCCTGTTCGGCAATGTGCTGGGCATTCAGGGTGAAGACCTTGTCATCATGGCGGTCTGTGGCGTGATTGTGCTGGCCGGTACGCTGCTGCTGTACAAGGAGCTTCAGATCATCAGCTTCGACACGAACCTCGCGCGGACACTCAAGCTGCCCGCCGAGGCCCTGCGACTGATCCTCCTTGCGTTCATCGCCGTGACGATCATCGCCAGCCTGCGTGTGGTCGGAATTGCGCTAATGCTCGCCATGCTGATTGTGCCGGCCGCATCGGCTCAGGTGATGGCTAAGCGGCTGCATCACATGATGTTGATCTCAGCGACACTCGGCGTCATCGGCGGTGTGATTGGCCTGCTGCTCTCGTACCATTTGGACATCGCTGCTGGCCCGTCGATCGTCCTTGCGATGACCGTCATCTTCGCAGCAATCTTCGGGCTGTCGCGCGCGTATCTGCGACTGCGGCCTGCGCCCCGCTAAACTAGAAGCTGTAAGCGATGAGTGATGAGACACTGCCCCAGTTCATCGCTTGCCCAGCGTTGCTAGGCACGGTAGCACGTCCTACGATATTCAACCAACCGCCTCGTTACGAAAACCGAAACAGGCGCTCGGCGTTGGCGGTCGTGGCCTCGGCGATCTGCGCAGGCGTCATCTGTTTGACCGACGCAAGCCGCTCGATAATCAGTGGGATATATGCCGGTTCGTTTCGCTCGCCGCGATGGGGCACCGGCGTAAGGAACGGCCCGTCGGTCTCTACGAGGATTCGATCCAACGGGGCGTCTGCCGCAATACGTCGGGTCTGATCGGCGTTCTTGTATGTGATCGGGCCAGTGAAGCCGATGTAGAAACCCGCCGCCAGCGCGCGCTCAACGAGCTCCGGCGGCGCAGAGACTGAGTGCAGTACGCCGGGAGCGTCGCGCAGCACTCCGCCGAGGCTGCCGGCCCAAGCCTCCAGAATCCGAACGACGTCCTCGCTCGACTCGCGGTTATGGATGATCACCGGCAGGCCAAGCTCGGCTGCGAGCTCAAGCTGCGCTTCGAATGCCGCGATCTGATCGTCCTTAGGGCTTTTGTTCCAATAGTAGTCGAGCCCGATCTCGCCGATGCTAACGACGCCCGACGAAGAGGCCAACTCCCGGATTGGGTCCAGCCGCGACGTCTCAAAGCCAGCCGTATCGTTCGGGTGATAGCCGACCGCGGCATAAACAGCGCCGGGGTATCTTGCCGCAAGGCTGACCGCTGTGCGACTCGTGTCAACGTTGACGCCCGGGTTGATGCACCGCGTGACGCCGACAGCGGCAGCACGCGCGACGACCGCGTCGCGGTCCTCGTCATAGGCGTCGAAGTTGAGGTGAATGTGTGTGTCGATCATCGGCGGCAGAGCGCGCGACGTGCTTTCAGACGCGTTCATCCTTACGTCAGTTCGCCGCTCTTGAGCGCCGCAAGGTCGGATTCGACCATCATCTGAACGAGTTGTTCAAACGTGACCTGCGGTTCCCAGCCGAGGATTCGGCCAGCCTTTTCCGGATTACCGATCAGCAGGTCGACTTCGGCAGGGCGGACAAACGCGGGATCCTGCACCGTGTAGTCTTGCCATTTGAGGCCGACGGCATCGAATGCCAGCTCCAACAGGCGCTGCACACTGTGCGTCTGGCCGGTCGCCACGACGAAATCATCCGGCGTGTCCTGCTGCAGCATCAGCCACATCGCGCGCACGTAATCCCCGGCGAAGCCCCAGTCACGCTGGGAGTCGAAGTTTCCGATGCGCAGCTCTTTAGCCATACCGAGTTTGATCTTGGCGGCATGATAAGTCACTTTGCGGGTTACGAACTCAAGGCCGCGGCGCGGGCTTTCGTGATTGAACAGGATTCCGCTGGAAGCATGCAGGTTGTAGCTCTCACGATAATTGACCGTGATCCAGTGGCCGTACACCTTGGCGACGCCGTATGGGCTGCGCGGGTAGAACGAGGTGGATTCGGTCTGAGGGACTTCCTGCACCTTGCCGAACATCTCGGAGCTCGAAGCCTGATAGAAGCGGATTGCGGGGTTGACCATCAAGATGGCGTCGAGCATTCGCGTAACACCCAACGCGGTGACGTCACCGGTGAAGACCGGTTGGCTCCACGATGTCTGGACGAAACTCTGCGCGGCAAGGTTGTAGACCTCGTCGGGCTTCACGTCCTGCAAGGCACGGGTCAGGCTGGTCTGATCGCTCATGTCCCCCGGCACCAGCGTGACTTGGTCCTGGATGTGACGGATGCGCTCGTAGCGCACGGTGCTGGTGCGCCGAACAAGTCCGTAGACCTGATATCCCATGCTCAGCAGGAACTCGGCCAAGTACGACCCGTCCTGACCGGTGATTCCGGTAATCAAGGCGCGCTTACTCATGCGTGTTCTCCTTTGACGCGGGTACGGCAGTCTTCCAGTACGTCCCGCAGGCTGCTCTCGAAAGAAATCTGGGGCGCCCAACCGGTAGTGCGGCGCAGTTTGGAGGCATCGCCTTGCAGCACCGGGATTGGGCTGGGACGAAGGCGACTTGGATCGACCTGCACGTCGACGTGTTTGCTCGACATACCCAGTAGCGTATCGAGCACGTATTGGATGCTGTATGCTTCGCCGGACGCGACGTTATATGCTTCGCCAGCCACCCCGCGCTCCATCAGTGCCGTATAGGCGCGCACGACATCTCGCACATCTGTGAAGTCGCGCCGGGCGGTCAGATCGCCGACGCTGATCACAGGGTCCTGTAACCCCGCCTCGATGCGCGCGATCTGCATGGCAAACGCTGGCGCGACGAACCGATCGCTTTGGCCGGGGCCGATATGATTGAATGCGCGGACACGAAGCGTCGGCATGTCGTGGCTGACGAAGTACTGGTACGCCAGTTGATCCTGCGCGGCCTTGCTCACGCTGTACGGACTGGTCGGCATGAGCGGGGTGGATTCGTCGGTCGGGAACGTTTTGACCTCGCCGTAGATTTCGGCCGAGCTGGTGATCAGCAGTCGCGGGCGGATGTCTACTTTGAGGCAGGCGAGGATCAGGTTCAACTGCCCGCGGACGTTGTTCTCGATCGTCTCCCACGGGTCTTCGAAGGACCGAGGGACAAAGGCTTGACCGGCGAGATGATATATGTGTTCCGGCCGCACCTCGGTGATGAGATCGAGCACTGCGGCTGGCTGACACAGGTCGACCTCATAACACGTAATGCCGTCCGGACCCGCACCTGCACCGGGAAGCTGAGTTCCGAACAGCTTGGTATCCGGAGCAGAGTCCTGAAGCCAGCGGGTGAGTATCCGGCCTACGAAGCCGCCTGAACCCGTAATCAGTACACGCAAAGTCTGTTACTTTCCCCCGGAGATACCGCACGCGGCGATTATAGCCGCTGACCGCGTGCGGTCTAGTCCTAAGGGGTGGAGCGCACGACCGGCGCGATCTGTACTTCCGTCGTAGCCGCCGTGCGATACTCGAAGACGAAGATGTCGGTATGCGTGCCCGGTTCAAGCGCAGCGCCGTCGATGATGCCCAGCACACCGTTCTCTTGGTCGATGACGTAGATGATCGACTCGGTCGTAGTGGGCGTCTGGATCGATGCTTTCCCTTCAGCGACGCCGACGACCGATACGAACACCCCGATCGGCAGACGGGCGCGCCCGCCTTCGTATTCATTCGGGACCTCGGAGGTCGGCGTCGGTTCAAGGGTCGGAGTTGCGGTCGGGCCGCCGACGATCTGAGGCGGTTTGACGGCGAAGCCTAATCCATAAAGTACGGTGGAGCTTTGTGTCAGGTTGATCAAGCGAACGCGTGGATCGTCGGATGAGAACGAAAGGTCGCCGTCCTCGAAGATGCGCGCGTTGATGCCGTTCTCAACCGTGCCGAAGATCACCACCGTGTACTCACCGGGATCGCCAAGCGAGAAGCGCGTATCGACAAGGGTCGCGCCGCCGGCCGGGAGCCTCGCCGACAAACCGAGCGTGTCGCCGAAGATTTCGACGGGTTCACTGCCGATCCTGTAGTCGAGGTCGACAAGCGCAATCTCGCCTTCGACAAAGATATCGACACCTTGCTGCGACACCATGATATTGACGAACCGGACGAGGTAGTCTGCTTCGATGGGCCGCCCGGTCTCGGTCGACAGCGTTTCGTCGACGGACACCTGTTCACCCAGCGTAACCGGCCCGTCTTCGGCGCCTGTCACGAAGAAGACGATGCTTTGCCCGCTTGGGATTGCGACATCTTCAGACAACTGCACGATATCGCTCTCGATGCTGTCATCACGGAAGAATAAGCGGGTCGAACCCGTGTCAAGAAGGGTCGGATTGCTCACGCCGCCGAGAGGGACAGCGCCGACGTCCTCCAGTGCCGATGTCCCGATGCCGGGCCGAACGGCCCGCGAGCCGGGTGCCGCGTTGACGAACACCACCCGCGACTTGCCCGGCGGCACTGCCGACAGGTCTTCTTCGATCCATACCCAGCGCATGTCCGCGACGGGGCCGAAGACTGCGAGGGTCACGATCGAGCCCGGGCGTGCGGTTACGGGCTGCGATGCGATATACGGCGTGGATGCGCCCAGATCGGCGCCAGCCGTGTACACGCTGAGCCGGTATTGGCCGGACGGATAGGTGACACGGTCTGTGGTGACGTTTGGCGCAAGACCACCGGTCAACAGCTCGCCGGTCAGATACACGTCGACTTCGCGTGCTTCGGTGCTCAAGTTGACCACGCGAAGCCCGAACTGACCGGGTACCGGTGCTTCAAATGTATATAGCAACGGGCGGTCGCGCGGTCCGGTGACGACCGCGATCGTGCTTGTCAGCGGCCGAACCCGGAGCGTGTCGTTGAAGATTTCTTCGGCGTCGTTAATGACGGTGAAGATCAGTTCTTGGCCGGGGATCGCGAAACCGTCGCTGACCCCGCCGAGTTCGAGAACGCTGCTGCTAGCCCCTGCCCGCACTTGAATGTCGCCGATGCCGGACATGGCGTGGACGAAACGCACCGAAGCCTGATCTTCGGCAAGGCGCGGTTGCGTCACGTCAAAGTGCTCGATGTGCAGTCCGCCCGCGTTATCGGGGACGACCACGGCATCGATAATCTCACCCGGCAAGAACTCGATGTCGACCGAAGCCAGCGGCTCGTCGGCCTCTTGTGCGCGTGACCGGACTTCCAACGTGTACGTACCGGGAATCACCGGCGTGATGCTGCTTGCCCGGCCAAAACCGAGACCGTTCAGCAGTGAATCGCCGGCGAGACGGGCGTCAAGAGCCCCGACATCGGGCGCTGCGTGTATCATGCGCAGCGAGGCGGTGCGCGTCATGGCGGAGATGTTCGAACCAAACACCGAGGTCGGGCGCGGTGTCGGGCGCAGGCGCGGTGTCGGGGCGGGTGTCGCAGTATCCGGTACCGCAGACGGCAGCGGAGAGGGTTCGGACGTCGGCAGCGCCTCCGGTGCGGCGGGCTGGCACGCGGCCAAGATCGTGATACAGAGCACGGCCACGATGCCGAGCAAGTTCCTCATGCAACAGCCCCCTTGATGCGCATGCGCGTCTCACGCTCAATATACCAGAGAGCGTCGGTACCTGTCACGGAATGTCAAAACAACAAAACACGCCCCGGCAGATTCCCGTCGGGGCGTGTTCCTCGTGATGAAGCAGCAATTCTACGGCGCCGGCGTCGCGGTAGGCGTCGGTGTCGCTGTCGCGTTGAACGTCGTATTGACCGGGATATCGGCGATGGTGATCGGGCGGCCGTTGAACGACAGCGTCGTATACAACGAAGCCACCCAGCCGACGAATCCATCGAACTCGACTTCCAGCCACGCGTCCGACCCGCTGCGGCTCAATACCCGAACCTGTGCGCCAAGTGGGACCTGCGTCAGGACTTCCGCATCGACGGTCGGTGTGCGGCGCAAGTTGAGGCTCACGCCGGGGTCGAGGCCGATCACGGTGGCGACGTTAACGCCGCGCAGCGGATCCTGCGTAGGCTGTACGAGCGGCGGCGCCCCAGCTGTGACCGCCCCACGGCGCGTCTCTTCGTCGACATCCGTGAGGAGATTCAACGCGCGAACCTCGTCCAGCGTGACCGAACGGCCGCGATACTCATAGCGCAGGTAAAGCGTTCCTGCCCAGCCGGCGATCGTACCGCCCTCTGCCGGCTCGAACTCCACAAACGCCCAATCGCCTGACTGCCCGATACCGACGAGTCGCGCATTCTGGCCCAACTCCATGCGGCCGAGCACCTCGCCGCCCGATTCCGGCGTGCGGCGGATGTTAAGCCCAACGCCCGGATCGAGGTTGAACACGACCGCTCGGGCGAAGTTTTCTGGCGGGGCCGGCGTAGCGACGATGGTGCCGGTGCTGCTGCCGGGTTGATTTTGCGGGACGGTTGGCAGGTCGCGCAGAAGTTGGCGATCGCCGCGCGGGTTGCGCAGGTCGACGTACAGCGAGTTAATCCACGCATTGACCTCGCCGTCCGCCGTCGTCAGCGAGACGTTGATCCAAGTGTCGACCGCTTCGAGATCCTGATTCGCTTCGGTAAGCAGCGTGACCGGGTCAACCCAATCGGTGCCGTCCGGAAGCGGGATCACGTCGCCGGTCAGGATGTCGATCGGGGCCCCGACACGGCCATTGACCGTGAATACCGTACCGGAGGGGGCCAAGCCCAGCGAACGGGCATCGGCGCGCGGATATTCGCGAAGCTGCAAGTTCGCGCCCGGATCGAGCACAACGCGCGCCGTCGGAAGCGACGGAACGGTGGGCGCCGTCACGATCGACTGGACGGTTGGCGCGGGTGACTGTGGGGCGGCAGTCGGCTGAGCGACCGCAACGGTTGTCGGAAGCGCGGTCGGTTCGGCGGACGCGAGCGTTTCGGCGGCGCCCGGTGCGCTGTTCATCGCCACCGCGAGGCTGGTCGGATTGACGTCCAGCCCGAATGAGCTGCCTTCGCGCACTGCGATCAAGTTGACATACGTGCCGCCATAGAAGGCGACCGCCGGGATGTTGATATCGGCAGCGACTTCGCCGACGGCCACCGACATCGTCAAAGCTTGGCGCGACGGTGACAGCGTCACGGCCTCGCTCGCCTCGCCGAATGCCAGCCCGGAAGCGATAGACGTTCCATCCTCAAGCGTCAACGACACGACCGACCCGGCGATACCATTGATCAGGCTGACCACCGCGCTGCGCGGTGAGACGCCTGCAACCGAGTCGGCAAACGCTGCTACGCGCAGGTCATCAAGCGACCCCACGGCGGCGACGGTCTGCGCGCCACCGACCTCGACTTCGACATCCGCAGTCGTGATCTCGGCGCCGCCCCCGGCAACGCGCAGCGTCGCGGTATAGCTGCCTGCCTCGACCGGAATGTGGACGCTGGACTCGCCGAACGCCAGCCCCGGTACGACAAGATCACCGTTGAACAGCACGTCGACGTTCGGAGCGCCGTCTGCACCGTGGCTCACGCGGACAAATCCGACATCCCCGGCCACGTTTACAGGCGCCTTAAGCAGGAGCGCCGAAGGTGCCGTCGCCGGCCCGTACAACACGAGCATGTGCGACGTGCGGCCCGCTAATGCAAACGGAGTCGCCGCAACGACCGGCGCATCACTGCTGCCGCCTTCCGGAACGACCGTGAACGTGTAGGTGTTCACCGGCACGTCGATGGTATTCAAGAAGCCGCGATAGGGCAGGCCGGTTGCGATGGTCTGGCCTTCGGCGATGACGTCAACATTCGGCGCGCCGTTCACGGCATGAATTACCATGAAGCGCGTCGTGGCGAGGCTGACTTCTGCCAGTGAATCCTCGAAGACGTCGAACGTCAGCGGATCGGTCGACGACGCGATCAGTGTGAGCGCGCTGTTGGCCGACGCCGGCACGACCTGTTCCCATAACGTGCTGCTGACACCTGCCAGCGTGACACGTACGGTGAGATCGGCGGCTGGCGTATCGACATAACCGGTCGACTGACCGTAACCCAAGTTCGAGGCGGTTAGGTTGTCATTGATGTAGATGTCAAGCCCGGCGACAGCCGGAATGACGTGGACGAGCCGAACTTGCGCGCCTGCGTCCTGAGCGGAAACGCCGATAGGCAGCGCCAAGAGCAGCACTGCGGCGGCCAACACTAGAATACGAAATGCTCGCATGGTCCCTCCTTCACGATGCAGATTACGTGCCCTCTTCCCACTGGTTGAGGTACGCCTGCTGCTGGGGTGTCAGGGTATCGATGCGAACCCCCATCGATTCCAGCTTCAAGCGTGCAATCTCCTGATCGACCTCTTGCGGAATGGTGTACACGTCGGGCGCCAAGCCCTTGGCATGCTGCAGCATGTACTCGGCAGCAAGCGCCTGATTGGCGAAGCTCATGTCCATGACGCTCGCAGGATGTCCTTCTGCGGCGGCGAGGTTGATCAGGCGGCCTTCTCCCAGCACGTAGACAGCCTTACCCCCAACGATATACTCCTCAACGAACGGGCGAACCAGACGCGGTTCACCTGCGCTCATCCCACGGAGTCCCTCGAGGTTGATCTCGACATTGAAGTGACCGCTGTTGGCGACGATCGCGCCGTGCTTCATGCGTTCGAAGTGATGGGTGTCGATGACGTTGATATCGCCGGTCGCCGTGACGAAGATGTCGCCGACTGCGGCGGCCTCGGACATCGGCATGACGCGGAAACCGTCCATGACCGCTTCCAGCGCACGCAGCGGATCGACTTCGGTGACGATCACATTGGCGCCCATGCCGCTCGCGCGGCTGGCAATACCGCGGCTGCACCACCCGTACCCGGCGACGACGACGTTGCGGCCCGCCAGCAGGATGTTGGTCGCGCGGACGATACCGTCGATCGTGCTCTGGCCGGTGCCGTAGCGGTTATCGAACAGGTGCTTGGTATTGCTGTCGTTTACCGCCAGCACGGGGAACTTGAGTGCGCCGTCTTTTGCCATGGCGCGCAGACGGATGACGCCGGTCGTCGTTTCTTCGGTGCCGGCCACCACGCCCTCGAGCAGCTCGCGGCGGTTCTTGTGCAGTTCGCTGACCAGATCGCAGCCGTCATCCATGGTGATTTGCGGGCGGTGATCCAACGCAGCCTTAAGATGGTCAAAGTAGGTGGCCTTGTTCTCGCCCTTGATCGCGTAGACCGGTATTTCGTCATGGGCGACCAACGACGCCGCGACATCGTCCTGCGTGGAAAGCGGATTGCTGGCGACCAGCACGATGTCCGCGCCTCCGGCCTGAAGGGTCTTCATCAGGTTCGCCGTTTCGGTCGTTACATGAAGGCACGCCGATACGCGCACACCCTTCAGAGGCTTTTCTTTCTCGAAGCGCTCGCGGATCGCGCGCAGCACGGGCATTTCATGTTCCGCCCAGTCGATGCGGAATCGCCCGCCCTCAGCGAGGCCGATATCTTTGACGTCGTGTTCAGTAGCCATGTAATCTCCTGTGTAGGCCGTATGATGTGGATGCGTGCGGCTTAGGGCACGTCGAGCAGTTCGTCGAGCAGTCCGTTATCGCGGAACGTTCCACGGAAACGCGAGACGAAGTCCTGCGGCGTGAAGTGGTGGCTCTGCGGCCCGATGTGTTCGAGAACGTAAGTCGCGCAAAGTGACCCGACCAGACCGCACAGCCGCAGCGGCCAGCCTGCCATCATCCCACGAATCAACCCCGCGCGGAAGGCATCGCCGACGCCGGTCGGATCGGCAACATGAACCTCGGGGAACGCGGGTACGTCCTCTTCGCCACCGTCGTGATAGATCGTCGAGCCGTGCTTGCCACGGGTGATCACGACAACGGGGATCTTCTTGCGAAGCATCTCGATATCGTACCCGGTCTTGCGCTGGATGATGCTCGCCTCGTAGGCATTGACCACCATCGCATACGCGCCTTCGAGATCGCGCGCAAGCTCCTCGCCCGAAAGGCGAGGCACCTGCTGGCTGGGATCGTAGATAAACCGAATCCCGCGCCGCCGGCACTCTTCCGCATAATTGGTCATTGCCTGCGGGTCATTCGGCGAGATCACGACCCACTCGGGCTTGTCCGGGTACACGTCGGCAATCGTAAAGTGGCTGGCCTTGGCCATCGCGCCGGCATAGAACGACGCGATCTGGTTGTTGTCGAGATCGGTGTTGGCAAAAAACGATGCAGTAAATACTTCGTCAAGCTGGCGCACGGTCGAACAGTCTACCCCGTGCGATTCGAGCCACAGCCGGTACTCGCCGAAGTCGCGCCCGACGGTGCCGAACAGCTTCGGCCGCACGCCCAACATCGCGAGCGAGTACGAGATGTTGGCCGCGACACCCCCCCAGTGGCGCGTCATCTCGTCCACAAGAAAACTGAGACTGACTTGATGCAAATCTTCGGCGATGATGTGTTCGACGAATCGCCCCGGAAAGCGCATCAGGTAGTCGTAGGCGATCGAGCCGGTCAAAATTACACTCATTTGGGGGTATCCGTGGTTTCCGGTAATGCCGCGCGAAACACGGGGATTATAATCTAACGATGGCATACGTCTATGAGCAATACTGGTTACGGAAAGGCGGCAGATGACACTTTTCGACGGAAATCGGCTCACACAGGATGTCATGACACTGCCGGTAGAAGCGATCCGCCGCGGCCAGTTCAGCGACAAGTATTTCGAGAACATCGTCACGATCTTGGCGGGTCTGTCCGACCGTGGCACCACGTTCGGCTCTTCGGTTGGCGACCGTGCGACGCGGTTCGCGGCGGTTGACGAACAGGTCGGCGACGTGGTTGTAGAAGCGCAGGTATTCAACCGCCGTTTGCCCTACGCGTTGGTGGGTGGCGTGGACGCCGCACTGGCGCTCCTCCGCCACGCCAGCGGCGTGCCCGGCCGGCCCGACTGCGACGACGCATGGCGTAGCTTGGAGGTCGAAGCCGTTCACGACGGGACCATCACGGAATACGACGGCCAGCCTGAGAACGTGCATCCTGTGATGCGCATTCGCGGCCGCTATCGCGACTTCGCCGTCCTCGAAACGCCGATCCTCGGTTATCTCACGCGAGTAAGCCGCACCGCGACCAACACCCTCAACGTACTGCGCGCGGCCGGCACCAAACCGGTCCTTTACTTCCCAGCCCGCTTCGATCTACCGGAGGTTCAGGCGGCAGATGGCTACGGCTATTGGCTTGCTGTGCAGCGGCACGCGTTCGAAATGTCCCAGCAGGCTGGACATCCAGTCGAGTATCGTGCGCGCGTCAGCACGGATGCACAGGGCCAGTGGTGGGGCGGCAGCGGCGGCGGAACCGTGCCTCACGCGTTGATCGCAGCATTTCTCGGCGATACAGCGGCGGCTATGGTCGCATTTGCCGAGCACGTGGCGTTGGACGTTCCGCGCATCGTGCTGGCGGATTTCAACAACGACGTGCTGCAGGCGACACGCGATACGCTGAACGCCTATTGGCCGCGCTACTACGCCGCGCTGCGCGCCGGAGATGGCGATCGTCAAGCGCGCTGGACTTTGACCGGCGTTCGTATCGATACCGCAGGCAACCTGCTGGATGCGTCGTTGACCGACGATACGGACAAAGGGGTGAGCGCCGCGCTCGTACGAGCCACGCGGCGCGCCATCGACGAATGGCCGGACACGTTAGCCGTGGGCGATGCCGAACTTGATGTGGCGCGGCACTACGCCGCAGCCGTTCAGATCATCGTCACGGGCGGCTTCAACATCGAGCGCATTACTGCATTCGAGAGTGACGGCGTGCCGGTCGATATGTATGGGGTTGGTTCGTCGTTGATGACTAACGACAAGACGACCAACACCGACTTCACGATGGACGTCGTGCGCGCCAACCTGAACGGCCGATGGGTAGACGTGGCTAAGGTGGGCCGTCGTGCAGGTTCACATCGGGGACTGCAAGCTGTTGATTTGAGCGAGCTGTAGCACATGAGCGACGAGAAGCGCGATTGGAGCAAGGGCGTACGGCTGGTGCCATCTAGGCAGGGTACGCGTATGGTGTCGATTCGTGCGCTGGTCGAGCGGGTGGTCGATCAGTTCATGCGTGAGTTTGGAGACGATCATCCCGATGTCGTGGCCGCAAAGACCCGGACCGAACGGCTGAAGCTGCTGCGCGATACCGTGCTGTACGTGACCGCCATCGAGTCGGCAGACTTGGATCAGGCCGAGCTGGCAGCGCTGACGGACGAGGCGTACTCGGAACTCTTTGGTTACGGCGGCCTCGACCGGTACCTTGCCGACCCGGCGGTATCGACTGTCACGTTCGAAGGTATCGAGAAGACTGCGGCGCGGTCGGGATTGGGCGAGCTGGAGCCTGCTGGCCGGGCGTTTGAGGATTTCGCATCCCTGCAGCGGGTGCTCGTGCGGATGCTGGCCGACGCCGATACGGAGCTGGGTCACAGTCCTTACTATGAAGTCGGTCTGACTGCCTTCGGGCGGCGCATGTGTCTCAATCTGGTGATGCCTCCCGCCGCCTCCCTGCCCGAAGGCTACATCCGGCTGCATCCGGCTGAACCGATCCCGCTTAATGCGTTCGCAGATGGCGAAACGACGCTGGCCGTGCTGCGGGCCATCGCCCGATCGTCGCACGGGGTGCTGGTTGTGGGCGAGGCGGACAGTGGCAAGACGACGCTCGCCGGCGCGTTGGCTCGCGAAGCTGACGCACGGTCAGTGCGTTCGATTGAGCGTGCGGGCGAACTTGCGCTGGCAGGTGGCGCAGAACGGTTCGTCGTGCAGTGGCCGAAGGACGACCGACCTCCGGTGTCTTTTGCCGAGACGGCCGCTGCCGCAGCGGAGCTGCCGTGCGAGCTGCTGGTGGTCGACGAGATTCGTGCCGACGAACCTGCCGCCGTGCTGCCGCTGCTGAATGCCGCCGGCGTTAACCGGCAGATCTGGACCTTTCGCGGCACAGCCGAAGCGAAGCGCCTTGCGCCCGCGCTGTCCATGCTGACCCTACGCGCCATGCAGGCGGCAGGGAGTGCCGACGGGCCGGCCAAGTCCGTGTTCGAGACGCTGCCGTTTGTCATCACGCTTCGGCGGCGCAAGGGCAGACTTGCGATTGTTGGGATCAGCGAATGGCAGGCGGACGAAGCCAGAGCGCCCAGCATGGTCGAGTTGTTGGGGCAGGGATGGAACGGACTTGAACCGACAGGCAAAGTGCCGCAGCGTGCGCTCGATGTCGATCCGACGCGATGGGCGAAGCCGTCAGAGTAGCTGCCCGGCGGCGGCCTTCCGCAGCGACTCGGTAAACGGGGGCCGCGCGATCCCGTACTCGGTGATGATACCGGAGACGTAGCGCGCGGGCGTCACGTCGAAGGCCGGGTTGCGCGCCCGGAAGTGATCGGGCACGAGTTTGTTGCCATAAGGGTTGGTGACCTCTTCGGGGCCGCGCTCCTCGATCGGGATTTCGCCGCCGCTCGCCAGCGACAGGTCGACGGTCGATGTCGGCGCGACGGTATAGAACGGGATTCTGTTCTCCTTAGCTAGCACGGCAAGCTGGTACGTCCCGATCTTGTTGGCGAAATCACCGTTGGCGGCGATGCGATCGGCGCCGACGAGCACCAACTGCACCTCGCCGCGCTGCATGAAGTAACCGGCCGCTGTGTCAGGCAGTATATCGTACGAGATTCCCTGCTGCTCCAGTTCCCACGCTGACAATCGCGCGCCCTGAAGCCGTGGGCGAGTCTCGTCGAGAAAGACGTGAAAATGCGTACCTGCCTCATGTGCGGCGCGGATCACGCCCAGCGCGGTGCCGTAGTCGACTGCCGCCAGCGCCCCGGTATTGCAGTGGTGCAGGACGGTCGAATCGTCGGTGATCAGGTCGCGCCCGTGGCGGCCGATCGCCTTGCAGATTTCCACGTCGGCGTCCGCCATCGACATCGCCGCATCGACAAGCGCGCGGCGGAATTCGTCGGCGGTGCGGTAGTCCTGCTGCTCGGCCAGCTTGAGCATCGTATCGACGGCCCACGCCAAGTTGACTGCGGTCGGCCGCGCGTTCTTGAGCAGACTGGCCGCCATCGAGAGGTCGGCGCGAATGCCCTCCGGTGAGCGTGCGAGGCTCGTGACTCCGGCCAGCGCCATGCCGAACGCCGCCGACACGCCAATCGCCGGCGCGCCGCGCACGGTCATATTGGTGATCGCTTCGGCGACCTGTTCGACCGTGCGCAAATCGACGGTTTCGAACGACCACGGCAGCGCCCGCTGGTCAATCATGCGTACGACGCCGTCCACCCAATCGACCGTGCGCATCAGGCCACTACCTCGCTTACGACCTCGACGCCGTTCAGCATCATCGAATACAGAAACACGATGTGGAGCAGGTCACCGTCATGCGGCACTGCGCCGATCTGCTGGGCAGTGTCGACAGGCAGATTGTACGTATCCACGGCGTTCACGGGTACGATCACCCGGACGCCGGCCCGCTGGTGTTGATTGGCTGATAGGCGCAAGTGCATGGCGAGCTGGTAAGTGCACAAATCCGTGCAGTCGCCGACGGCAATCCACGTCTTGACGTGTGCGCGGGTGTCGAGCCACGCCTGAAAGCCGGTCGCGAATGCGCTGTTGATGCTGTTCTTTTCGAACACCGGAATCGAGTCGAAGAAGGGAAGCGCGCGAAACGCATCCACCGTCTCGGCCTCCACCGTACCGCGGATGCAGTGCGGCGCATAGCTGGCAAACTCGACGGCGTCTACCGGGTGCGCGTCCTGTGTGAGGGCGATGTTGCGCACGCCGAGCGCCCACGCATCGCGGAGCAAAGCGGCAATCGGTGCGATGATGCCATCTACGCGCGGTGAGGCCAACGGGCCGACCGAGCAGAAGCCTTTAATGACATCGACGCTGACGATGCCAACCGCGTCTGGACCTGCTTGTGAAACAAGATCGCGCAGCGACGCCGGCTTGAGTGACTCCTGCCAATCCACGACCCACGACAAGAAAGGCCTGCTGCGTTCGATTAGGGTGTCGACATTCATCGGTTCCTCCTTGATCTTGGCGAGCAGGCCTATAGGGTTATATGGTACCGCGAAACGCCTATTGGAACGTTTCGACGATGGCTGCGATCCCTGTGATGCCGCGGTCGCTGACGGGCTGCGGCGAACCGCCGTCGACTCGATAGAGCACGGTGGGCGTGCTGCTTACGCCGAGCGACCGCGCGAGCCGCAGATCTGCCTCCGCTTGCGAAGCGTCCTGCGAGCAGCGTAGAAGTTGTGCGAAGTCGGTACCGGTGCGTTCAGCGATTCCCTGAGAGAAATTCGCGCCCGAGGTGCCGGACAAGACCAGTTCGTATGCCACTTCACTGGCATAAGCGTATGTGCCGGGCCGCTGTTCTTCAATGCACTCGAGCAGATTGGCGACTTGGTTCGTATTGGGGTTCGCGTTGGTGCCGGCCGTTGGCAGCGTGCGCATTTCGTAACGCGCTTGGCCAGTCTTCACGTAGTCGGAGATAAACTGATCCATCGTGGGCTTGTACTGCTGGCAAGCCGGGCAGTACCAGTCAAAGAACTCGACGATGGTGACACGGGCCTCCGGATTGCCGATGACGTAGCCACCATCCGCAAGGCGCTCGTACGGGATGTCAGAGAAGTACGCCTCGTCGAACGATGCGCGACCGCCGCGAGACGACACGAGCACCAACACAATGGCGATCAGCGCAACCGCGCCGATAATGGCGATCAAAAACGTCTGCTGGTTACTGCGTGCGGGGGCGGCCTTCGGGGTCGCGGCGGTCTTGCTTTTGGCTGCGTCAGCCATGGGAGACTCCTCAGTAATCACTCGGCGTGTCAGGTGGTAAGTCGAAATCGTAATACAAAACGGACGCGCGTCAAGCGGAGTTTACACTCTGATGACATTTGTAGGCGTGTCGTCAGAACTTTCTGATCAACGACTCACGTACGGACTTCGGCAGCGACTTGAACACCTGCTGATAAGCGTGTTCGATCATGTCCTCGATTTCCGGCGGTGGTATCGTCCCGTCCACGACCACCGTATTCCAATGACGTTTGTTCATGTGGTAGCCGGGTGTTACTGCGTCGTACGTCGAACGCAGCATGTCGGCGAGTACAGGTTCGCACTTCAGTGTGATGCGCGGTGGCGTGCTGCGTGGGTCGACCGACATCAGCGCGAAGATCTTGCCGTGCAAGCGAAACACCAGTGTATCGGCATCGAACGGGAAGTCGGACGTGACATACGGCAACGCGTCGCACATTTCGCGCAGGTCGTCAATCGAAAGCACGCTCATGGTCTGCCCTTAGCTCCCGTAAACGCGCTGGCGTTCGGCGGCCATGCGTTCGGCGAGGTCTTGCATGTACGCGGCGTCCTCGATCTGTTCGCGCCAGTCGGCTGGGATCGAGTCGAGGCCGAGCCGCGCTGCCTGAATCCCGCCGGCGATGCAAGCGATGCTGTCGCTGTCGCCTGTCTTGAGGTTGGCGCCGAGCCTGATCGTCTCGACGTACGACTCGGGACGCTGTACGACGCAGTACAGTGCCATCGCGATGGCCTCGTCACCTGTCCAGCCCGTGCCGATGTGGTACAGTGCGTCGACCGCGTTCGTCCAACCCAACACATGACCGATGCGGCGCAGCACGTCGAGGAATTCGTCATTCTGCGCTGAGGGGAGGTGCTGCACTTGCGCCACGATGTCGTCAGGCGATACCCCCTCAAGCGCGAGTTTGATCGCATACGCGCCCGCATTGGTCGCCGCGATCGCTGCGGGATGCGCGTGTGTGATGATGCCGCTGGCTTCAGCGACTTCGATCATCCGCGCCGGGTCGAATTGATAGAGATATCCGACCGGCGCGACCCGCATCACCGAACCGCACCCCTTCGACCCGTTAATCCCGCTTGTGCGCCAGTCGCGGGAGCGCTCATAGTTGCTCATGCCGTTCATGCATGTGGTGCCGGGTGCGCGCCGGTATTCGGGGTCGCTCTGCCGGTGGTTCCACACGACGAACCGCTCGCCGACCGCCTCCATGATCCGATCGATCGAGGCATCTAATCCGGCATCTAGGAGCCCTTCGGCAAGGGCTAATGTCATCTGAGTATCGTCGGTAAACCGGGCTGGAGCTGGCAGTTCGGTGATTCCGCTAGGACCATACTTCGCTTTGATGGCAGGCAGGTCCAAGAACTCGACGGGATAGCCGAGCGCGTCGCCGATTGCCAGTCCGAAGAGGATCGCTTCTGCATGTTGTCGACTCATAAACACCACCGTACACTAGAGGTGAACGTGCGTCCGAGCGCGCTGTTCAATCGTTCGAATCGTATCACGAAGTCTGTCGAATAGACCGGAGAAAGAGCATGTCGGCACACGGCATATTGAGTCATCCGTGGGCGCGCCGCGCCGGTACGGTCGTGGTCGCAGTGGCGATTTTCGCCGCGGGCGTCGCGTTCGGTAACGGAGGGATGGTCGGCGCTCAGGTCACGCCGAATACGCGCCCGCCCATCGAGGTTGAAGAGGACTTCGCGGCTTTCTGGGAGACCTATAACCTCATCAACAAGATCTACCTTGAGCCGGTCGAACGGCAAATGCTCGTCGACGGTGCGATCAACGGCATGGTCGAAGCATTGGGCGACGAGTTCAGCGGGTACGTCGAGCCTGAATTGAACGCGTTCGACTCCGATCTCAGCGGATCGATCAGCGGCATTGGCGCGGTGATCGAGCGCGACGAGGAATTGGGGCGTGTCCGCATCGTCAACGTATACCCCGGCACCCCGGCTGAACGCGCCGGTGTACTGGAGGGTGACGTTTTCCTCGAGGTAGATGGTATCGATGTCCGCAGCTTCAACGCCGACCGATTGGCGGCGCGCGTGCGCGGCCCTGAGGGATCGACGGTCAATCTTGTTATGGAGCGTGACGGCGAAGAGATCGAGTTCGCCATCCAGCGCGCTCGCATCACCATTCCTAACATCGAAACGGACGTCATCGGCGACAATATCGCCTACGTCAAGTTGTTCCAGTTCACAAGCGAGGCGCGGCGCCAGTTCGATCAGGCGATCTCGGAACTCGATTTGGACACGCGTAGCGGCCTAATCATCGACCTGCGCGGTAATCCCGGCGGTCTGTTGAGCAGTGCGGTCAGCATGGCAAGCGCGCTGATCGACGACGGCGTGGTCCTCTACGAACAGTTTGGTGACGGCACCGAGCAGATCTTCGAAGCGGACGGAACGTCGCTCGGGATTGACATTCCCATTGTCGTCCTCGTCGACGAGCGCAGCGCCTCGGCGTCTGAACTGGTCGTGCGCGCGTGGACCGACTATGACCTCGTCACGGTGGTCGGCACACAGACGTTCGGCAAGGGCGTCGTGCAGAGCCAGCGCGACCTCGTCAACGGCGGCGGCTTGCGTCTGACGGTCGCACGGTGGCTGTCGCCCAACCGCGAGTCGATCCACGGCGAAGGGCTGGTACCCGACGTCGTCGTCGAATGGGACGAAGAACTTCGCCGCGAGAACCCGGACGACGATCCGCAGTTGGACGCCGCGCTCAAGCTGTTCGAGTAGTACCCGCGTTGGTTAAGCGTTGGACAACCGGGGGCGGTCAGCTCGATCGCCCCCGGTTATTGTTCCTACTCAGGGCGCGCGGCCCATGATATACTTCTGCGCCTGAACACGTACTTTTCCCGTATTGAGGGTATTCTGCATGGCGGTAGCACTGCAAATCGCAACGATTATTCTCAGCATCCTGCTGGTCGTATTGATCCTGCTTCAGGTGCGCGGCGAGGGGCTTGGCAGCCTGCTCGGCGGCATCGAAATGGGTGGCATGGGCCGTACGCGTCGCGGCATCGAAAAGTCCGTCTTCCAGCTCACGATCGGGCTGGCCGCCGCGTTCCTTGTCATCTGCATCTTCTCGGCGGTCGTGACCCGGCAGCTCTAGTCGGGCTGCCGCGCTCCAAACGATTATGCTTAGCGGCCGTCGCTGGCAGCTGATACTCCTGCTCGCCGCCGCGGCCGTTTTTGCTGTCGCGGTCGTAAGCCGAGTCAATCGACCCGCACCGCCACCGACGGCGACACCGCGCGCAAGCGACACGCCATCTGCCGCTGCTGTGCCGACCGACGAGGGCACGCCGCTTCCGATCCCCGATCCGACCAGTATCCCGACACCGGCCATCTTGGCGCTCGCCTCGTCCGACGGCGTGCCGACCTACCGCGAAGGCTTGGTCGGGCAGGTACAGCGGTTGAATCCGTTGTTTGCGACGCTGAACCCGGTCGACGCCGACATCACAGCCCTCATCTTCGAAGGCTTGACGACCATCAACGCTTTTGGCGAGCCGGTGCCGGCCCTTGCGGAGAATTGGATCGTTTCGTCGAACGGCCTCGAATACGTCTTCACGCTGCGAAACGACATCGTGTGGCACGACGGCACGCCGTTTGACGCGGCAGACGTGGCCTTTACGATGTCACTGCTGCGCCACCGCGACTTTCCCGGCGACCGCGCCCTGCGCGACTTCTGGCGCACGGTCGAGACGCAGCAGCTGAACGACCGGCAGATTCGTTTTCGGCTGACTCAGCCGCTGGGTGCCTTTCCATACGCACTTCGTATTGGCATTCTGCCGGAGCACGTATTTGTTGGCATGCCGATCGAGGCGCTCGTGTCGCATCCGTTCAATTTCACGCCCATCGGTACTGGGCCGTATCAGCTTGAAGCACTGCGCGGCACGAGCGGCCAGATCGAGCAGGTCGACCTGCGGGTTGCGCCTAATTATGCGCTGCGGCAAGGCGCCGACATCCCGACCATCGACCGGTTCTCGTTCCGGCTTTATGTCACGTTCGACGAAGCACTGGCCGGCCTCGACGCAGGCGAGATCGACGGCTTGGCGACACGTTCGCGTCAGGAGCGTGTACCGCTGCAAGATCGCGCCGTCAGCGGGTCGGTGGTGCTGCGCAACGCGATCGAGCCGACGTTGGGCGCTGTGATCTTCAACTGGCAGCGCGAGACCACCCGTTTCTTCACCGAGGAACGCGTGCGGCGTGCGTTGCTGCTTGGCACGGACCGGCGGCGGCTTGTAGAGCGCACGGCGCTGTTCCAGCAAGCCGTGTTTGCCGAAGGACCGTTGGTTCCCGGTGGGTGGGCGTTCGATCCGTCCCTGTCGACGCCGTATGACATGACGCAGGCGCAGTTCTTGCTCAGCGAAGCCCGCCTCGATCAATTCGTGCCGGAAGAGGCCGAAGGCGAAACTCCCACGCCGGACGGCCCGCTGGGGTTCGTCCTGCTGGTCGCACAAGACCCGGTGTTGGAACCTGTTGCGGAGCAGATCGCCGCGCAGTGGACGGCGCTCGGGTTCGCCGTGGACGTGCAGGTGCTGCCTGTTGACGAACTACAAGAGCGGCTGGACGCCGGGTTGTTCGACGCCGCGTTGGTCGAGTTGACACAGCTCGGGACGGCGGACCCGGACGTATATGACTTCTGGCACGATGCCGAGTACCCCGATGGCAAGAATTACGGCGGTGTCAGCGACCGGGTCATCAGCGAACTGCTCGAGCGCGCACGGCGTGAGCCAAACGCGCTAAACCGGAAGAACCTGTATTTCGATTTCCAGCGCGAGTTCCTCGCCCGCGCGGTGGCCGTACCCTTGTATTACCCTTTGTACAGCTACGCGACGAGCACCCGGGTCGAGAACGTGCAGCTCGGGTACCTCGGAAAAGCGTCCGACCGATTTGTCAGTATTGCCGACTGGCATCTGGCGAATTGAGCTGGCGTCGCTCCTCGGTCAGGATGGTGCGTAGGTGAGCTTTTCGCGCGGCGCCGCTGAGCAGTTCGAGCTTTCGCACCCCTAACGGATCCACGATTTCTCTCAAGATGCGCAGTTCATCTGCAGTCGGCGGCGCGGTCTCGGCAAGACCGGGTGCGATGTCGAGCGTGAAACGCGTTTTGCGCTGTACTGACTCTACGGTGCTGCCGGGATGGATCGACGTTAGGCGCATCGTGCCGTTGGCCCAATCGAATTCACCGAGGTCGCTGACGAGATAGCGAGGCGCGTCCCCGCGTCGCCGGGCCGCATCTGAACCTAAACCGCTCCTGACGTCAAGCGACTCGACAAACGTGACCGGCGAGTGTCGCGGCACGTAGAAGTACACCCGAGACGAATAAACGGTGACGTCGGGGATTCCCCCGGTGCCCGGCAGACGCAACCGTGGTCGCTCGACATCACGGCCGAAGGCAATGTTGTTCGTGTTGCCGAACCGGTCGATCTGCGCCGGGCGAAAGAACTCCTTCGGGTGGAACTTGGGCAGCAGGTCGAGCGCTGCAGTGACGAATCCCGGGTGAATCAGCCCGTGCTCCATCCACGCCGATTCCTGCGTTGCAACCCCCAGCGGCGCCCACTCTTGACAAATCGATTGGCCGATTGCCGAGGCAAACCGCACGTTCGGAGCGTGGGTCTGCTGGGCAAGGATGAACCCGGCCATCACTAGCGGCGTGTTCAGCCCCTGAGCCAACACTTCGCCGTCTTCGACCTGCCGCGAGATGCATACACAAATCAGTTCGTCGACCGTCCAGTCGGTCACACTACGACCCTCGCTGCGGGAGGCGCACGAACGGGATGAGCCACGCGGTTTGGCGCTGATACTCGCGGTACTCGTCGCCAAACACGGCGATCATGCGGCGCTCCTCGTACAGCGACCCGACCACGAAGTAGATGGTCGCGCCGATGCAGAACCCGAGGTAGGCTCCACGCATAACAGTCACCGGCCACAGCGCCATGAGAGAAAACAAGTAGAGCGGGTGCCGCACCCAGCGGTAGATGCCGGTGATGCGCAGCGGTTCGGGCGGCAGCGGGAGCGGATCGCCAGCCAAATAGGCGCGAAGCTGAGACAGGCCGGCGAAACGGCCGAGGTCGACTTGCAGCAGCGATACGACCGCGCCGACGATGCCGACTGCTTGAATTGCGATGAGTACGGGCTCGAGGGACGCCGGAAGGATCCATATCACCGGTTCGCGCGCATCCAACAAGATCATCAGCAGTCCGATCGCGCCGAGGCCGGCGGCGGCGATTACGTTGAAGAGAATACGATATAATCCCTCGTAGGCACGGTCTCCGAAACGGGAGCGGAATACCGGCTTAAACGCTCCAGCAAGCCACGTATGTAGTACGCCGTAGCCGAGCATTGCCAGTAAGATGATCCACATTACTGCACCTTTCGGGGAGCTTTCCCATGAACATGCTCGACATTATAGCCAAGAAGCGCGACAAACAGACGTTGACCCGCGAGGAAATTGCGTGGTTCGTCGAAGCAGTCACGCGCGGGGACGCGCCGGACTACCAGACGGCGGCGCTCCTGATGGCGATCGTCATCAACGGGATGGATCACGACGAGACTGTGGCGCTGACGATGGCGATGGCGAATTCCGGCCGTGTGCTGGACCTGAGCGACATTACGCCGTACGCGGTAGACAAGCACTCGTCCGGTGGCGTGGGCGATAAGACCTCGTTGGTCGTGCTGCCGCTGGTCGCGTCGTGCGGTGTCAAGGTGGCTAAGATGAGCGGGCGTGGCCTCGGCTTGACCGGCGGCACGCTCGACAAACTCGAGAGCATTCCCGGCTACAACGTGAATCTGTCCGAGACCGAGTTTCGTGAACTGGCGAAGGCCAACGGGATCGTATTGGCCGGCCAGTCCGGCGAGCTTGCGCCTGCAGACGGCAAGCTGTACGCCCTGCGCGACGTTACCGGCACGGTGCAGAGCCTTCCGCTGATCGTCAGCAGCATCATGAGCAAAAAGATCGCAGCCGGCGCACGTGGAATCGTGCTGGACGTCAAGGTAGGGACGGGCGCGTTCATGAAATCCGTCCAAGACGGCGTCGAGCTGGCGCAGGCGATGGTCGATATCGGCGTATCGGCGCACCGCGATATGATCGCCATGGTGACCGACATGAATCAGCCGCTGGGCGAGGCGGTCGGCCATGCTCTCGAAATCCGCGAGGTGATCGATGTGCTGCGCGGCGACGGGCCGGCGGACTTCCGCGAGCACTGCCTCGAGGTCTCCGCGCATATGTTGTGGTTGGCTGGTCGCGGCGAACGGTGGACGGATTACGACCGCATCAACGACCAATTGGCGGACTTCCTCGACGATGGCAAGGCCTTCGCCACGTTCCGGGCGATGGTCGAGGCGCAGGGCGGCGATGTCGAGGTCGTCGACAACCCGGACCTGCTGCCACGGGCTGCATATGTCGAGACGATTCGTGCGGTGCAGGAACGATACATCGCCGGTGTCGACGCGGAAACCATTGCGCGCGTCGTGTTCGAGTTGGGCGGTGGACGTGAGAAGAAGACCGACTCGATCGATCATGCTGTCGGCGCCGTCGTGCATGTGAATGTTGGCGACGCCGTCCAACCCGGGCAAGCACTGGTGACACTGCATGCCAACGATCGTGACAAGCTCGCACGCGCGGTATCGCTTGTGCACAATGCAATCACCTATGGCCGCGACGAGGTCCCGCCACTCCCGCACGTTTACGAGACGTTTGTACGCAAAGCCAACCGCGCGGACTAAGGGAGCTTGACGAGCGTTTCCCCGGTGACCCGATACCGGTGAACCGGCGCGTCGCGCCAGCCGCCCGGATCGAACGCGATTGTCCCGTTGTAGCCCTCGACTTCGTAGCGGAGCACCGCTTCTAGTGCGTCGGCGCGCGTATCGGCGTCGGCCAGCGCTCCCCCTAGGAACAGCCCAGCATCGTAAGCCAGCGAAGCATGCAGTCTCGGCTCCGGAACGAAAAGCCCGCTGGCCTTTATGCGCCGCGCCAACGCTTCGTCTGGCAGCGCCGCGGCGGTGACGATCACTGGATCGGCGCCCGGGTTGAGGCGGGCAAACTCCCTCAGCGCAAACACGTCGCCGCCGTGGTCTTCGTCGTCGTCCCAGCGGTACGTGTCGAGCGGCACGACAGCCGGACCGATGGACACGTTGGACGGGGCCATCAGGTACACAGCCGCTACTTGCGGCGCCCCCCAACTTCCAAGTACGAGGGAAGGAAGCGTGATATACGACCGTAACGAGATGTGAACGTCTCGCTGCGCGAGCTGTGGCCCGGCCAACACCCATGCGACGATGGTTGGGTCGCGGTACGCTGCGTAGATGCGCACGTCGGCCTCGCGGCTTATGTCAATGGCATTGACAATCATGTTCGAACCGCTGTCCGCGAGTCCGAGCCTAAGCGCGTACAGTGCGTCGTAACCGACCTCGCGATAGCGCCCCTCGAACGGCGCCAGCAGCGCGATCCGCCGTGGCGGTTGGCTGGCCGGCGCACAGGCCGCGAGCGCGAGAGCGGCCGCAATTGCAGCCAAGACGAACCGCCTAACACCCATTAGCGAGGTGCTCTTCGTAGGTGGGTGCGAAGTCGTGAAATCCGTCGTCGCGGCAGTCGGCGCGGAAGTAGTAATACTCGGAAGCCTGTGGATAGACGACCGCACGCAAAGCAAGCAATCCCGGCGAGTTGATCGGGCCAGGCGGCAGCCCGCCGATCAGATAGGTGTTGTACGACGATACGACAGCGTTGTAGTCTGCGGCGGTTATCCGCGGCCACCAGCTCCCCCGCGAGTTCCCGAGGGCGTACTGCACGGTCGGGTCAGCGTCAAGCTTCATGCCGATGTCGAGCCGATTGCGGTATACGCCGGCGATTAGTGGCATCTCGCTTTGCTGCACGGCCTCGCGCTGCACGATCGACGCGAGCGTAACAGCTTCGTATAGTGAAAACCCCTGCGCGCCGAGGTCAGCGAGGATCAGCGCGTCTAGCGCCGATAGGAAGCCCTCGGCCAGCGCGTCGCGAACCTCTGCGACCGTCACGTCCGGAGGGAACTGATATGTACCTTCGCCCAAAAAGCCTTCTAGTCCTGCGCCGGGAGGCAAGCCGAAGCGTGCCGCGAGTTCGGCGGATGGTGCAGAGGCCGCCGCGAGAAAGTCACCGCCGGCGAAGTTGAACGCCGGGGTGTTGTCGATCGCTTGCGCGACCTCTTCAAGCCGCCACCCGGCCAACATGCGAAACGGGATATGGCTGCCGCGTGCGTCCGTCAACTGACCGGCGATCTGTGTCAGCGGATGCGTTTGCCTGACGAAATAGATGCCGGCCTGAAACTGCGTGTCCAGTCCTTCAGCCCGGGCGTAGTCGACGAACAACTCGGCATCGCCAATGACGCCTAGCGCTTGCAGCCCTTGACCGATGCTGGTCGGCGTGTCTCCGAACGCGACTTCAAACCGGCGCGGACGATCGTCGCTGCCGAACGGGGTCTCCAATTCGTCCGCGCGCCCGGCCAACGCGATTTGCGCGATCAACGAGCGCACCGTATCGCCGGGGCTGCGCCCGCTGGCGATTACGACCAGCGCGAATGCCGCTGCTGCCGCGAAGACGGCCAGCACCCCGAGGCCAATGATCCAACGAATTGCGCGCATCAGTCGGTGCTCCGGTCTATCGTGCGAGATGCGGGTTCTTCGGCGAGGCCGTCGCGCACCGCGTCCAGATAGCTCTGCAGCATCACGCGGGCGGCAAGGTCGTCGATTGGCGCGCGCGGGTCGCGGCGCATCCGGCGGGCGATCCGTTTGGCATCTTCACTCGTCATCTGCTCGTCCCACGTCACAACCGGCAGGTCGCAGACGTCGCGCAGGCGCTCAATCCACAATGCCACGGTATCGGCCTGTGTGTGTTCGCCCTCTGCTGCAAGCTCATCGTGCGGCATTCCGATCACCAACGCACCCGCGCCGTGTTCGGTGATAAGCCGCGAAATCGCCTCGAAATCGGCAGACCGTGTCGTGCGCGTAATGACCGTGACCTCGCGTGCCGTCAGCCACAGCCGGTCACTGACGGCAATGCCGATACGCTTAATGCCGTGGTCGATGCCAAGCAGCGGGGCGCGGATCATGGGTTCGTTTCTTCCCGAATGTCCACAGTGATGCGGAACGGCAGGATCGGGAGGGTGTCGCCAAACTGGGGAAACACACTGATGACCGGCTCGGAGCCGGGCGCCAGTTCCAACGTGCTGGCGAGGTAAAGCCGCGCATCCGGAAGCGATCGGCCGGCGAGAAACTGCTGCAGTTCAGCAGTGTCGACACTGCCGGAGATCATACCTTCTGCAAACAATTGGAACGTCACTTCGCCGTCGTCGGACAGGCTCATGATTGGGCCGCGTTCGTAGCGCAGCGTGCCGATGTCGAGGCTGCGCCCGCGCGAAATCTGTTGGCTGAGCGCGGCAAATCCCACGCGTTCGGCATCGCGCTGGTTGATGACGAGCGCCTGAACCACCGCCCGCATTTCGAGCGTCACCTCATTGGCGACATCGCCGACGTTCGCCGAGTACACTTGCCAGTCGCCGCGCTCGCTCTCGGGCGTGATGGCGATACTCTCATCGATGAAGAACTCGCCTTCGGCCAAGAGCTGACCGATGTCGGCCTGTGCCTGCGCCTGGATCTGCTGTCGTACTGCCGCGCGCAAGCGGTCGATATCGGATTGTGTCACCACGGGCAAGGTTCGGCTTTGTCCGCCGCTCAGAGGCAGCAGGTTGGTGACGGTCACGGTGTCGGCGAAGTCGGTGTCCAGCGCGGTAATGCGCGCCGCGGCGACGTTGCCGATCTCGCCAGCAAACTCGGGCAGCGCTTCTACCCGCACCTCGACGGAAAGCCCTTCGCCGCCGGGGAGCAGGGCGGTTGACAGCAGACGAAACCGTACGGGTGCGCCGTCAGCGGTGCTGACGATCGTACCGGCAGGAATCTCGCGCGGCGTCGCGGTCCGGTTCACAATTGTCACCGTGCCAGTGGCAAGCGTGTCCTCGCCGGCGAGGCGGCCCGTAGATGGGTAGGTGCCGGACTGCACGACCTGAACAAGTTGAAAGCGCGCGGGGATGCGTGAGTTCTCAACGTCGATGGCTTGCATTCGCGGCGACGCGCTGATGACGACATCGGCGACGATGTCGCGGCGGGCCAGTGTCAATGACACGGTTGCGCCGGGCAGCACAACGGTTGCAGCGAGCGCCAACACACCGGAGACGATCGCCAGCATGACCAACCGCGCGAAGAACGGAAGCGGAATGCGCGCCCCGGCCCGCACACGGCTTGCCAGCGGCATCAAATCTGCCGGGGTGGGCTCGTTCTTAGGCTTCTGACTCCGGTTGGCGAAGACCTTGCCCCGGCCGCGTTTCCAACGCCCGCGTTGCGACGCGCCGATAGTCTCAAAAGTGCTGATGTCCAGCTCGCGCGCGTACTCGATAATTTGCGGGTCGTGCGTTACGAACGCAACGCGGATGGCGCGGCGCATCGCCTCGCGTTGGACGAGCACGAGGTCGAGCTTGCGCGTGAGCGCCGTACCCACCTCCGGCCACACGATCAGGACGTGCTGTCCACGGAAAAATTGAAGCCGGTCGCGGACGGAATTGGCTTCCTCGCCGGCCTCGAGTTGGATGAATGCAGCGTCCTTCGGCATTACGCTCGGTGGCCGCCTTAGCGACCCTTTGCCGCCAGAGCGTCGCGCGCAGCTTGCAGCGCGTCTGCCAATTTCGACGGATCTTTGCCGCCCGCCTGCGCCATGTCGGGTCGCCCGCCGCCGCCGCCGCCGATAATGGGCGCAATCGACTTGATCAGTTCGCCGGCGTGGTAACCCTGCTTGGTCAGGCCGCCAGCGACCGACGCGAGCAGCTGTGGCTTGCCTTCGAAGACCGTGCCGATGACGATGACGCCGTCGCTTACGCGGCCCTTGAACCAGTCGGCCATTTCACGCATCACGTCCACCGGCACCCCGTCGACCTGTGCGACCAGCGTTCGGATGCCGTTTGTCGCCTCGGCCTCGCGCATCAATGCCTCGAACTTGAGCCGGGCCAGTTCGCGCTGAAGCGCGTTGTACTGCTTGCGGGATTGGGCTAACTCGTCCTGCAGCGCCGCAAGGCGGGACTGCGCCTCGACAGGCTTCGCACCAAGCTGCCCGGCGATGTGGTGCAGTGCCGATAGGTTGTCTTGAATGTATTCGACGGCCGCGCGCCCGGTCAAGGCTTCCACGCGGCGGATGCCGCTGCTCACGCTTCCTTCGTTGGTGAACACGAACGCGCCAATCTCGCCGGTTTCACGCACATGCACGCCGCCGCACAACTCATAACTGTAGCGCTGACCGTTCGCGCCGATGGAGACTGTACGCACGGTATCGCCATACTTCTCGCCAAACAGGGCCATCGCGCCTTCTGCGCGTGCCTCGGCAAGCGATTTGACTTTGGCGACGACCGCGTAGTTGGCCTGCACCGCGTCGTTGACCTCGCGCTCAATCGTGCGCAGCTGACGCTCGGAGACGCGGTCGCCGTGCGCAAAGTCGAAGCGTAGGCGATCCGGCGCGACGAGCGAGCCGCGCTGCTCGACATGCGTCCCGAGCTGGTTGCGAAGCGCGGCGTGGAGCAGGTGCGTTGCGGTGTGATTCTTGATGATGTCCGCGCGGCGCAGGCTGTCCACCGCGGCGGTGGCCTCATCTCCGACCTTGGGTTGTCCTTCACCGACCTCGCCAGAATGGACGATCAAACCGGCAACAGGGCGGCGGGTGTCATCAACCACGATCACCCAGTCGTCGCCGCTGATCGTGCCGGTGTCGCTGACCTGTCCGCCGGCCTCGACATAGAACGGCGTCTCGCTCAGCACAACCTCGACGCGGTCTCCGGCAATGGCCGACTCGATCGGGCCGCCTTCACCAAGAATCGCCAGGACGCGAACGCCTGCCACCGTCGTCGGACCGTAGGGCGAATACGCCACGCCCGATTCCGCGAGCGCGCCGCTGCTTCTGAGGTCGGCAAGCAGATCCGTGTAGGCTTCTGCGCTCTCGATGCGGCCGATGACCTTGCCGCCGCTCACGCGGGAGTGTTCGGCCTCGGCGGCGTTGAACCCGGCCAGATCGACGGTATAGCCGCGTTCTTCGCAAATGTCTTTGATGACCTCAAACGGCAGGCCGAGCGTCGCTTTGAGGTAGAAGGCCTGATCGCCCGGCAGCGTCCCGTCTTCGGGAAGCTGATCGAGCATCGCGTTTAAGAGGCTAACGCCGCGATCGAGCGTGCGACGGAACATCGTTTCCTCTTTGGTGATGACCGCCCTGATCTGATCGGCTTTGGCGGTCAACTCGGTGTAGTGTTCGCCCATGTGGTCGATCACAGATTGAGCAACGGTACCGAGGAACGGCGAGTCGAATCCGAGTTTGGTTCCGAACCGCGCGGCGCGGCGAATGACAAGGCGGCACACGGCTTGGCGGTTCTTCGCGCCCGGTTCGACACCGTCGGCGATCAGGAATACGGCGGCGCGCACGTGATCGGCGATAACGCGGTACGGCACGATATTGGCATCGCGGGTCGCGTCGCTGTGGCCGGTGAGCTGCTGCGTCGCCTCGATAATCGGCATGAACAGGTCGGTCTCGTAGTTGGCGAGCTTGCCCTGCACGATGCTGACGATGCGCTCAAGGCCCATGCCGGTATCGACACCGGGCGCCGGAAGCGGAACGTCGAACTGACCGCTGTGTTCGGGGTCTGGCGCGGTGCGGTTGAACTGCATGAACACGAGGTTCCAGATTTCGAGGAACCGGTCGTCTTCAACTTGCAGCATCTCGACGATGCTGTCTTCGCCTAACTCCGGCGTCTTGTCCCAATGAATTTCGCTGGTTGGGCCGCACGGGCCCGTATCGGCCATCTGCCAGAAATTCGTCTTGGGACCCATCCGCGCCACACGCTTCGGATCGACGCCGACATCGTTCACCCAGTAGCTGTACGCCTCGTCGTCGTTCTGATAGACCGTGTAGACCAACCGGTCTTCAGGCAAGCCGCACACCTGCGTCAGGAACTGATGCGCGTAGATGATGGCGTCGCGCTTGAAGTAGTCGCCGAAGCTGAAGTTGCCCAGCATCTCGAAAAACGTGTGATGCCGCGGCGACGGCCCGACGTTTTCCAGATCGTTGTGCTTGCCGGAAACGCGCATGCACTTCTGCGAAGTGGTCGCGCGCTTGTAGTCGCGCTTGTCGAGGCCGAGGAACACGTCCTTGAACTGCACCATGCCCGCGTTTGTGAACAGCAGGGTCGGGTCGTTGGCCGGCACAAGCGACGATGACTCCACCTGCTTGTGCCCGTGTTCTTCAAAGAATTCGAGGAAAGCCTGCCGGACTTCGGCACTGCTCATGGTTTTCATTCAGGGTTTCCTGTGCGCGACACGCGTGATGATGTCCTGCATTATAGTGCCCGTCATGCCGTGGTCACAAGGCAGGCTACCCCAATCTATGATGTGAACACTGCCACGCCGGGGCGGATTCCGTTATACTGCGGGGAATTGCAGTCAGCCCAATCCCTACAACGAGAATCCGCATGGTCAGCATTGACGAACAAGTCGAAATCTTGATGTCTGGCGCCGAGTACGGCGACCCGGAAACCAAAGTGACGATGGCTCGCGAACTGCGCGAACGGCTCATCGAGGCCGAAGAAGCGGGTCGGCCGCTGCGCGTGTACTGCGGTTACGACCCGCGCAAGCCCGATTTGCATCTCGGCCACACGATCACCATGCGCAAGCTGCGCCAGTTTCAAGAGCTGGGCCACGATGTGACGTTCCTGATCGGTACGTTTACCAGCCTGATCGGCGACCCGTCGGACAAGGATAAGGCACGGAATCAGCTTACGGTCGACGAGGTGCGCGAGAACGCCCGCACTTACGCCGAGCAGGCATTCAAGATCCTTGACCCCGACCTGACGCGCGTGCGCTACAACGACGAATGGTTGTCCACGCTCGACTTCGCCGACATCATCCGGCTTGCCAGCAATTTCACCGTGCAGCAGTTCTTGGTGCGCGAGAATTTCGCCAACCGCATCAAGGACGGGCTTCCGATTTACCTGCACGAGTTCTTCTACGCGCTGATGCAGGCCTACGATGCAGTAGCGCAGGAAGCGGACGTGCAGGTCGGCGGGCAGGACCAGCTCTTCAACATCGTGGTCGCAGGGCGCAAGCTCCAGCAGGGCCTTGGGCAGAAGCCGCAGGTCGCGATCATCATGGGCGAGTCGCTGCCCGGCACCGACGGCCACGAGAAGATGAGCAAGTCGCAAGGCAACCACATTCCGCTGCTGGGCGAGGCGTGGGACATGTACGGCAAGGTGATGAGCATCCCGGATGCGGCGATGCCCATCTACCACAAACTGATCCTCGGCTGGACGCCGGCGCAGCTTGCCGACTTCGAACAAGGGCTGAAAGACGGGTCGCTGCACCCGAACGAGGCCAAGATGCGCCTTGCGCGCGAAATTGTCTCGATCTACCACAGCCCGGACGATGCCGTGGCAGCACAGCAGCGCTGGGACGAAGTGTTCCGCAGTAAGGGCGGGCCGGGCATCCCCACCGACATCCCAACTGCAACAGTGACCGGCGACGAGCGTGTGGTCGACGTCCTGCGCCGTCTGAATATGGTCGCCAGCGGCAAGGAAGCCTCGCGGCTGATCGAGCAGGGCGGCATCCGGCTGGCCGACCAGCCTGTGACCGAGCTTTCGGCGGTGGTACGGGTCGTCGACCTGCCCGCGGTGCTGCAAGTGGGCAAGCGCAAATTCGTCAAGCTCATCACTGAAGACTAACCGCCGAACGCCGCTCAGATCCCGCATTTCTAACACCGTTCTAGCATATTGGACCGGTTTTCACGGTTGACACCGGGGGCTGGCGGTACTAGAATGCGAAGTGTTAACAGTGCGGGGTAGAGCAGAGGCAGCTCGTCAGGCTCATAACCTGAAGGTCGTAGGTTCGAATCCTGCCCCCGCGACTTTAGAGCCCACCGCCCGGTGGGCTTTGTCGTAGAACAAGGCGATGTAGCTCAGCCGGTTAGAGCGAACGACTCATAATCGTTAGGTCGTGTGTTCGAGTCACACCATCGCCAACCGAAAGCCCCCCGACGCGGGGCTTTTCGTTTCTTACACCTCGCACAACAGCAGATCGTCCCACGTCTCCCGCCTGCGTGCGACGTGCACCGTCGAACCGTCCGTCTCGATGACGATTTCGGCGGGGCGCACCCGCGCGTTGTAGTTCGAGGCCATGACCATCCCGTAAGCACCGGCATCCAGCACGGCCACCAGATCGCCCGGCTCGAGTGCCGGCAGCGGGACGTCCCGACCCAACACATCCGAGCTTTCGCACACCGGCCCGACAACTTGCACAGGACCGATCGACTCGCCACGGGCGATGACCGGGACGATGGCGTGTTTGGCACCGTACAGCGCCGGGCGCAGCAGCTCGGTCATACTGCCGTCGACGATGACAATGTGCTGCCCGCCTTGATGCTTGACGTATAGCACGGACGTCAGCAGCACGCCGGCGTCTCCGCTGATCGACCGGCCCGGCTCAAGCAGAATGTGGAACCCGGCAGCGCGCTGCGCCAGCACATCCATGAATTCGCGCGGACTTGGCAGGTGGCTGTGCGGATCGTACGCCAACGGTAGCCCACCGCCGACGTTGAGAGTCGTGATTCCGGCGTGCTGCTTGGCGATCGAGGTGGCCGTGTCGACCGCCTTGCCGGTCGCCTCCGTGTCGCCAAGTTGACTTCCGATATGCAGATGCAGCCCTTCGATGTCGATATGGGCGTATTGCTGCCGCCGCGCGAGGATCGCATCGACCACATCACCAGTCAGGCCAAACTTCGCCGCACCGTGGCCAGTGGCGATGTACGGGTGTGTGTTGGCAGTCACGTCGGGGTTGAGGCGCAAGGCGACCCTGACGCGCGTCCCCGCTTGCCCTGCAATCGTATTAAGGTATTCGAGCTCGAGCTCGTTTTCGACGTTGAACCAGCCGATTTGCTGTTCGACCGCCCATTTGATCTCGGCATAGGTCTTTCCGACACCCGCAAACACAATCTTTGCTGGTGCACAGCCGGCACGCAGCGCCCGATACGCTTCGCCGGCGCTAACCGCGTCGATACCGGCGCCCTGCTTCACCAGCGTTTCGAGGATAGCAAGGTTGCCATTCGATTTGGCGCTGAAGTGGATTTCCGCATCGAGCGGCGTAAATGCTGTGGCGATAGCGCGATAGTTGGCGGCGATGCGGCGCAGACTGTACACATACAGCGGTGTTCCGAACTGTGCGCCCAATGCACCGAGTTCGACGTCGTCTACGTACAAACGATCATCCAGAAACCGGATCGATTCGTTGAGCATGAATCCCTCAGGGTTGGGTGTTTGATTGCCAGCGCCATTGTAGCGCCACAGAGTGGGCGGGCAACGGCCAACTCATGCGAAGCCAAACATGATCTTGTATGCTACCGGTGTGCCGTTTACGATGACGGTACTGCCGTGGACAACACGCACGGGAAAGGTGCATGCCGTGGCTGATCTAGTAAGCGAAAACCGGCTGACGCGCGAATACGACGGCCTCCGCCGCCGCGAGTTCACCGTAATCACCGACCTGCTCGAGGTCCTACCAAACATCGATGGCCTCGATCCGGTCAACGCCGAACAGGCGCGTGACGCGCTGTTCCATGCCGACAATCCGTACCTAATCGTCTTTGTGGGCTCGTTTAGTTCGGGCAAAAGCAGCCTGATCAACGCGCTGCTTGGCTCCGGCGACATCCTGCCCGTCGGGCCGATCCCGACGACTGACCGAATCAGCATCATGCGCTTCGGGGAGCAGGCGTCACGTATCGTCAGCGGCGACATCGACACCGTTATGTATCCGGCGCCAATCCTCAACAAGGTCAGCCTTGTCGATACGCCGGGGCTGGAGAGCATCTTCCAGACCCACGAGAGTATCACGCGGCGCTTTCTCCACCGCGCGGACACGGTGTTCTATGTCATGCTGGCGACGCAGGCGATGAGTGCCAGCAGTCTGCAATCGCTTCAGACCCTGCGCGATTACGGCAAGAAGGTCATCATCCTCGTCAACCAGAGCGACCTCCTGAGCGAAGACGAGCGCACAGCCGTCCAGAAGTACGTGACGGAACACAGCCAAGCGCAGCTTGGTCTGCCGGTGCCCGTGTGGATGGTGTCCGCCAAGCTTGGCCTTACCGCGCAGACCGAGGACGATGAGGTGACGTGGCGCGCCAGCGGCCTCGGCCAAATCGAGCAGTATGTCGACTCGCAGTTGGACGACGCCGAGCGACTGCGCCAGAAACTGCTCACGCCGCTGCAGATCGCCGAGACAGCTGCCGCCCATGCTGTCGCGAAGTTGAAGTCGAACCAAGGTGCGCTCGATCACGCGCGGTCGATCTCAGAAAACGTCAAGCAGCAGCTTTCTGCACAGGAACGCGACCAGCAGCAAGTCATCCGCGACGCCGTTCAGCAAGTTGAAGCGCAGTTTGCGGAAGCGGCATCGCGCACAGGGTTGGCCGTCAGCGACATCTTTCAGCTCAACCGCGTGGTCGGCTCGGTGTGGCGTGGCGCACTCGAACTGGTCGGTATCGCCCGGCTGTTCCGCCGTGGTAAGACGCCAGAGTACGTCGTCAGCGCGTTCCAGCAGCGCGAAGTCTTCGCGCCGATTAACGGCCTCGGCCCGATCGTCGATAAGCTCGGCCCACAGCTCGAGGGCCGCGACCTAAAGGATTTCGACGAGCTGGCATCCTATACTCAGCGTGAGATCAAGGGGCTGCCGGCCGCGATTCAGGACAAAGTCATTGGCACGCCGCAGGCTCCGATCACGTACGACCGCAAACCGCTGCAAGAAGTCCGTCCCGTTCTCACGCGCTCCGAGGAAGACGTACGCAAGCTGGGTTCCGAGGACTTCGCGCGGTCAGCGCGGAGCGCGGTCGTCTACCTCGCGCTGTGGGAGCTGTTGATCGTCGTGTTCGGAGTGGTGATCTTCGCAAGCGGTGTGCTGGGCGACAACGGTCAAGCTACGCTCATCACGCTGGTTCTGCTGCTTGCGCTGGCGATGGTCGGACTGCTGATCATGCCGATTGTCGGGCGAGCCATCGCGGCGCGCCTCAAGACGCGCATCTTCGCGGTCCAGACCGAGTACGCTAAAGCGCTGCAGAAGGCCGCCGATGCGCAGCTCGAATATGCAATGCGCCTGCGACGGGACGCCACGGCACCCCTGACAAGACTGGTCGATGGACAGGCAGAGTTGCACAATCAGCAGTTGGTTCGGCTGCATGCCGTAGAGACTGAACTGAACCGCTTGGAACAAGACGTCAACAAGCTTGGACGTAAGAGCTTGTTCGGACTGCGAGGCTAACATGGTGCAAATGACCCCGGTGGGAACCGGCGCGCTCGAAGCGCTTCGTGAACAGACGATTCACCTGCTGACGGACATCGCTGCCGCGCTCTCCGGACTCAACGACGGCGCGCAGGCTGACCGGACGCGATTGCAGGATATGGCATCCGACCTGCGCGAGGCGTTCTTCCTCGTCGCTATCATCGGCGAATTCAACGCGGGTAAGTCCACGTTCATCAACGCGCTTCTGGGCGAGCCGCTGCTGCCGATGGGGATCACGCCCACCACCGAGGCGATTGAGTTGGTGCGGTACGGATCGCAGGCCGTTCGCGTCCCGACGGTTCGGCAGGACAGCAGCACCCGTGAATGGTCGCACCCGAACACCGGCGGACCGGGTGTCGCGTTGGTCGATACGCCGGGGACGGGTTCGGTATTCCAACGGCACGAGACGACTGCGAAGTCGTTCCTGCACCGTTCCGATCTGGTGATCTTCGTCCTGTCGGCAAAGCGCGCGCTGGCGGACGCGGAGCGCCTCTACCTCGACCTTGCCATGCAGTACGGCAAGAAGATCATCCTTGTCGTGAATCAGATTGATCTGCTAGATCCAAACGAACGGGAGACGGTCCGCCGGTTCATCGAGCAGCAGGTCAAGCAGCACCTGAACCTTGCCCCGCTGATCTTCATGGTGAGCGCCAAGGATGCGCTTGCCGGTGCTGACGGCGGCATGGGGGCGGTCAAGGCGCATCTACGCGGCGTGCTGGCCCAGACGCCGCCGGCCCAGCAGAAGCTGCTTGCGCAGTTGGACACCGCGGCGCAAGTCGTTCGTCGCTACGTCCGGCAGCTCGAAGACAAGTACGATGCCGTGAGCGCGGACTCGACGCGGGCAAAGACGATCCGCAGCGAGCTAGAACAGCAATCCATCTCTCTTGCCGATCCTCTGAAGTCTGCACGCCTCGAGATCGACAAGGTGTTTCTGGCCCTGCGCGAACGGGGAATGGCATTCATCGATGCGAACCTCAACGTGCGCCTATTCGGCGGGGCACCCAGCAAGGAACGCCTTCAGACGGAGTTTCACGATCAGGTCTTGGGCCGTGCCTCGCGCGACATCAGCGACGCGGCGTCCGCCTACGTTAACGCGCTCGTCGACAACAGCCGCGTGTACTGGCGCGGCGTGATCGACCGGCTCAACCGCCTCAAGGATGTTCTGGAGGGCGAGGTTGTGGGCTTCGACGCGACGACCTACGCGCAGCAGCGAGAGGGACTGGACGAAGCCATTCGGATCGCCGAGACCGAGCTGAAGTCGTACGAGTCCGGGCAGGTGATCGGCGATATGCACCGGCTGTTCGAGTCGAACCTGTCGGGTCTGCGCAACAGCCTGCTCAGCGCGTTTGGCGGCCTCGTCGTGCTGCTGCTTGGTCTGGCGGGCGGGGCGCTGCCCGGCGGTGTGGCTGCGGCGCCGCTGGCGATACCCGCCGTGATCGCCGGCGCGGTGCTCGCGCTTCCCGGCAGCCTGCTGATGATCCGCTATTTGCGGCGCATTGCCGTCGAGACGAAGCAGGACTTCAACCACCGAATCGACCGGCTGCAAAAGACCTATCACGCGGCGCTTGACGACCTCACCAGCAAGGAACGGTCGCGCCTTGCTCAGTACGGCATGCAGGTGCTGACGCCCATTTTCAGCCGGCTTGAAACGATTGCGACACAAAGTAAGGAACGGCTTGAGAAGTTCCGTACGTTTGACCAACGCATCGTTGTGCTGAAGAGCACCGTTGAGGCGGAATCCGCACCCTAAAGCAGAATACTCACGGGAACCTCATCTGCTGGTCGCGCGCGTATAACAATTGTGCGTATCCTGAGAAGCTAGGATAGGGCACTCTATCCGCGTGACCAGAATAGAGAGGGGATTGTCATGCTGCGATTGAAGATAGTCGCGATCGGTGCTGCTCTTGGCGTGCTGCTGACCGGGGTGGTTGGCGCGCAGTCAGGCCCGTCCGCGAGTGGACTGCTCTCGCCGAGGCACATTGCCTACGACGCGTCCGGAACGTTGTGGATCGCCGAGGCTGGGGCTGGTGGAGATGTAGCGACAGACGGGCCCCTCGGGCCCGCGCTTGCCGGGCTTACTGGACAGGTATCGACACTCGGCACCGATGGCACGCAGGCGGTATATGCCAGCAACTTGCCGAGTATGAACTGGGGCTTTGACGAGATCGTCGGTGTGCACGCGGCAGTACCGGTAGACGATCTGCTATACCTCGTTGTTGGCAATGGCGGCGGAGACGCAACGGGATCGTTGGGACGTGGCCTCGTACTGTGGGACATGGAGTCCGAGTCGATCGCCGTTTCGCTGGATACGCTGGCCGCGGAAAGCGCGCTTAACCCAGACGGCGAGATCATCGATAGCAATCCAATGGACATCGCCTTTGCGCCCGACGGCACGATTTACCTGGCAGACGCTGGCGCAAACACGGTTTGGCGTGTCGTACCGGGTGTCGCTGAACTTCAAGTATTCGCTGCTTGGACTGATAATCCCGTGCCGACGTCGGTTGAGGTGGATTCCGAAGGCTCCGTCTATGTCGGCTTCCTGAGCGGTTTCCCGCATGTCGAAGGCAGCGCACGGGTGGAGAAGTGGTCGAGCAGCGGGACGTTGGTCGAAACAATCTCCGGCCTGACGGCGGTTGTCGACCTTGCCATGGACTCGACCGGGTTGTACGCCGTGGAATATGGGCGTTATGGCGACAACGGCTTCATCCCGGCAACAGGACAGGTCGTGCGTGTGGACCCGGCAGGCACCCAACCCGTCGCCACCGGATTGAATTACCCGTTTGGTCTGGCGCTCTCGCCTTCGGGCGTATGGATGGTGTCGTTCGATACGAGCTTCGCCAACGCTCCGGGTAACGGCCGCGTCGGTTCGCTCGAAGATGCGGCCGCGGCTGGTGCGCAGGTGCCTCAGATCGCACCGACCGCCACGGAAGAAGTTGTTCCAGCGGCGACCGCTGAAGTGTCAGGATAGGGAGAACAAGTCATGCTCAAGCGCCCTGTCCCACTATGGGTACTTATCGTCGCCGTGCTGATTGCGTTAGGGGTCGGCTCGGTTGGCGGAGTACTGGGCTACACCTACTTTGTCGGCGGATCGGGCGAGGCCAGCCGCGACGTTAGCGCTGAGGGTGGCGATAGTTCGGCCGCCCCGGGCGCGACGACGTTTGTGCTCTCGCCTGAGAACTCTCAGGTGAGCTTCACACTGCTCGAGGACTTGCGCGGCGTGCGGACGACGGTCGTTGGCACGACTAACCAAGTCGGCGGAACGATCTCGGTCGACCTTGCGAATCCAGAAAATTCGTCGGTGGGTCCGATCGAAATCAATTTGCGCACGCTGGCGACCGACAACGAGTTTCGCAACCGCGCGATTCGGGCAGAAATCCTCGAATCGGCCCGCACCGAGTACGAGTTCACGACTTTTACGCCGACAGCGATTAGCGGCTTGCCTGAACGGGTCAGCGTGGGCGATACGTTTACGTTTACCGTTACAGGCGATCTGCCGATTCGCCAGATCACCAACTCGGTGACGTTTGATGTGACCATAACTTTGGTCTCGGAAACCGAGCTGACCGGATCAGCAGAGGCAACCGTCCTGCGCAGCGCGTACAACCTGCAAATCCCGACCGTGCCGGGCGTAGCGAACGTCACGGACGACGTGCTGCTGCAAATCCGCTTCGCCGCTGCGGCGCAGGCCCCTGCCGAGAGTTAGTACGCCCGGCTGAGATATGACGATCGTTAGCAAGCGGCGGCGTCCACGTGGACACCGCCGCTTTTCTGTGTGTACACTCGGTGCCGGACTTCGCAAGCAAAGGTCACGACCATGGCGCGCCCAGCCCGTCTTCAGCGGCTCAAGCGAGTACTCGTTCCGGTATCCGATCCTAAGACCGCACCGAGCTTGCTTCGCGCCGCCGCGTCGCTCGTAACGTACGACAAAGGGGAGCTCGTCGCCGTTACGATTGGCGGAGAAAACACAGAGGACGATTCGGAACTACGGGACGAGTTGACGCCCGCGATCAGCGAACTGCGCGAACAGGGATGGTCAATCCGTTTTGTGTCGCGCCTCAATTCGAGCGTGACCCGTGGCATCCTCGACCTTGCACGTGAAATTCGGGCCGATGCGATCCTCGTCGGACAGCGACGCGATCGGAAAGGAGCGTTCGACCTGTCGACGATAGTGGAGGGGCTGCTCACCGCGGCGCCTTGTGACGTACTGATCTACCAACCGGCGAAGTCGGCAGACGTCAAACGCATCGTGATGTTGATGAACGGCGCATCCGCCGGGCGCGCTGCCACCGCGGTCGGTGCGCAGTTGGCCGAGCAGCGCGGGATCCCGGCCGAAGCCGTGTTCGCGGTGAAGGGTTCAGATCTGCGGGACTCGGCACAGTCGGCGCTCGATCGAGTGTTGGCGGAACTTGAGAACGGAACGCACGTGGAGGGCAAGGTCGTCGAAGCGGAGAACACGGCCAAAGCGATCCTTGCACGTTCCGACGAGCACGCACTGCTGGTCACCGGTGTCATCGATCGACCGGGCGACCCCGATCAGTGGTTTGATAAGTCCGTAGGCGAAATCCTTGCAGATGCCGACGGACCCGTGCTCGTCACGACCAGCCTCAGGCGGCTAAGCGCGCCCGTGCTGTCACGCTGGTTCGCGTCACGGGTGGCATGGCTGCGCCCGCTGATGACCCGCCCGGAGCGCGAGGAGGTACTGTCGATCAGCGACAGCGCATCGCGGCCGTCGCTGGACTACGTCGTGCTGATCGTGATCTCTGCGATGATTGCGACGCTCGGCCTCCTGCTCGATAGCTCAGCCGTTGTTATCGGTGCGATGCTGATTGCGCCCTTGATGCAGCCCCTTATTGCAACCGCCGCCGGGTTCGCGGCCCCTCGCTTTCCCACCGCGCTGCATGGTCTTTGGACGCTCGTCGTCGGCATTGCCGCAGCCTTGCTTGTCGCGGGCTTGCTCGGCGTGCTCACGGCGACGACCGTACCTACGCAAGAGATGCTCAACCGGGGGGCGCCGTCGCTGCCGGACGCATTCGTCGCGTTGGCGTCCGGATTCATCGGGGCGTACGCGATGGCCCGTAAGGACATTCCCTCTGCGGCTGTCGGTGTTGCGATCGCCGCGTCGTTGATGCCGCCGCTATGTACGGTGGGCCTTGCCGCGGTCATGGGCGAGTCGGCTCTGGCGTCCGGTGCGGCCCTGTTGTTCTTCGTCAACATCGTGTGCATCGTATCGTCCACGGCCCTCGTGCTGACATGGCTCGGTATGGCGCAAGGCAAGCGTGAACGTCAATTCGCGCGCGTGTCGCTGGCGGTGCTGGCGTCGCTGTCGATTTTTGCGATCTATCAGATCGTGATCTTGACGCAGTCGCAGCAGGAGGACGAGGAAGTTGCGCAGCTTCTGCGCGACGGCCTTGCTCCGGCTGAGGTGGTAGACATCGAGACGACCGAAGGCGATACGCTTGAGTTCCTCGTGACGCTGCGTGTCGATTCCGATCAGCCGCTGCCCGACGCGGACCAACTTCTGACACCGCTCACGGAGCTCTCCGGGCAGCCGGTCGTGCTGCGCCTAATTCCCGAATACGTCTATACGGTTCGGTAGACGAACGCTAACGTGGCGCCATTCTCAACGCGCCGTCCAGCCGCACGGTCTCGCCGTTCAACATCGGATTGGCGATAATCGCCTCGACCATCTGCGCGTACTCTTCGGGACGACCCAACCGGGACGGGAACGGCACCTGCTGACCGAGCGATTCACGCGCGGCTTCGGGCAGTCCGGCCAACAACGGCGTGTCGAACAACCCGGGTGCGATCGTGACGACGCGTATTCCGACCCGCGAGAGGTCACGGGCAATCGGCAGCGTCATGCCGACGATTCCGCCCTTGGATGCCGAATATGCCGCCTGCCCAATCTGACCATCGAAGGCCGCGACAGACGCGGTGTTGACGATGACTCCCCGCTCGCCGTCGGCGTTCGCGGGTCTTTCGGCCATGACGGCAGCGGCAAGCCGGATAGCGTTGAAGGTCCCGATCAGATTGACGCGGATTACCCGCTCGAAGAGATCGAGCGCGTGCGGCCCTTCCTTGGTCAGGGTGCGCATCGCCGGGCCGATTCCCGCGCAGTTGACAAGTGCATTGAGGCCGCCGAATTCGGCCACGGCCAGATCGACCGCGGCCTGCAGTTGACCGGAGTCTGTGACGTCGACGCGAAAAAAGCGCGCACTGCTGCCGAGTGCCTGCGCATGCGTCAAGCCCACCTGTTCATTGACGTCAGCGATGACGACTTTGGCGCCCGACTTCACCAACCGAGCGGCGGTTGCGCCGCCCAGCCCGGAAGCCCCGCCGGTAACGAGTGCGACGATGGTTGAAAGCTGCATGTTGAAACAATCCTTTTCCGTATCTACAGACGATCACGCTTTACCTAGGAACTCGACTGAAAAGTCGAACGCGATGACATACGACTCGTCAAGCAGAAGTACCTTGCGCTTCCGCGACCGACCATGCTCGTCGTCTGATTGTGCCTCGCTCAAGATGCGGGTTTCGAGGCCGTGCGATTCGAGGACGGGTGCGAGCGTGTGGGCGAGTGGAAGCGGCATTTGACCGAGCAGGTCGCCGCCACCTTGCAGAAGCGAGAGCAGCGGCTTGCTCGTGTTCAAGTACTGGGGCGGGTGGCGCCATGGCCCAAACGCCGAAGCGTATGCCTGCATCAAATCGATGAACAAGGCACTGGTGTCATCGGGCGTGCCACGGAAGAACAGACCTGCGGGGTCGCTGTTGTAGGCCAGGAGCAGCGGGTGCTCGTCAAGAATCCTGATCGACCCAAACAGCCCAAGGCTTAGGTTGTGCTCTGCGACACCGATCGCGCGTACGACGTAGCGCCTCCGGTCGACCAGCGCCGGTTGGCCGGGGACTTCTTCCGCCGCCGCGACGATCAACTGAAGTGTTTCGGGCACCGCGTCGAGCTGCGCCATGATCAGTACGCCGAAGTGCGTATCGCCGGCAAGATCGTCGAGAAGCTGCTGCGTGCGCGGCATGGGCTATGTGCTGGGCCGCAGTTTGCCCGACAGCCACTCCGGATTCGGATGCCCGACCGTGCGCGCGTCCTGTACGACCGCGTCGACGTCGTAGGGCAGACTTCTCAGGTCAATCGACACATTGCCGTCATCGAACGTTAGGATGGCGTATTGTGCAAAGCCGGGCCGATCGAAGGACATCCCAACTGCGCCCGGGTTCACGATGTGCCAATGTCCGGCGATGCGGTTCAGCTGGCGGTGCGTATGCCCGCCGATGCCGAGCCGGCCTTCGCGGTCAAGCATGTAGTCGGCGACGAGTTCGTCCGGCGTCGAATCGGTGAGGAATGCTTCGTCGTCGCCGGGAACCGCATGGAAACCGATCACGACGCCGTAGCCGGGCACGTTGGTCGCTAACTCCCGACGCAGGAGGGTGCGCAAGAACTTGTAGTTCTCCCAGTCCAGCGCGCCCATCGACCAGTTCAGCATCGTATCTCGCGTCTGCAGTTCGCCGGCGAGCCGCTTGAGTTCGACTTCGTCTTGAGCCGCGCCGACGCGAAGCCGTTCGCCCCCGATCAGATAGCGGTCGGTGTTTCCGCCGATGACTTTGAATGTCTTACCCTCGTCTGCTTCGCCAAGCCGGCGGATGGTATCGACACACTCGAGCGGGCGCGGGCCGAAGGCCGCCAGATCGCCCAGACACCACGTGACATCGAACGGACCGCTAGCTGCCAGATCTTCCAGAATGACGTTCAGGGCAGCAAGGTTTCCATGGATGTCGGACAGCACGGCAAGCCGCATGTTCAGACCCTCTAAACGAGTTTGTCCTGATACTACCATAGCCGCTCAGCGGCACACAGCCGTCGACATTAAAAAAGTGTAACACCTTGATTTGGCGCAGTCTCTCCGCGTGCGTGGTATATTCACGGTAGCGCCAGTCGGGCCATTAGAGGAAATTGATTATGCGTCGTCTCGTGTTTGTCTGTCTGCTCATCGCACTTCTCGGAATCGCTGTGCCTGCTGCTACGGCCCAGACCGAGCAGGAACAGGTCTACACGGTGCAATACGGCGACACGCTGTATCGCATCAGCCTGCGTTTCGGCGTATCGGTTACGGCCATCGCCCAACGCAACAATATCGCCAACATCAACCTGATCTATGCCGGTCAGCGGCTGGTTATCCCCGGTGGCGGTGGGACCACGCCCCCAACCCAACCGACCAGCGCGCCGGGCGGTGGCACGCCGTCAGTGTATGTCGTCGTGCGCGGTGACACATTGGGCCGAATCGCCCAGCGCTTCGGCACGACGGTGTCGGCCATCGCGCAGTTGAACGGTATCGCCAACGTCAACCTGATCTTCGTCGGCCAGCGGCTGCAGATTCCGGGTGGTAGTGGCGGACCAGCGCCGACACAGCCCCCCGGTCAGCCCACTGCTGTCGCGACCGTGCCCGGTGGGGCCGGCTTGACGACGTTCGTGCTTGGCGGGCACATCCAAAGCTACGCGTTCGTAGACCAGATGCGCTCTGCGAAGATGACATGGGTCAAGCAGCAGCTTCGTTGGAACCGCGGCGATCCGGCAAGCGTGGCCGCGGGTGCCATTCAGGCGGCCCACGATCGTGGCTTCAAGATTCTGCTTTCGGTCGTCGGCTATCCCGAGCAGTTCGGGGGCAACCCGCAGCAGTACTATCAGGAATTTGCGTCGTTCCTCGCCGGTGTCGCGCAGCTAGGCGCTGACGGCATCGAGGTGTGGAACGAGCCGAACATCGATCGCGAGTGGCCGAACGGACAGGTCAACGGGGCCAATTACACCCAAATGCTCGCCGCGGCCTACAACGCCATCAAGAGCGCCAACGGGAACACGGTGGTGATCAGCGGCGCACCGTCGCCGACCGGGTTCTGGGGTGGGCAGTGCCAGGCGGCTGGCTGCGACGACAACATCTTCATCAGCCAGATGCGCAACGCCGGTGCTGCCAACTACATGGACTGCGTCGGTATTCACTACAATGAAGGTATCCTGCCGCCGACCGCGCGCAGCGGTGACCCGCGTGGAAACTCCGGCCACTACACGCGCTACTACGGCACAATGGTCGACCTGTACGCCGGGGCATTCCCCAGCAAGCCGTTGTGCTTCACCGAACTCGGCTACCTGTCGCCCGAAGGCTTTGGCCCGCTACCCGGCGGATTTGCGTGGGCCGCCGATACGAGCGTGCAGGAACAGGCGCAGTGGTTGGGCGACGCCGTCCGGCTTTCGCGCCAAGGCGGGCGTGTGCGCATGTTGATCGTGTGGAACGTGGACTTCACCTCATACGGCGAAGACCCGCAGGCTGGTTACGCAATCGTGCGCAACGGCCAGTGCCTCGCCTGCGCGACACTCGCTGCCGCGATGCCGTAGCCGGCACCCAGGCTCGCTTGAACAAACGCCCCCGTATCGAAGCAGGTACGGGGGCGTCTCTTAGGGGGCGACTGAGAAGACCTTGCACGTTGCGACGCTGTCGCAAGCCCCGCCAGAAGTCTCCTTACCCGATCCATTGCCGCCACTGCAGTGGCATCTCTTTGCCGAGCGCTCGTAGATACACACTGCACTTGCCGCAGTGAATCAGGAGCGCCTCGCGGTAGGTGTGGAACTGCCCGCCGAGCGGCATCATGAAGCCCCCGGCACGATCGACCGCCTTGGTCTGGAAGTCTGCATCCGGAATCGCATTGAGCGTGGCGTCCAGCTCGGCATCGAGCTGCGCGTACCACGCCACGAGTGCCGCGACGCTCGACTCGTACGACGGGTCGTCCGAGCGCATTCCCCACGGCATCTTGAGCGTCTTGAACGATTCGATGTACATGCGCTCGACATCGCCCATCTCCCGGCACCACTGGCCTAATGTCGGATTGCCGTCGATCTGAAAGCTCAGATCCGCATCGGTGAGCATCTCCATCATCTGAGTTCGCAGCGCGGTCGTCATGTGCAGGATATTGAGTTCTTGCGGGTTCATTCCGTGTCCTCCGCGGCAGATGTCTCACAACTCCATGGTACACCTGTTGTCAGGTGCCAGCCGAAGCGTACGAGCGGTCAGCCGATGCCGAGCGCGTCGAGGATGCGCGGCGTGATGTGCGTGAGGTCGCTGTACCCGTCGGCGAAGGCATGGCGCGCAGCCCCGATAACGACCGTCGGGACGGCATTCTCGGTGTGCTTCCCGTGATCGAGCGCTTCGAAATTGCCGTGGTCGCTGGTAACGATCATTAGCCCTTCGTCGTCGTCCCATGCGTCGAGCGCACCCGACAGCACACGGTCGATGGTCTCGATGAGCTTGACGCCATCCTCGAACGGCCCGCGATGGCCGATGATGTCGGTGAACCAGTGGCTGAAGAACGCGAAGTCGTACTTGCGCGAGACCTCGACCATGCGCCGGCCAGCGTCCTCGGGGGAATGGGTAGGAGCGTTTGGAAATCCGAGGTACTCGCGCCATGCGCGGGCCGTCCAGTCTTCGCTGAGCGCGTCGCCGCTGAGAAGATCGTCGGCGGTGTGCAGCGCAAGCCCGGCTGCCCACGCCGCATGTTGGATGCTCGAACGCAGCGTCTTGCCGCGGTTGATATCGTGGTGCAGGCGGGGCGGGTAAGCGTTGATCAAGTCCGCGCTGCGCCCTGCCTGAAGCACCGTCTTGAACAGGTTGGTCTCTTCAAGCAGTTGACGAGTCGGCGCGTCCGGCTTCGGCCCGTAGTGATAGCCTAGCCGCTGAGGCACGTTGATGCCGGTCAAGATCGCGGCTTGATTGCTGCCGCTCTGCGGACGGCCCGCGACGCCCAGCTTGGCGTCGGTCGGGATAAAGGCCGCACGGCCATTGTCTGAACGCACTGCCTCGGTCGTCCATCGTTGACCGGCGCTGAGCGATTCAAGGGTCGGAGTGTGTGCGGCGATCAGCGGATTGACGGTCGGGTCATCAGTGCCCAGGCCGACGCCGTCGATAAATACGAGCAGGACGTGCACGCCGTTAGCCCGCGATCAATGCGGCAAGCTGTTCGTTGGACGGCGGCGCATGATCGCGCCAAACTTCGTTCCCTGCGCTATCGATCAGCACGAACTCCGGCGTGAACGAGAATTTGAGCGCATCGCGAATCTGCTGACCGGTTTCGGAATGAATGTTCACGCGGACGATGTTGTAGTCGTCACCGAACTGCTCGGCGATCTCATCGACCTGCGGCCTGAAGACAAGGCACACGGTGCAGAAATTCGAGAAGAATTCCACCATCGTCGGTCTTCCGTTGCCAAGCAAGTCGTCCAGCGCCGCGGCGGAATCTACGTCGCCATCACCGGGCCGGAGCGCGAAAAATGCCCCAACAAATACTACGGCGATCACGACCTCGACCGGAATGATCCAGCGAAGTGCAATACGCCGGCGTAGGACCAGATAGGCCAGCGCCATAATGCCAGCGGCGATGAGCGGGAACGAGAATTGATTGAGGACGTTCATTCGGACGTGAGTTGAAGGTAGGGGTTATACCGGCGCTCTGCGCCGATGGTCGTCGCATCCCCATGCCCCGGTAAGACCTGTGTATCATCCTCTAGCGACATCAGTTTGTCAAATATAGAGCGAATGAGAGTGTCATGGTCTCCGCCGGGTAGATCGGTGCGGCCAATACTGCCTTGAAAGAGCGCATCGCCGCTGAATACGAGGTTCGCATCCGGCCACCAGAACGCGATATGCCCCGGCGAGTGGCCCGGCGTGAACAACGTCTTGAACGAGATGTTGCCAACGGTGATGGTCTCTTGCTCGTCGGTGAGCAGGCGGTCTGGCACAGCCGCTACGGGGAACGGCGTGCCGGTGAAGCGCAGTCCCTGTTCCGGCAGGCTGTTGAGCCAGCGCACGTCATCGGCGTGGATGTAGAACGGTGCGCCGGTCGCCTCTTTCACCGCCGCGCTGGCAAGCACGTGATCGAAATGACCGTGCGTCGCCAGAATCAACTTGAGCGTGAGATTGTTGTCGGTTAGCGTCTTCAACAGCAGTTCAGGCTGATCGACCGGGTCGATGAGCACCGTTTCACCGGTTGTGCTGTCCGATACGATGTAACAATTCGTGGCCGCGAGGCCAAGCGTGAGGACGCGGACTTCGAAGCTCATGGGGCCAATGCCTCGACCGCAGCTTCACGGCGGCGCAGCACGACATCGACAAGCACGCGAAGCTCACGGATTCGCAAGATGATCGCCATTCCGACGAACACGGCAGTACCGATCGCCGCGTTGGCCGCCACCTGAACGATCGTCCAAAGCAGCCCGCCCGGCAGGCCGAGCGCATCCCAAGCGGCGTTGAACGCAAAGATGACCACGCCCATCACCAGCGACGCAATTGTCACACGAACCAGCGTACGGGCAAGTGCGTCGCCTTCGATACCGGCCCAGCGGCGTCGCAAGATGAAGACCAAGATCCCGACCTCCGCCATCACGCCAAGCGAATTGGCGAGCGCCAATCCACCGACGAATCCGCGGTCGCTACCTTCTACTGTCGGGTCGATCGACAGCACGCCGCTCAATGCGAAAGAACCCACAAGGTTGATTGTCGCACCGACGAGCGCGGCGACAAACGGCGTGAACGTGTCCTTATCGGCGTAGAAGCTGCGTGCAACCACCTCCAAGACCGAATGTACGATCAGGCCGAGGCTGAAGCACACCAGCGTGCTGTAGACGAGCGCCGACGCCGATGAGTCGAACGCGCCGCGTTCTAGGAGTGAGATCAACGGTTGACCGGACACGACCAGCGCGACGGACGCCGGGATCGTCCCGATCAAGATGAACCGCACCGCGCCGGACATCGCCGACCGTTTGCCGTCGAGATTGCCGAGTTCGCTGAAGGCTGCCAGCGTTGGAAAGACCACGACGCCCATTGCGGTCCCAATCAACGTCTGCGGAATCTGCATCAGACGCCAACCCCAGTCGAGCGCGGCGACCGACCCCGTGCCCAGTCTCGACGCGATGTTGTTCATCACGAGGAAGTTCAGGCTGAATACGCCCAAACCGCCGATGCGCGGAATCATCAGCCGGATGATGCGCCACAACTGCGGGTCGCGCAGGCCAAGGCTGGGTGACCAGCGTGCTTTGAAGTGGATCAAGCCCGGCACTTGAATAACGAGGTGCATCGCAGCGCCCAGCACAGCGCCCATCGCAATTCCGTTCACGCCGAACGGCCCAAGGAGCACAATGACGCCGAACAGAATGCCGACGTCGAACATGATCGGTGCAAGGGCAGGCAGGAAGAAATGATTGTGGCTCTGCAAGATGCCCATGACGATGCCGCTGACCGAGAAGATCAGGGTGCTCACGAGCAAGAGACGCATCAGCTCGACGGTTTGCACTTGCGTTTCCGCGTCGAACCCCGGCGCAACAACCGACGACACCAACTGGGGTGCGAACACGAATACGATCGCGCTGACGACCAGCGTCACGGAGAAAATGAAGTTGATGACGTGGCTGGCGGTTCGCCATGCGTCGTCGCGCTTACCTTCGGCCAGCATACCGCTGAACACCGGCAGAAACGCGGTCGCCAGCGCGCCGCCGGAGATGAGCGTGAAGATCAGCTCCGGAATGCGGTTCGCGGCGACATAAGCGTCCCACTCACTGCCAAGACCGAACGCGTTCGCGATGACCACCGTTTGCAGCAGGCTGATGGCCTTCGCGACGGCGAAACTCACCATCACGACGGCCGTGGATCGCGCGATGCGGCGCGTCTGCTGATCGCGCGTCTCGGTTTGTGCCATGCTACGAGCCTGCCCCGTTGAGTGCGGATTGTGCCTGTTCGTAACGCGGGTTGCGGCGCAGCGCCGAGCGATAAGCGCTTTGGGCGCCAGCATTGTTGCCCAACGCTTCCAGCGCACGGCCTTGCCAGTAGTATGTCTCTTCGACGTACTCGGCACCGCTGGCGAGGTTCGCGTCGACGAGACTCAGGACTTCGTTGTAGCGCTGCGCGCCATAATACGCCTCGAACGGGCCGAACTGGTACCATGTCATGCGCCACGGCACACCAGCGACTCGCGCGCGGTCGAACGCCGATGCCGCGCGCTCGTATTCGCCGAGCATCACAAGGCTGCTGCCAAGATTGAACCAAGCGTGGCCGTCGGTGTTGTCCGCAGTGGCTTCGGCCGTTGCCTGCTCCAGCGCGATCTGGGCGGCCATGCGTTCGTCGGCGTGGTCGCCGAGCAGACGATTGATCAGGTCGGCGCGCTGCGGCTCGTACAGCACGACGAACGTGCGGTTGAAGTGCTTCCAATCTGCGTCCATCTGGGCATAGCCTTCGACGGTGTTTTCGCCGAGGAAGCTGTCCATGATGAGGAATTGTCCCTGATTGTCGTCGTAGCCGACAAGCGTGCGATAGTGGCCGAGCCAGTCGTAGCCCTCAAATCGAGCGCCAGTCTCCACCACAACCGGGAAGTTGTTGGCGAGCAGCGACTTCATCAATTGCACCGTGCCGCCGACGCGGGTGAGGGCATCGAGGTTGCTTTGCTCCTCGACAAACGCGACCAGTTCTTGAGGCGATACATTCTTGTCCTCGCGTCCGCCCGGCTTGAGGAAGGTTGCGGCGAACGCTTGATCTTGCGTCCAGCCATAGTAGCTGAGCGCCATTGTGATGTTCGCAGGGCCGCAGTTGTTCCACGTCTGCTCTTGATAGTTGAAGCCCGAGAGCTGCACGGTTCGCGGCAAGATGGTGTCGTTCGAGACCTGTACCGGCTCGGGAGTTGGCACAGTCGCGGCCGCCTGTGTGTCATCGGCTGGCGCAGCGGCCTCGGTTGTGGGTTCGGAGCTCGGCTGTTCGGTGGGCGCTGGCGTCGGTTCGATCGTCGGTGCGTTCGTGGGTTGTTCCGTCGCAACGGGTTGCGTCGGCTCGACCGTGGGAGCTCCTTCGGTGGGACTCGAAAGGCTCAGGCCGCTGAGCAAGTCCTCAGGCGAGACATCACCCCCGCTGGCTTCTGGTGTTGGCAGCGTATCGTCCGGGCCGGGGCGCGGCGGCAAGAACGCCTGCATAAACGGAAGCGCTTCCATGATTCGCTCCTGCTGTGCGGGCTCGAGCACGAAGCGAAACGCGGCAATCGCGCCGCCGATGCCCAGCATGCCGAGCACAAACATGCCGATCACACCCCATAACAGCCAGCGGGGCGGCCCTGCCGGCGCGGGTGAAAGAGGCGGATATGGGGACGCCTTCGCGCGTGGCCCCGGCTGTTCTGTCAGCGGGACCTGGCCCGCAGGCTGCTCGGTGGGCTGCGGAGGCTGGACAATTGGATCAGACGGCCGATATGCGGGCCGTGGCTTGGTATCTTCTATCTCGGTGTTATCGTTCATGGGTCGTCGGTACTCTCGGCTTACCGTCGGTCGAGTATACACGGGGCATTCAAACGCCGGTACGGTGATCCTACCGCGTTTCCCTCATCTACCGCGTCCGCCTGCCCGCTGACTTGCCGGCGCATAGCCGACGTCAGCCGCGCCTGACGGTAGGCGCTCCCGAGGCGGGCTGATAGAATGGCTCCGCTCTGTTGGATGAGACCGTCGCCGCATGCGCAAATACCGCAACCAGATCATCGTCGGCCTGCTGATCTCGCTGGCGCTGTATATCGCCGTGTTGATCGTGTTCGACAGTCAGGGACAGTTCACGGTAGGCGTCGTTCAGGCGCTCGAAGGCTTTCCGTGGATCGCGCTGCTGTGGATTGCACTGGCACAGACCGGGACTTTCGTCTTCCGTTTTTTCACGTGGCAGTACTACATGGGCGTAGTCGGCGCGCGGGATCGGATGAGCCTACTCGATAGCGCCGTCATTTTCGTCGTCGGGTTCGTGCTGGTCGTCAGCCCCGGTAAAGCCGCCGAACTGCTCAAGGCCGTACTGGTCAAGGTCAAGTCAGGGGTGCCGACGGCGCGCACCGTGCCTGTGGTGGTTGCGGAGCGGGTAGTCGACGGTATCAGCGTCATCATTCTGCTAGCGGTCGCTATGTTTGCGGCCGAAGAACAACTACAGCTTGGCGACTATCGAGACTTCAGCCGTGCGATCGTGTTTTCGTCTGCCGGGCTGATTATTTTCGGGCTGTTGGCCGTTCAGGTGCGTCCGCTGGGCGAATTAATCTTGTGGATCATTGACCGTCTCCCGCTAATCCGTCGGGCCAGTCACTGGTTTCGCGAGCTATATGAAAGCAGTCGGACGGTATTCAGCCTTCGTCATGTGTCGATCACGATGTTGTTCGGTGTTGGCGTTTATGCGTTCACTGCGCTGGCGTTCGTCCTGATCCTCGTCGCGTTCGGCCTTCCTCTGACGCTGACGCTGGTGCTCCAAGCGACGTTCATCGTCGGTGTATCGACGGCCATCGGCGCGCTGAGCTTCGTGCCGAACGGCGCAGGCGTGACCGAGATATCGCAGGCTGCGATGTTGATGGCGATCGTCGCGCCGCAGAACCCGGAACTCACCGTCGGCGTTGCCGCGGCGGCCGCGCTGCTGGAGGGATTCTTCCACAAGTGGTACCGTGTGCTGGTCGGGCTCGGGACGGCGTTCGTGTTCCGACAGCGCCTGTTCTCGCCCGCCGTCGAGCGCGAACTGGAGCTTGCCCAGTCGCACGGAACACACGCCGATCAGTCGCCGTCCGCGGCGTCCTGAACCGCGCACATAAGCGCCGCGGCGCGCGCAACCAGATCGTCTTCCGCCTCTGGCGCCTGTTCGATGACCAACGCTAGTGCCCGCGTTTGTCCGTCACCGGTCGTAAACGACGCCACGACCGAGCGCACCAGACTGTCACCCTGCGTGTCCGACGAGATGTAGAGCGCAGGGTCCTGCAAGGTACACGGAGGATCCACACGATCTAGCGCGGCGGTGCCTGTTCGTCGCAACACACTGGCTAGCCCGCGGGCAATTGTCGAGGTCACCACTGCCCGCGAGGCCTCCGCAGGCAGTACCGCCACGAACTCCGTTTCACCCGGCGCGCGCGTGCCTAGAAGCAATGACGGCACTGGCGCGTTGCCATCGTTTTCAAGCGTCGCGATCATCACGGCAAGTTCAAGCGGCGACCGAAGGGGCGCTGCGTCCGAGTCGGTCGCATCCGGCTGAGCAGTGGTCGGGATCGGGGCGGCGTCGAAGCCAGGAAGGCTTGTACGTGTGTCGAGACCGAATAGCTCGCGCACTTCGCTCATGCGCGCAGCCCCGACCTGTTCCGCGATCCAGTCGACAAACCCGGGACAGGCCTCCACAAATGCGTCTGCGACTGTTATGAGGGGCGTGTCTGCTCGGCCACAGCCTAACGCGGCCCGTTCGACGGTCTCGTCGCGCAGGCGGCCATCCACCATCCACGCGGCCAGCGCGGCGACACGCTCGGCGATCGACGAGGGATACGCGCCCTGTACCGCTCGGTTCACAAACGGGTTTTCAGGGGATCTGATCAACTGCGCCCACTCAAGGTCGAGAGTGACCGGGGCCACGCTCGGCTGGCTGACCATGGCCAACAGCCCGCCTGTCCTCGGATCAAGGACAATTGCGCCGCCCGGATCATCGGCAAGCGCCTGCCACGCCGCACGCTGCACCGTGTCGTCTACCGATAGCTGGATGTCGCTGCCGATACGCGGGTAATGCAGCAGGTTGTAATGCACCTCGGCCTCGAACGCGCCGTACAGGTCCGTGCCGGTCAGCAGCGCGTCGAATGCATTCTCGACCCCGCTCGTGCCGTACTGGAGGCTCGAGTACCCGACAAGGGCGTATAGGTCGGGCGTGATCACGGTGCGTGTAACTCGACCGTCCTCGTCGATGATAGACGCCGTCAATATGTCGCCGTCGCGATCGAACACCGTGCCGCGCACGATGCGTGCCGCTTCGTCGCGGAGCCGATAGTTGTACGATCCTTGCAGGACGGTCTCTGGGCCGGCGATCGCCCAGTAGCTGGTGGCGAGGAGCACCGCGGCAAAGGCCAGCGCAAGCGCGATGAACAACCGCTGCAGCGACGTGTCAAACCGCATAAGGATCCTCGGCGGACAGCCGGAGCAGCACCCCGACCATGACAAAGGACACCAGCAGCGAACTGCCGCCGTAGCTTACGAACGGCAATGTGACCCCGGTCAATGGGATCAGGCGCATCACGCCACCCAGAATGAGCAGGCTTTGCACGCCGATCACGAGCGTTAGGCCCGTTGAAAGCAGTGCCGAGAAGGGCCGATCGGTCAGGCGGATGCCCACACGGAGACCTCGCGCAACAAGCACCAGCAGCATCAATACGACGAACGCCGCCCCGAGCAGCCCCCATTCTTCAGCCACTGCCGCGTAGACCGCGTCTGAGTGTACGACAGGCACATAGGCGGGCGAACCCTGTCCAATGCCTTGTCCGAACGCCCCGCCGGCAGACACGGCGATCAAACTCTGAACGATCTGATATGCGCTGCCTTCCGCCTGCGACCACGGGTCGATCCAAATGTCGACGCGCTGCGTGACAACGGCGAACGTGTTGTATGCAAGGATTCCTGCTGCGACGATCAGGACCGTGCCGGCAGCCAACACCATCAGCCGTCCGCTCGCGGCATAGAGCAGCAGCAGAAACACCAGAAAGAACACGAGCGCCGCCCCGAGGTCGCGCTGCCAGATCAGCACCAGCAGACAGATTCCCCACATCAGCAGCACAGGCCCGATCAGGCGCGGCGAAAGGAATCCGCCTTCGAGTGCCCGGTTTGCGCGCGCGCTCGAGAGCAGCGGAAACTGCTCGGCGAGGTAGCTAGCGAGAAAGGCGACCAGCACGATCTTGAGGATTTCGGCTGGCTGGAAATACAGTCCAAATGCCCCTAGCCACAGCGTCGGCGCGCCCGGTTGACCCGACGGATTCACGCCGAATAGAAAAGACGCGAGCAGCAGGCCCAGCCCGCCGAAAAACAGCAGATAACGGAAGTCGCGCAGCAGGCGCAGCACTGTCGGCCATGCCGCCGAAAACACGAGCGCTGCCGTACTAATCAACAGCCAAGCCGCTTGCCGATCAGCGAACACTGGGGTCAATCGGTCGATGACGGCGATGCCGAAGCCGCTGAGCATCATGACCAGTGGGAATAGGAGCGGGTCGCGGTTAGGCAAGCGGCGCTCAAGCACGATGTGTCCACCAGCCGCCGCGGCGATCCACACAAGGATCGGAAGCCAACCCTGCGGGCCGGCTTCGCGCAAGATATTCAGCGCGGCGATGTTGACAGCCACGAACAGGCCGGCAACCACCAGCAGGACGCGCTCGGCGACAGCCTCGTGCCGGCTGGGATTCAGCGACCGTTGGCTCGACACGGCGGTACCTTAGGTCCCCGGATCGAGCCGGCTGCCCAGCAGGAGCTTTAGTTTGTCTGACGCCGCCGCAGGGATTCGCGCACGTGCCGTCATGACGACATTGTCCAGCGTGTGATGCGCAGGATAGTCTGCATCGACATCGAGGCGTTCAATACTGGCAGCGATGACGCGCTGAACATGGTCGATGTTCTTGGCCATCGTCGCCATGACGATCTCGGTGGTGACAGGCTCTTCAGACTCGTGCCACACATCGTAGTCGGTGATGTGCGCAATCGCGGCGTAGGCGATCTCCGCCTCACTGGCGAGGAAGGCTTCCGGTGCGGTCGTCATGCCGATGAGCTGGCCACCCCACGTGCGGTAGGTCCGGCTTTCTCCTCGCGTGCTAAAGCGCGGGCCCTCGATCACGACAAACAGCCCGCCGCGGTGCACGACCGCGTCCGGAACCTGTGCCGCGGCCGCCTCTGCAATAACGCCCGACAGCTCCGGGCTGAACGGGTCGGCCATTGACACGTGCCCGACGACACCGTCTCCGAAGAACGTCCGTCCGCCGCGCTCCGAGCGTGTGTTGTCGTAAATCTGATCGGGCAGCGCCAGATGCCCGGGTCGGTACGATTCGGTCAGCGATCCGCACGCGTTGGCGGCGAGGATGAACCGCACACCCAGCGATTTCAACGCGTAGATATTTGCCCGGTAGGGAACCTCCGAGGGAAGCAACGTGTGGCCTTCGCCGTGGCGTGGAAGAAACGCGACGCGCTTGCCGCGCAGCGAGCCGATGACAATTGGCCCGCTAGGCGATCCGAACGGAGTCGTCACGGTGATACTGACCTTGTCGCTGATTTCCGGCATGTTGTACAGGCCGCTGCCCCCGATGACCCCGATTGCTGCCGTTTCGGTCATTCGCTAGTTCTCCATCAGTTCGATCATGTATCGCATCTTGCCGATGCCAACGACATCGCCGTGCGTGACGATCGCCGGCTTCTCGACAGGGATTCCGTTTAGCGTTGTCCCATTACGGCTGCGTCGGTCTTCCAGCCACCATTGGTCGCTGCGGCGCGTGATGGTGGCGTGAACAGAACTGGCGAAGTTGTCATCGACGGGAATGGTGTTGGTCGGTGAACGGCCGAGGCTGGTCGTAGGCAAAAGCGGGAAGCGCTTGCCGGTTGGGACCATCTTGCTGTCGACTTCGAACATCACGACGAGATGGCCGAACGACCGGCGTTGAACCTGATGCTCGGCCGCCGCCGCCCGTAACTCGCGAACGAGCAGCCAGCCCACCACGCAGGCAAACACGACGATCAGCACGGCCGACGCGACGCGCAGACCGAACAGGACCAACTCCGCGTCCACCAGCCTACAACCCCTCGAATGTGTCCGTGGGCGGGGAGTGATGATTGTCGTCGTCAGGACGATCGTCGATGTAGATCAGCCGCGAACGACCGATATCGACGACGTCACCCGATCGCAGCAGGTGCTCGCGCACGCGGATGCCGTTGACGGACGTGCCGCGCGAACTGTTGATGTCGAACAGCAAAAACTCGTTGCCACGGCGGCGGATCTGGGCGTGATAGCGCGAGACGTAGGGATCGTCGACAACCACGTCATTATCGACCATGCGGCCGACATTGATGATGTCGCGATCCAGATCGACGCGTGTGCCGCCATTCAGGATCAGGTGCGGCTTGTGGCTGAGGTAGTCGGTCAGCGGCATGGTCACGGCGGTCAAGCCGAGCGTGCTGCCGTTGGTGTCGTCGCTGTGATTGGCGAACGCCAGCGGTCGGCGTACGGCGACGCCTTCTTGCGCGATGAGCCGAAGCGACGGAGCGCGGCTGAAGCGGTAATCTGCTTGCGAAGCGAGCGTGATCAAGTAGGTACACAAACGTTCCGCCAGGTCGGGATACTTGGCGACCAGCTTGTGGTGCAAATCAGGGGCGATCTGAAGGACGTAGCTGTCAGGGGCAAGCGGGCGGTTGATGCCTGTCGGGTCGAGCCTGAGGCCTTCTTCGAGCGCACGAACGAGATACAGCGCGAGGTCGAATACATTGACCTTGTAGCCGAATGCAGCCGCGAACGTGGTTTCTACCCACTGTTCGAGGCGCGACTCAAATCGAGACAGCCGATCATCGTTCATAGTATGCAGATTATAGTCCGGCGTTTGAAAAACAAAACCCCCCGCCGAAAATTCGACAGGGGGTCGTAGGCTGCGCTTAGCGTTCGCGGTAGATGAAGTTCGGCGACTGCGGGATGTTGGAAGCCCATGCGTTGGTGGTTTCGTAAGTCCCTTCGGCTGCGGTCCGAACCTCGTCGATCCAGTCGGCCAGCACGAGGCTCTTGGCGCGCTCGATCTCGGCCTCGGTGGCCTCGCGATTTTCCTTCGCGCGCACTTGGATGATATGGTAGCCGAATTCCGACTCCACCGGCCCGACGATCGCGCCGATCTCCGCATCACGTACGGCGTTTGCGAAAGGCTCGACGTAATTGGACACCGGTGCCCAGCCCAGCTCGCCGCCATTGGCGCCCGAGCCGGTATCAGTCGACGCGGCACGCGCCAGATCGCCGAACGATTCGCCGCTTTCGAGTGCGGCGATGATGTCCTGCGCCTGTTCCTCGGTTTCGACGAGGATGTGACGTACATCGGCGTACAGCGTTTCGTTTTCGGCGCTGCCGGACAAGTGATCAGCGACTGCTTTACGCAGTGCCCGTGTGCGCAGGACGTCCAGTACCGCGCTTTCGCTGGTGCCCGACTGACGTGCGATTTCCGAAACCAGCGACTGCCTTTGGTTCTCGAAGCTGGTCTGGACCTCTTCGGCGCTTCGGGTCGCCACGACCTCGGTCGGCGCGGGGGTGACTGTCGCCGTCGCTGTCGGGATCGGGGTGGCGCCCTCGATCGTCGGCGTCGCGGTTGGCTCGACTGTCGCGGTCGGTTCAGTCGTCGGTGTCGGCGAGACGAACGGAGTCGGCGTCATGGTCGGCTCCGGCGTCGCCGTGGGATCGGTGCCGATAAGCGCCACGGCCTCCGGATCATATCCGATCAGATCGTTGATGTACGCCTGAACATCCTCGTCCGTGACAGTGACACCCAGCTCCGCCGCGGCAGCTTCGATGAGCTTGTCGTCAACCATATCGTCAAGGACCCGCAGGCCCATGACGTCCGAGGTGTTGAGTTCGGACCAGTAATCCGCGTAAGGCTGCTGCTGGAGCACGAAGTTTCCGGCCTCTTCGACGGAAACACCGTTCTCTTCGACAATGTCGTTCAGGACATCGTTGATCAGCTCGATCTGCAGCGCACGTTCAATGCGCACCCGCTGCTGATATTCGCCGACCGAAATTGTCTCGCCAGCGACCGTAGCGACATTCTGGCTTGGGCGGATGAGGCCGTCCATGACGAATGCGATCAACAGCAGAATACCAATGATGACCGCTGCGGCGACAACGATCGTCAAGATCAGGCGCTGAACAGCCGCCTCGCGTTCGTGGCGGGTCTGCTCGTGATTGGGGTTGCGGCCAAGCAATCGATCGACACGGGTCGGTTCGATGTACTGCTTGACCTCTTTGGTCGCCGGTGCCTTTGGCAACGGCGTCGACTTGCGTTTCTTTGCCATGCGCTGCGTTCCCGATTTCGCTAGTCGTTGATGCTGACGAAGGGCAGCAGTGCCAGATGACGCGCGCGCTTGATTTCACGCGCCAGCTGGCGCTGGCAGCGTGCGCAGTTACCGGTCTGCCGGCGCGGCTTGATACGGCCCGACTCGCTGATGTATCGCTTCAGCGTCTCTACGTCCTTGTAGTCGAAACAGCGACCTTCTGGGCAGTAAGTGCCACGCCGCCGTCCGCCCGAGAACCCTCGTCCGCCACGGTCGCCGCGATCACCGCGATCACCGCGATCACCGCGGTCGCCACGGTCACCGCGGTCGCCACGATCACCACGGTCGCCGCGGTCGCCGCGGTCACCACGATCACCACGATCTCCACGGTCGCCGCGTGAACGGCCTTCCGATCGCGACTCAGCTGCCTTTTCTTGCTCGTTGTTCGTTTCTTCCACGTCCGTCATGGGTGGATCTCCTTCTTCCTTGGGGCTGTGCTGTCGTTGAATGCTAGATACCGAAATCGTCTTCGGGGTCGTCGTAATCGATGTCTGTGCCTTGACGGCGTTCGCCCAGCAGCTTCATGTCACGTGCGACGACCTCAGTGCGGAAATGCTTCTTGCCGGTTTCGTCTTCCCAACTGCGGGTCTGCAGCCGTCCCTCGATATACACCTGATAACCTCGGCTGAGGTGCGACTTGCAGATTTCCGCCAACCGGCCCCATGCCACGATGTTGAACCACTCGGTCTTTTCCTTGCGTTCGCCGTCGGGCGTCTGCCAACTGTGGCTGACGACAGCGACATCGAAGTTCACGACGGGCGCCCCGCTCGGCGTGTAGCGGAGTTCGGGTTCGCGGCCGACGTTTCCGATGATCATGACCTTGTTCAATCCACGTGCCATAGGAGTCTGCTTACGCTGCCTGCTATTCGTCCTTGCGGATAATCAGGTAGCGGAGGAGTGCCGGAGTCAGGCGCATGCTGCGGTCCAGCTCTTCGACATGTGCGCCGTCGATCGACGCATCGAACAGCACGTAATAGCCCTCGCGTTGGCGGTTGATCTCGTAGGCCAGCTTGCGGCGGCCCCAACGATCAATGCGGTTTACGGTGCTGGCGTTGTCCTGTTCGACAAAGCTCTTCACCTGATCGACGACTTCGTTGATCTGGTCGTCGGTGCCTTCAATGCGAACAATGAAGACGACTTCGTAGTCTTTAAGCACGGTTTGTGTCCTTTCCACGGATCACAGCCCCTCAGCGGTACGGGCGCACCGCCGGCGAGGCGAAAAGGTTGTGAGTGCCGCAATGCGCGGCCGACACGCCATATTACAGGGATGGCCTGTGCCGGTCAACGGCGAATGCTCCAGACGAACAGCGCCCCTCGATCGAGGGGCGCTGCCTGCTGTAACTCGTGGATGAGCGCGGAGGACTAGATGCCGCCGAACCGCTCGCGAACCGGTCCACGCTCCGGCCGGCCCGGAAATTCGCGCTCGAACAGTCGATCGAGGCGAACCGATGCTTCGGCGACGAGGCCGTCGGCAAGTTCCTGCGTGATGCGGCCGTTGGCGACCGCTTCAGCCAGCCGTTCGGTGAGCTGCGCAAGAAGATCGGCCTTGATGTCCTCGACGCTGGCCCCAGCGCCGGTGACGACGTCGCTGAGCGTCGCGCCATCAGCCAACTGCTGCCGGATTTCACGAAGGTCGAGGCCGGTGGCTTCGGAGACGGCGTTGACGACATGGCGGACCGAGTTGAGGATCGGCGCCCGGCGCATCCGTCCGGGCAGGTCGCCGCGGCCACGCTGCTCGACATCCTGTGCGCTTGCGAACCCGGCAAGGCTGAAGATCATCACGGCGGCGGTTGCAAACAGAACGAGGCGTTTGGTTTTCATGTTGGCTGTCCCTTCTCCTTGTACTGGCTTGATCTCAGGGTAGGTGGTACTCGTAATGAAACCTCTGTTCAATCGTAAACAGTTGGTAAAATGCGCGTGCGGAGGTGCGCGTCCTTGGACATCTCAATCATCATAGTCAGTTGGAACGTCGCTGACGACCTGCGCGCCTGCCTCAACAGTTTGGAAGACGCGGGGTCGGGTCGCTACGCCGTGGAAGTCATCGTCGTAGATTCCGCTTCGCAGGACGAGACTCCGCGAATCGTGCGCGAGGAGTTTCCACACGTCACACTAGTTGCGCTGGAACAAAATGTCGGCTTCACGCGGGGTAACAACATCGGGATGGCGCGAGCCACGGGGCGCTATCTGCTGCTGCTGAACCCTGACACAGAGGTTGTCGGCGATGCGGTGGCGGCCCTCGCCGACCTGCTTGAACGCGACTCCACGGTCGGGATCGCCGGCCCGCACACACTGAACACCGATGGCACGACGCAGTCGACGCGACGTCGCTTTCCCGACCGGCGCACGGCGATCTTCGAGACGCCGTGGCTGCGCCGCTTCGCCCCGAATCTGATTCGCCGATTTGAAGCCACTGAGATCGCCGACGACGTAACGGCAGATATCGACTCGGTACAGGGATCGTGCATGATGGTGCGCCGTGACGTCTACGAGCAGGTCGGCGGATTTGACGAAGGCTTCGTGATGTACTTCGAGGAGCTGGATTGGTGCTACCGCGCCAAAGCGGCAGGCTGGCGAGTCGTATACTGCGGCGGCGCGCAGATCGTCCATCACGGCGGGCGAAGCTCGGAGCAGGTCTCCGGTCGAAAGCATGTCCATTACAACCGCAGCAAGGTGCGCTACTTCTCAAAGGTGTACGGTCGCGGCTTTGGCGTACTTCTGGTCCTCGTGCTGAAATTCGTTTATGCGTGGCAGTGGATGCTTGAAGGTGCGAAGTGGCTGCTTGGCCGCCAGCGCCAGCTGCGCGCCGAGCGCCTTGCCGCCTACGGGCAAGTTCTCCGGTCAGGCTTATGATCCGGTCGCTGCGGATCGGGCTGATCACCGGAGAATACCCGCCGATGCAAGGCGGAGTCGGCCAGCACTGCGCGAAACTGGCGTCTGCGCTGACCGATGCTGGGCACAGCGTCAGCGTGTTCAGCGACCGGCGTGCGCGGACGCTTGACGACCGCGTCGCCGTGGATGCCATTGCAGTAGGGTGGGGGATCGGTGTCGCGCGGGAAATTCGACGTTGGGCAGTACGGCGCCACTTCGACATTCTCAATCTACACTTTCAGACCGCGGCTTACGGCATGTCGCCGTGGGTGCACTTTCTGCCTGACCGCTTGGAGCCCCAGTTTGTCACCACGTTTCACGACCTGCGTGTGCCGTACTTGTTTCCCAAAGCCGGTCCGGTTCGGCCGTGGATCGTGCGACGGTTGGCGCGGGAATCGAGCGGGGTGATCTGCACCAATCACGAGGACTTCGCGCAGTTGGCGTGGCACGGCCGGCGCAGCCTGATCCCCATTGGCAGCAGTATTCCCGCATCGCCGCGCGATGTCGCAGTAGTTCACGCTGTGCGCCATGCGATGGGTGTTGGAGACAGTACGTTTGTCGTGGCGTACTTCGGCTTTATCAACCACAGCAAAGGTGTGGATGTCCTGCTCGACGCCGTGAAAGAAGCCGTCACTTCGGTCGAGCGGCCCGTGCAGTTGTGGATCGTCGGGGACCCGCTCGGCGCCAGCGACCCGACCAACGAGACGGAAGTGCGCCGCATCGAACAGAAGATACGCGAACTCGGCCCAGATCTCACGACGCGGTGGACAGGGCCCTCTTCGGGAAGACGAGATCGCGGCCTACCTGCAAGCCGCAGATGCGGTCGCGCTGCCATTTCGCGATGGCGCATCGTACAGGCGATCGTCGCTGATGGCGGCGATCAACGCCGGTGTGCCGATCGTCACAACGCGGCCGATGGTCGCCATCGAAGCGTTCGTCGACAGCGAGAACATGCTCTTTGCAGAGCGCGATGACGCGCGCACGCTGGCGCAGCAACTTTTGCGCCTCGCCGGCGACCCAGCACTGGCGGATCGGCTGCGTGAAGGTTCAACGAAGCTTGCCGGGACCTTCGCGTGGCCGGGTATCGCTCAGGCGCATGTCGACTTCTTCTACAGCGTACTTGAGAGGCCAGCGTGACACGCCTTCGTGCAGCGGCCCCGGATCTTTTGTGCGTCATGGTCCTCGTGCTTGTTTGGGCGGCGTTCTTCTGGCGACTGCTGACACCGATCGCTGATCAGCAGGCCTCGCTCGCTCGTGGTGACTTTTCCGCCCAGTTTGTGGCGTTCGGGGCGTATCAGCACGCCCGCTTGAGCGCGGGCGAGGTTCCGCTGTGGAACCCGTACAACAACGGCGGGCTCCCGTTCATCGCTGATACGCAAGCGGCCGTGTTCTATCCACCGCGCCTGCTGACGATTGCGCTGACCAACCTGAGTGGCACGGGCTGGACATATCACACGCTCGAACTCGAGATGGTCGCGCACGTCCTCCTGTACGTGCTGTTGTTCTACGCCCTCGTGCGCCGCCTGACGGTTGGGAGTCCGTGGTCTCCGGCGGCGGCGCTCGCGGCGGCGCTGGTGGCGGGATTCGGTGGATTCATGACCGGATACCCGCCGCTTCAGCTCGCGCTGTTGGAGGCCGCGGTGTGGTTTCCAGCGGTGATGCTTGCGCTGCACGAAGCGACCCGCCGCAATCTCAACTGGCGCTGGACCGTTGCAGCGGGGTGGTTTCTCGGCATTAGCTGGATGGCGGGTCATCCGCAAACGAGTTTCTTCCTGACGTATGCCGCCGTGGCGTATGGGCTGTTCCGGTTGTGGACGATTCGAGCAAAGACTATCCACGCCGTCGCAGCAATCGTGCTGATAGGCGTGGTATCCTTAGGAGTCGTGGCTGTCACACTTTTGCCCGGCCTAGAGTATCTGATGCTCACCAGCCGCGCCGGGTTCGATTACGCTGCCAAGAGTTCCGGCTTTCCGATTGACCATCTGCTGCAAATCGGCGTGCCGCAAGTGGTCAGCCAATGGTCGCCGCTGTGGATCGGCACGGTGGGGCTGCTGCTCGCCGCGTTCGCCTTGACGCGCCCCAACCGAAATATCTGGTTCTGGCTCGGCGTCGTTGTCGTCAGCCTCCTCTTCAGCTTGGGCGCGAACGGGCCGTTGTATCCGGCGCTGTACAACGTCGTGCCGGGGCTGAGCTTCTTCCGTGGGCAGGAGCGCGCGGCATTCCTCGTCGCCAACGCGGCCGCGATCCTCGTCGGCTACGGCGCGATACAGCTTGGCTCGGCTGTGCCGCTGCGCCGCCGTGTGATTACGGGGGCCGTGGTTGTGTTCATCGTCGTCGTGTGCGCGCTCATCGTCGAGCCGAAGTCGTCGCCGCAGTATGCGCTGTTCGCCCCGCTGTCATTTGTCTTGGCGTTGTTGGCTGGCACAGCCTCGATCACACGCCAGTCGCGCATGATTGTCGTGCTTGTCGGCCTCATCGTGCTCGAACTGCTCGTCGTGCGCTTCAGCTCGACTAACTACGACTTGCGTCCGCCGGAGCAGCAAATCAACGCCAATCCGCTGATCGCCGAGGTACAGCAGACGATCGTGCCCGGGGAGCGCGTCGATGGCCGGCGAGTGCTGGGCGGCAACTGGGGCAGCTACTACAGTATCGCCGATATCCACGGCATCAGCCCGCTGTTTCTCGCCGGCCCTCAGGTCATCATCGAGGAAGGGCTTCCCGACGAGCGTGCATGGGAACTGTTTGCCGTTCGCTATGTGTACTCGGATTGGGAGGCGCTTCCCGTGCCGTCGGAGGCGATCGCCAGCGGCGAAGATGCTTCCGGCCTAGTCAACCTGCATCGGCTCACCGCGCCCCGGCCGTTTGCGCACTTCGTGTATGATGCCGTCGTGGTCGACACCGACGAGGACGCACGCGTGCTGCTGGCCGATCCGACTTTCAACCCGCGTACCACGGCGATCCTGCACCAGCCGCCGTCGCTGCCGCTTGGGATGGAACCACGCGAACATTACGCTTCGACGGTCACCTTGTTTGAACCGGAGTACATCATCATCGACGCCCAGTCGCCGGACAACGCCATTCTCTCGCTGGCGATGGTCGACTATCCGGGCTGGCGCGCGGCGGTAGACGGGCAAGACGCGGCACTTATGCGCGCTTACGGCGGGCTGATGGCCCTCGAACTACCGGCGGGCCGACATACGATCGAACTTCGCTACGAGCCGCTCACGTATCGGATTGGCGCGCTGCTCAGTACAGCGACATGGTTGATCTTGCTGGCTGGCAGCGTTGCTGCGGCTTTCGTTCGACTGCGGAGGACTCGGTAATGCGCGAGATGTCGCGCCCGCGGACCATTCTTGTGGATTGGGTGACCGGTCTCGATCCGCGCCTCATGGTCGCGGTGATCGCCGCGATCGTGGCCTTGTGTGGCGTGGCCATCGCGGTTGGCCTGACGGTGCTCGGCCCGTTGTACACCGGCGCGGCGGTCGTGGGCGGACTGGCCGGTCTGTACGTGCTGACCAGCGCGCAGGCCGCGCTGTACGGTGTCGTGGCAATCATGGCGCTGCTGCCGTTCGGTACGCTGCCGTTCAGTATCGGCTTCACGCCTACGCTGATCGACGTGATGATCGGTGCGTTCTTGATCGTGTACGGCGCACAGTGGATGGTGGGGAAGCGAAACGACTTCCGCACGACGCCGGTGCACGGGATGCTGGCGCTGTATGTACTGTGGATCCTCGCGTGCTTCGTGCTCGGCCTGCGTTATGCCGCGCCGACCAGCCTGATTCTACGCCAGTTCAGCGAGACGATCCTGATTATGCTGCTCGTGTTCGTGCTAGTCGATCTGCTGCGCGATCCCACGATGCTGCGGCGTCTGGTGCTGGTCGTGATCGTGTGCGTGGGCGTGCAGGCCGTTACCGCTCTGGTGCTGTACCGTCTGCCCGACGATCTCACCGAGCGCCTGCTACGTACGCTTCAGCGCATCGGGTATCCGGGCAGCAACATCATTCGCTACATCGAGCAGAATCCGGGCTTGCCGGAGCGCGCAATCGGGACGTGGGTCGATCCAAACACGCTCGGCGGGGCGTTGGCGATTGCCGGCACCATGATTGCGCCGCAGGTTTTCGCCCGGAAGCCAGTGCTGCGTTACCGCGTGCTTACGCTGAGTGTCCTCGGATTGATCGGCTTGGCCCTGTTTCTGACCTATTCGCGCACGTCGATGTTGGCGCTCGGCGTCGGGTTAGGGACAATCGCCATTGTCCGATATCGCCGTTTCTTGCCGCTGCTGCTCGCTGCCGGCGCGCTTATCTTGCTTATCCCGCAGGCACAGGATTACGTGCAGCGCTTCATCGATGCGTTCACCGGCGGCGATTTGGCGACGCAGATGCGTATTGGCGAGTATGGCGACTCGCTCAGGCTTATCGGCCAATACCCGATCTTCGGCATCGGATTCACCGGATCGCCGTCGATCGACCTGTACGCCAGCGTCGCCAGCATGTACCTCATCATGGCGAATCAGATCGGTCTGGTTGGGGTGGCGCTGTTCGCGCTCGTCATGATCGCCGTACTGATCTATGGATACGTGGCATGGAAACGCGTGATCGGTGACGACGAACTTGAGCCGATCCATCTCGGCTATCACGCCGCGCTGATCGCGGCGCTCGTCAACGGCATCGGCGACCTGTACTACTTCCGCATCGACTTTCAAGCGTCGATATTGCTTTTCTGGCTGACAGTCTCGCTTGCGCTGGCGACATCGCGCATCGCGTTGACGCGGGAATCAAAAGCCCCACCGTCCTAGGTGTACGGTGGGGCAGGCGATCGGAAAATCGCTAGAAGGTGACCGGCAAGGCGCCCGGGTTGGTGACTTGCAGGAAGTTCCCGCTGACCCAACCGATAACGCCGTTCACGTTGATCTGGTACCACGTCCCGGCGCTGTTCTTGCCGACAACCGGGAACGACTGGTTACGGGCGATCACGGCCAGAATGTTCTGCACGAACGGGTTCGGCGTGCTGCGCACATTCAGGAAGTAGCAGTTGACGACTGTCCCGGTCACGCCGGTCTGCTGCTGGCCGGAGTTGTTGTAGGTCACCGGCACCGCGCCGATATTCGACACGACCGCATAGTCCGCATTGATCCAGCCGCGCACGCCGCTGGGCAGGATGATCTCGACCCACAGCGGTTCGCCGGATGTCTTGCCGACGACCTGGAACGTCTGGTTGCGCGGGATCATCGTGATGACGTTGTTAACGAACGGGTTCGGCGCCGTACGTACGTTCAGGAAGTAGACGTTGACGACGTAGCCAGAGACATAGCCGCCGGGCTGCTGCTGGCCGGAGTTGTTGTAGGTCACCGGCACCAGATTGAGGTTGGTCACGTTGGCGTAATCGGCGTTGATCCAGCCGGTGCCACCGCCCTGCAGATTGATCTGCACCCACAGCGGCTCGCCTGAGGTCTTGCCGACGACCACGTGCACAGTACCCAGCGAAACCGTCGTCAAGATCTGACCGGTATACGGGTCGGGGATCGCACGCGCATTCAGGCTGCCTGTGGTGATCACGGCTGTCGAGACCGTTGCCGGCCCCGGGCCACCCGTGCCGAGCACCGGTACTGATGCAGCGTTGACGACCTGGACGTATTGTCCGGAAACCCAGCCCGCTTGGCCGCTGGGCGGGAGCAGGATCTGCCACCACAGGCCGTCCGAAGAACGCCCGAGGACTTGGAACGTCATCCCGCGGTCGACCACCGCGATGACTCCCGATTGGGTGGAGGGGGTCACGCGAACGTTGAGATGGTCGGCTGTCGTGACCGTAGCATTCGGCACGGCCTGAGCCTGAACCGGGCTTGCGGCGACGGACAGAACCGCCACGACAAGTAGGCTGATGAGTAGGGTGAAAGCACGCATGTTAGATACCGTCCTGTGAACTGATTTCACGCTTCGCATAATCTAATTATACGCTCATGTGTTACAGCCAATGCACGCCAACGCAACGCTCCCTATGCGTCGGCCAATTCTCGCCTGACGCAAACGCTACGATGATGCGGATATGGTTTGCAGCGTGTTTGAATGTGCTTAGGATGCGTTCTGCGCCACGCGAAGCGACTTCACGCGCGATTGCAGCTCGCCCAATGACAGCGGATGACCTGAATCAACGACCAACCAACCGCCAAAGCCGGATCGCGTCAGCACGTCCACAGTGTTGCGCAGGGCTGTTGCGGCGCTGTCGGTGGCGATCAACTTCACGGCTTCGTGTCCGGCCCAGCGCGCGATGTCGATCCCTTCGGCTGCCAAATGCGAGAGGTGAAGCGCAATTTGCAGATGCGGGTGATCTTCCAGCCGCGATCGTATAGTGACGGCATGGTCGGGGCGGGTCAACAATGTCGAGCAGGTGCGATCGGCAGGCATGAGCAGCAGATGCGCGCCGAGGGCGTAGGCGAGGTCGCACAGTGTCGCGCGCAGCTGCGTGATGAGCAGCTCGGCCTCCAGCTCGATCGAGGACTTGTACGGATGAAGGTCCGGCAGCACGCTGTCAGGCGCGTAGTGACCGTAAAAGACCACGCCCGCCGCCGACAAGTCGACTGATGCGGCCATGGCTCGACGCATGTGAACCAGCGACTTCTCCCGTACGTTGTAGTCCGGGTGGATCAACTGCGTGTGGCCGACACGGACACTTGACGTCGAGATACCCGCATCATGCAGCGTGTATGTTGCGGCAAGCACGTCGAGGGTTTCGTCTTCTCGATAGTTGAACTCGACGCCGTCGAAGCCAGCCGTTGCCGCCGCTCGTATCTGATCCTTTAGCGAACTACCGGGCAAGGCGCTGATATTGACGGCGAGACGATACACGGCAAGCTCCTAATGATGAGTCGCGGTGATTGTAAACGAGCGCCGTCCATCCGTAAGCACCGAGGGATCTGCCCTTGTATAATATGCACAACACGGCAGGAGGTGCCGCCATGACCCAGTTGATGACGATCGAGCGATTTATCCTGCAGCAGCAGGCACGTTTTCCCGACGCTACAGGGACGCTGACGAACCTGCTGTATGACATCGCGTTAGCCGCAAAACTGATCGCCAAGGAGATCCGTCGCTTTGGTCTGGGCGATGTCGTAGGGGCGGCAGGCACGGAAAACGTTCACGGCGAACGGCAGCAGAAGCTTGACGTGTTCGCGGATGAAGTGATCGTACGCATGAACGACCACACGGGCCGCCTCGCGGCCATGGCATCCGAGGAACATGAGGAGATCATCGAGGTCGCGCCAAGGTACAGCAGCGGCAAGTACGTCCTGCTCTACGATCCGCTGGACGGCTCGTCGAACATCGACGTCAACGTATCGGTCGGGACAATCTTCTCGGTCCATCGTCGAATCACGTCCGGCCCAGTCGGAACGCTGCAGGACCTGCTGCAACCCGGCCGGTCGCTGGCGGTGGCCGGCTACGTTATCTACGGTTCAAGCACGATGCTCGTGTATTCAACCGGCACAGGCGTTCACGGCTTTACGCTTGACCCGAGCCTCGGCGAGTTTCTGCTGAGTCACCCGGATATCCGGTATCCAGACAAACCGTTGTACTACAGCGCGAACCACGGCCACGAGAAGCACTGGACACCCGGCGTCCGGCGTTACATCAAAGAGCTTCAAGGATTGCACGGCCCGGGAAAGCCCCCGCTCAGCCACCGGTATACCGGTTCACTCGTCGCGGACTTTCACCGGAACCTGCTGCGTGGAGGCGTGTTTGTGTACCCGGGCGAGGTCGGCGGCGGGGAAAAGCCGAACGGCAAGCTGCGCCTGATGTACGAAGGGCAAGCGATCGCATTCATCGCCGAGCAGGCGGGTGGGCGCGCCTCGGACGGAATCGGCGACTTGCTGGACATTCAGCCACATGCGCTGCACCAGCGCACGCCCTGTTTTGTCGGCAACAAGGAGCTTGTCGACCAAGCAGAGGCGTTTGTCGCGCAGCACGACCACGAATGGCGTGCGCAGTATCTGCCGTATCGCCAGCGCGAGGCACATTTAGACACGCGATAACCCCACGGGGTTCCGACGGTCTGCTGACGACCTCCGTCGCAAATATCGGAAGTGATATAATGCGGCCTCATTCTGTACATGCGCTTACGCGATGGAGCACGCGATGAAACGAATCTCGCTGGGCACCGCCGCACTACTGTTCCTCTTGATGATGGCCGCGCCAGTGGCCGGCCAGTCAGGGAACCTGCTGCAAGATCCCAGTTTTGAAGCACCGGGAAACTTCAACGTTATCCTGAACAGCGTCGATGAAGGTACGGTCTTTGGCGTACCTGCCGCTTGGGATGGCTGGATTCTGACATCGCCGCGGACCGAGCCGTGGATGAACCTCGTACCGGACGGCTACCCGCATACCGGTCTCTTCAAGTTTGACGGTGGCCGATCGCTCAGTATTTCGCGCGGATTCGCGACGTTTACGACCGCCGTATTCCAGCGTGTCAGCGTGGCCGCGGGCAGCAACGTGCGCGGAAGCGCTCGCGCCTTCATGGAGCGCGGCAATTCGCCGCCGCCGGGCGCGCAGTTCCGGGTCGGTATCGACCCGAACGGCGGGTCGGATCCGCTCGCGCCGGGTATCGTGTGGTCGCCGTGGGTCGCTTCGCCAAACAGCTGGGTTCAGGCGACTGTCGATGCGACCGTGGGCGCCGGCGGGGCGGTGACTCTGTTCCTGTACTCGACGCAGACGTCTCCGACCAACCCCAATGCGATCTATTGGGATGACGCGACGTTGACACTGGGAGGCGGTGGCGCTGCCGTGGCCTCGGGTACGCCGGGGTCGGCAAACGTGCTGCCAACGCCCGCCTTCGCGCCTTTTGTGTTGGCGCAGGGCCAGCGCGAAGACGGATCGATCGTCCATATAGTCGTACCGGGGGATACGCTCGATGCCATTGCAGTTGCGTACCAGACGACACGTGACGAACTGCTGGCGCTCAACAACCTGACCAGTCGCAACTTCCTCCAGCTTGGGCAGGAGATTCTGGTGCGGCCACCCTTCACCGCAACACCGGCGGTTCAACCGACCGGGAGAACGCCGGTGCCGTCCCGTACGCCGTCTACGGCGCTCCAAACAAGCGTCGCAACGGCGGCACGGACGGTAACGACTTTAGCGACGACTTCGACGACGGCAGAGGCGACGTCTGACACCACCGCCGTTAGTTCGGCGGCAACGACGACGATCGAGGCCACGGTAACCACCGAGGCGACCGAGGTCATCCCGACGGAGACTCCCACGCCACCGGCCACAGCGACCGATCTACCCCCAGCGCCGATCACGCAGGTGGCACAAGCACCGACTGAACCGGTCGACGTGACCCGCATGTGTTTTTGGGCGTTCGATGACGTCAATCAGAATCGAATTCAGGAAGGCGACGAACAGCTCGTCGCAGGCGCGACCGTGCTGGTCGTGCAAGGCGGGACGCGTGTTCGTTCAATCACCACAACGGTCGATGATCCGGTATGTGTCGACGATCTCGAAGCTGGCGACTATACTGCCGAGCTAGAATCTCCCGACGGATACGGCCCGACTACGGCCGCGTCGCTGAATCTTCGCGTACAGGAGCTTGCGCGCACCAACGTTCGGTTCGGCGTTGCGCAAGGGATTCAGCCGGTCGTTCCACCGACCGCGCGGCCCGAAACCGAGAGCACGCCGCTGCCCACTCCTCTGCCGGCTGAAGCAGAAGCGCCTAACCCGCTTGAGCAGTACGGCGGTATTCTGGTGATTGGAATCGCGGTGGCGGTCATCATGGGCGGCGCGGCGCTCGCCCTGTTCATCCGAGGACGGTAGTTGATGGCACGGATAGCGTGTGCTGCACTCGCTCTCATCCTCGTTCTGTCCGCGGCGGTGGCGCAGGAATCCGGCGATGGTCAGTTCTGTGTGCGTGGCTTCGAAGATCGAAATGCAAACTTGACCCGTGACGCTGGCGAACCCCTTCTGACGTCGGGCATGGCGGCCGATTTGTTGGACGAATCGGGGATTGTGGTTGCAAGCGCGCTGCTCGCCGAATCGCCTACGGCGGCGCAAGGTGTCATTTGCTTCCAGTTTCTACCGCCCGGCCAGTACTCGATACAGGTCACAGCAGCCGAATATGTCGCCACGACACCGGATACGATGACCGTTACGCTGCGCGGGGGCGAGCTTCCAGCCGTTCTCGAGTTCGGCGCGCAGAGCATCGTCGACGCGCAACCACAGCCGACTGAGGCCACCGCGCAGGAATCGCCGCAATGGCCGCGCTTCCTGACGGCAGCAATCGGCGCGCTGATCGCGTTGGTTGTGATGCAGGCGATTGGGTTGGTTGTTTACCTGCTGCGCTTCCGCCGGCGCAAGCCCGTCAAGCCCAGCGTGACACAAACCGGCCAGTTCAAGCGCCCGCTAACGTGAGGGCCGCTGCTTCAAGAACAGCGCGCTGCGGGTGACTTCGATCGTGATCTCCCCGTGCTGATTGCGCCCGATGTGGCGCATCGTCACGATTCCCGCTTCAGGCCGCGAACGGCTCTCGCGTTTGTTGACGATCTCGGTTTCTACATGGAGCGTATCGCCGGCGAACATCGGCTTCGGGTGCTTGACGTTCTCGTAACCGAGGTTCGCGATGATCGTGCCGGCGGTCAGGTCGCCTACCGTAATCCCAACCACTAACCCCATCGTGAAGATCCCGTTCACAATCGGCCGGCCGAACTCGGTGCCCGCTGCGAATTCCGCGTCGAGGTGCAGCGGCTGACTGTTGAGGGTCAAGCTGCTGAACAGCACGTTGTCGAATTCGGTTAACGTGCGCCGCAGTTCGTGGGCAATGGTCATACCCACCTCAAGCTCGTCAAACGTTTTTCCGGCCATGAGCAGTCTCCACATTGCGCTGCGCCGCAGCGATTATAGCGCCGCCATGCAGAACGCCGGCATGGGGGGGACATGCCGGCGTTCCGTGGAGGGAGAGGCCAGTGTTAGTCTGGCCGAGAAGCAGAAGGTTTACACACGAGCCAAGGAGGGACTTACCACACCACTTCTGCTTCTACCTACCCTGTAATGTAATGAGATCCGCTAAAGCAGACGTGAATGCCCACTGAAGGGTACCTAAATCCGCTACGACCCCGGTTGACCGATCGGTGCAGTCTGTCCATCGGGGTTCGCCGGATCGACTGTCGGGACGAAGCCTTCGGGTGTGGGCGTGCCGTTGTCGCACCAGTCCTGTGCCACTGACCGCTTGCCGCTGACCTGCGGATCTGAGAACAGCCTGAGAGCGTTGGTGTACTGTGTGACCGCGGCGCATGGCGATCCATACGTCAGCGCATCGGCATAGAGCACGTAGTTGTTGAACAACAGCCGCTGCACCTCGCCGTTCTGGTAGTTTGGCGACAGGTTTACGACCTCTTGCAGCGCGTTGATGGCGCCGATGTAGTCGTTCGTCCCAACACGCGAACGCGCGCTGAGATAAAGCTGCGCGACGTAGCGCTCGAATTCGAGCCCTTCGGCGAGCGGCCCGAAGTCCTCAGCACGGTCGGTGAGATAGATCGCCTCTCCCAAGTCGCCTGTCCGGTAACGCTGGAGGGCTTCCGCGTTGAGCGCACGGGACATCAGACTGCGCACCAGCGCGACCTCGTAGTTCGGGTCGATGCCGACAATCACGTCGAGCTCGTCGATCGCGTCGAGCCATTGCCCAAACGAAACCGCGCTTTGGGCGCGTGCTAGCCGACCTGCGAGGTCGAACGGGTCTGACAAAGTGGCTGTTGCCTCGAGCGTGGGCGTAGCAGTCGGACCCGTGTCGGTGGGGGCAGTCGTAGGCGTCTGCGTTGGAGTGAGCGTCGCGGTCGGTTGAAGGATGAGGTACACCGCAGTCCCGGTCTCGAGCAAGCTGGGCAAGGCGGGCAAGCCGCTTTGTTGTGTCGCAAGATACTGGATACGGTAGCTCGCCAACTCAAAATTACCGCCCGCGATATCGGTAGACACGAGCTCGAACTGAAGGGCGGTGTCTGCATCCGAGGTCGTCGTGGCGTTGGATGCTGCCGTGCGTTGTCCGGTCGTCCAACCGGCGGTCGCGGACAAGCCCACGATACCGAGCGCGAAGATTCCCAGTACGCCGAAAATGAGAATCGCCGAGCCACAGCCCATACCGGACTGCGGTTGGTACATGCGCGGCCCATCCGGGTCAAGCGATCCGTAAACGGACTGTTCGCCTACAGGTTCTGGCGGTAGGGCGCGGACTGGTTGAGTGTCTTCGAGAGGATTGTTGGTCATACAGCGTCCCATGTGCTTGTGCCGACACATCGGCGACCGCCATTATACAGCCGTGGAACACCGCGTAAACCCGTGTGCGTTCGGCGTAGGTGAACCGCAAACAAACAGCCGGGCATGAGGTGCCCGGCTGTGCGGAAGCGATGAGCGCGTGAAGACCGCGGAGAATCTAGCGGTTGACGTTTACGTCCTGATTCTGCTGCTGCAGGATCGGTAGGGCGTTCGGGTCGTAGCTCTGGACGATCTGGTCCGCCGGCTGTTCGACCTCGGCGATGCCATTACGTACTTCGCCGATCATGCGCCCGAGCCGCTGCTCGAGATCACGCAGCGCATCGACGATATAGGCGTCGGCGTCGTTCATAATCTGTTCGGCGTCACGGCGTGCGCGGTCGAGCACTTCCCGGGCACGGGCTTGGGCTGCCTGCACCGAGGTGTCGTTATCGAGCATCTCGGCGCCCTTAGTCCGCGTATCCTGCAGGATACGCGCCGCTTCTTCATTGGCCTTCTCAAGGATGCGATTGCGTTCCGCGATGACGGTCGTCGCCTTGACGATCTCCTCCGGAATGGAAATGCGCATCTGATCCAAGATCGCCAGCGCACGCTCTTCGTCGACCACGGTATATTTGCTGAAAGGGACGTGACGTCCTTCGTCAATCAGATCTTCGAGCCGGTCAACCAGTTGCAGAATATCCATCAGTCCTCAACCTCTCATTCATCCGTTCAGTCGCGGATGCTTATGGTGTAGCCCGGTTCCGACTGAAGTGCACGCAGTTCCTGAAAGCGCGCGACCAAGGCCTCGTTCACAAAACCCGGGACCATTGTCGACACATCGCCCCCGAGTTCTGCGATTTCGCGAATGGTGCTGGAGCTGATATGGATGTGCCGTTCATCCGCCATGATCGAGACCGTCTCGATGTCGGGTGCGAGCTTCTTATTGGCAAGGCCCATACGAAACTCGAACTCGAAATCGGAGAAGACCCGCAGGCCGCGGATAATGGCCATCGCTCCGACACTTGCCACATAGTTTACAAGCAAGCCGGAAAATTTCGCAACTTCTACGTTTGGGATATGTCTTAATGCTTCTGCCGTCATTTCGATCCGACGCTCGACATCGAACAGCAGGCGCTTCTTTGGCAGGTCGTAGGCGGCGACGATGACCTTGTCAAAAACCTTGGCGGCTCGTTCCGCGACGTCGATATGCCCGTTGTGAATCGGGTCAAACGAACCCGGGTATACAGCGATACGACCTGCACCAGTCATCTGAATTGTCCTTCCGCCTCGTATTGCCTAGCTGACGTCGACTTCCGGGTCGTAGAGCATGGCGACCCGCTCTGCCAGCAGCCGATGTTCCGGCATCGTCAGGTACGGGTCTTCTTCGAAAAGCGTGCGTGCTTCGCGCTGGGCCATGTCGACCAAGTGCGGGACCATTGCGTGCAGCAATTGGAGCTTGCTGCGACCGCTCTGGCGCGTCCCGATCAGGTCGCCCGCGCCGCGCTGCTGCCAGTCGATTTCGGCCAACTTGAAGCCGTCGGTCGTCTCGGTCAGCGCCTTGAGGCGCGCCTCGGATTCAGGCGTATCCATATCGGGTACGAGGAAACACGTCGATTTGTGCTGCCCACGGCCAACTCGACCACGGAACTGATGCAGCTGCGCCAGACCGAACCGATTAGCGCCTTCGATGACGATGACGTTCGCGTTCGGCACGTCCACGCCGACCTCGGCGACCGACGTCGTCACCAGCACGTCGATCTCGCCGCGGCTGAAGGCGCCCATGATGTCGTCCTTCTCGGCAGGGCGCATTTTGCCGTGCAGCAAGCCGACGCGATAGTGGTAGAACACCTGACTGAGCCGTTCGAACTCTTCAACGGCAGACGCGGCTTCGATCGTGTCGGACGCTTCAACCAGCGGGTGCACTATAAATGCCTGCCGGCCTTGTTCGAGCTGCTCCTCGACGAAACGATACATCCGTTCGCGCTTAACGTCAGGGATGATGTAGGTATCGATGGGGGTGCGCCCCGGCGGCATTTCGTCAAGGACCGTCAGGTCAAGGTCGGCGAACAGCGTCAGCGCAAGCGTACGGGGGATCGGGGTTGCCGTCATCACCAAGACGTGCGGATTCGTGCCCTTGCCACGCAAACGCCCCCGCTGCTGAACGCCGAAGCGGTGCTGTTCGTCGATGACGACCAATCCAAGATTCTGGAACGTGACGCCTTCTTCGATCACGGCATGCGTGCCGATCACGATGTCGACCGAACCGTCGGCTAGGCCGGCAAGGGTAGCGCGCTTGTCGGCGGCGCTGAGCGCACTGGTCAGCAGGGCGACGCGCGGCTTACGGTCTCCCGGCGTCGCTTCGAGCTGGCGCGAGATGCTGCGGTAGTGCTGCTCGGCGAGGATGCCGGTCGGGGCCATCAACGCCGCCTGTTTGCCATTTGCATAGGCGAGGATCATCGCGCTGATTGCCACGGCAGTCTTGCCGGATCCCACGTCGCCTTGCAGCAGTCGATTCATTGGCGTGGACTTCGCGGCGTCATGTCGGATATCCGCGATCGCTCGCTGCTGGGCGCCCGTAAGCGGATAGGGGAACACGGAAGCGACGAAGTCATCCATGAACCCGTCATCCACCGGCAGCGGCTCTGCAGGTACGCTCTGCCACTCGCGCCGCGTTGCGAGTATCGACATCTGCATCAGAAGCAGTTCGTCGAACACGTACCGGTTTCGCGCGTGGGTCAGGTGGTCGTGACCCTCGGGGAAGTGCAGGTTCCTGATCGTCCAGCCCAACTCGGCCAGATCGGTGCGCTCAAGCACCGACGCGGGCATGTAGTCAGGCAGGTGTTCCGCCCAGTAGGTGACGGTGTCGCGCATCAAGCGACGCATCGTGCGCCCCGAGATGCCTTCGGTCAGCGGGTAAATCGGCACGATGCCGATCTGGCGCAGGTTCTCCGGGTCGATCTGTTCCCATTCCGGGTTGGCCATCTGTGGTTGACCCCGGAATGCGGTGACACGTCCGTGCAGGACAAATTGAGCCGATGGCTGGAACGTGCGGTTCAGGTAGTGCTGTCCGAAGAACGTGACGTGCAGCGTGCCGGTACCGTCGTAGAACTCGACCCACAGGTCTTTGCGCCTGCTCTTGATGGCCTTGAGTTCGCTTCGGCGGACCGTGGCGATAACGGTCGTATTCTGCAGTGGAACAAGCCGGGATATCGGGGTCAGGCGCGTGTAATCGTCATAGCGGCGAGGCAGCAGTGCCAGCATGTCCTCGATCGTATGCACGTTGAGGTTCGCGAGCGATTCGACCATCTTCGGCCCGATTCCGCGGACGGTCTCAACCGACGCACGGAGACCCCGCATGATGTCCGTTGCGGCTTCCGGGTCGACATTGGGCCGAGGCGAGCGTGGTGGCCGGGCCAGCCGAATCTCGGTCGGTATATCAAGCTGGCCGGTGTGCAGCACTTCGATAGGGTCGCTGACATCGAAGCTGAGGTCGCCATCGTCACCGCCGCGTGGGCGTTGTTGGTCACGCCGGTCGCGCTGCGTCCTGCCCTGCTGGCCGCGATCCGGCCGATTCTGGCCACCATCACGCCGCTGCTGTTCACCGCGCGGACGATCTGGCTTGCTGCGCCGCTCGTCACGCCGTCCCTGATCACGCGCTTGTTCATCGCGCTCTCGGCGGTCCGGGCGCGGTGGACGGTCCTGTGCTTGCTGCTCAGGCACGGCCCGCTCACGGGGCTCGGCAGACGGCTCGGGATGGGATGGACTCGTGTCGGGTGGAGTCGTTTCGACGGGGGCCGCAGGCTCCGGTGCCGGATTGGCCGCAGGTGTTGGCTGTTTCGCGGCGTCACCCGCCTCGAACACCTCGCGTTCGGTAGGCGGCTGGACCCGACCGGTCACGCGGTCTAACATGTAGTTTACGATTTGCAGGCGGCGCTCTCGTTCGCCGATGTCGTCGTAACCGCGCATCAGTGACGTGAGTTCGTCTACAAGCCTGCGCTGTTCGGGCCGACGTGCCTGTTCGTACGCCTGCATCGACCACGTCGAACTATAGGCGCGCAGTCCGCCGACCACGGCACGATTGTTGGCGCCTTGCTGACGCTCGAGCTTGAGTATCTTGACTAACTGTTCAATTGCTGAGGGCATGACGTTGTTGAGCTACGCCTTCCAGGATGTGCTGACCGAAGCAAACCCGAGCGACCCCGGACCGATGTGAACGCCGAGCGTCGGCCCAACCCGCAAGATCTGCGTCTCTTCGGGCAGGATATCGGCAATACGTTCCTTGACTTCTAGCGCGCCGTCGAGATTGTTTGAGTGGATTATCGCAAGCCTATCGATGGGTGCTTGCTCACGCAAGATATCTATCATGTGGTCGACGGCTTTGCCGAACGTGCGGACTCGCGCGGCGGCCAGTACTTCTCCCTCGTGCACCTGCAAAATGGGTTTGATCTGCAGCAGTGCGCCAATCCCGGCGGCAGCCCAGCCTACACGGCCCCCGCGCCTGAGGAATTCCATCGTGACCAGCGCGACGTACAGTGCTTGATTCTGTCGTACGCGTTGGATCGCGTCGAGCGTCGCCTCTACGTTTCCCGTCTGCGCTGCTACTTCGGCACCAATAATGACCTGCCATCCCATGCCGAGGCTGAGTTGCCCGCTGTCAATCAGCGTGTACTTGTTGGATGGCAGACCGGAACCGCCAATCCGGAACGAGTTATAGGTGGTCGATAGCTTGGCTGGGGTTACGATCGCAATGACGTGATCAGCAGACTCAGCTGCGCGCTGCAAGGCTTCTTCGGCAAGTGCCGGGGGAGGTGCTGCTGTGGTCGGATGCGAGGCCATTGCCGGAAGCTCGCGATAGAACGCTTCACGGTCAAGTTCCTTGCCGTCGTCGGCAAAGCTTTGCCCTCCATAGTTCACAAACGTGGGGACAACACCGATATCATGTTTGTCCACAATCTCCTGCGGCAAGTCGGCAACGCTGTCGGTAACGAACTTAATCTTCAAGAATGTCATGGGCCTCACCTATACGCGAACCTAGAATGACCAAACCACCGGCGTGTGGCCCAAGAAACGATGCCATCGCCGTAGTGCAACTGCTGAGAGATGGTGTCTGACCCGGGATTTCACCGTGCCAACGGGCCAGTAACTGCCGCGTCACTTCCGAGCGATGCACGCCTTCGGGCTGAACGATCACCGCGGACTCGAACGCGCTGAACCCCTGTGCGAACTCGATCAATTGGTCGATGATCTGAGCGCGCGTGCGAGCCTTTCCGGTCGTCACTAAATGTCCATCGTCGAGCGTGAGCAGCGGCCGAACGCCCAGCATCGACGACAATACGCTGTGTTCCGCCGGGATGATGCCATTATGGAGCAGCGTCTCGGTGGATTCAACATAGTATATCGAGAACACGCGGGTCGTCGTGTTACGAATATCGCGCACAAGCTGGTCGATCGTGCGACACGCTTGAGCTCGTTTGAGCGCACGCATGACCACCAGACCTTGACCGGCGCAGATCGTACGCGAATCGATCACGGTGATATCTTGCGGTCCGGCGCTCATCGCAGCAGTGCGGGCATTCACGAAGCTATCCGATAGCGCCGCGGATGCGGTGATGCAGACGACGGCGGATGCCTCGCTCTTGGCGGCGCGGAACACGCGATAATACTCTTCCGGGCCGGGCGGCACGATCGTCGATGGAACCGGCCGGCGAGTTGGGCTGTCGTATGCTGCGCTCCGCGCTGCGCTCAACGCCGCAGACGAGCGTTCGTCGACCGTCCGCCACGGCACAATGTGCAGCGGCAGACCCGCGCCAGAATCTTCTGCAAAGCCCGCGGCGCCGTCTGTGACGATTGAGCAATCCAGCATCGGCGTGAGTGCTATTCGATGCTGATGAGGTAGGGATAGAGCGGCTGACCACCCCGTACGACAACAATTTCGGGCCCCGGGAAGAGCTCGCCAAGTCGTTCACCAAGCCGCGCCGCTTGTGCTTCGCGCACGGCGTCGCCAAAGTACATGGTTATGAGTTCGGCCTGACTGGCATTCAGGTTCGTCAATACTTGTTCGACAACCGCATCCGGCGACTGGCCGGAGCCGACCAGCTTGCCGTCCAACAAGGCGATGATGTCGCCTTCTTCGGCAGTCACGCCATCCAGTGTGATCGTCCTTGTCGAGGTCGTCACCTCGATCGTGCGGACGGCGCGCACCGACGCCGCCATTTCGTCGGTGAGATCGTCGAGGTTAACGCTGCCGTTCGCGTTGATGTACGTCATCAACGCCGCGACACCTTGCGGAACTGTGCGGGTCGGGACGACCCGTACGGTCTTATCTGCGGTCAGTTTCGCTGCTTGCTCGGCTGCGAGAATGATGTTCTTGTTGTTTGGGAGCAGGACGATTTCGTCATTGGGGAGGCTGTTGATCGCCGTGAGGAAGTCCTCGGCACTGGGGTTCATGGTTTGGCCGCCGCTGATGACGACCGATGCCCCGAGCTCGCGCACCATGAGTTTGCGCATGCCGTCGCCTGCCGCCACGGTCACGACAGCCACGCCGTCGACCATCACCGGCGCGTCGTCGATGTCTTTCTTGACACGCTGCGCCGCCTGCGCTTCGTACTGGAGCTGCATGTTCTCTACGACAATGTCATCCAGCATCGCACCGGCTTCAATCGCGTAGCCAATCGGATGGGCAGGGTTGTGCACGTGAATATGGACCTTGATCAGCGTCGGATCGCCGACGACAAGCGTCGACCAGCCCATCGCTTCGAAGTCGCGCCGTACCCGAGCCACATCGAAATTCTCGCCGCGCATCAGGAACTGCACATCGTACCCGTAGCCGTCTTCGTCCTCGGGTTCGAGCTCGTCCTGCCATGTCCCGTCGTGGGTATCGGCAAACGACACATCGCGCGAGAGAAGGGTCTCGTGCAGCATGACGGGCTCGCCTTGCAACATGCGTGCCATGCCTTCGAGGATGTACACCAATCCTTGACCGCCCGAATCAACCACGCCCGCTTTGCGCAGAATGTCGAGCTGTTCCGGCGTGCGGCGCAGCGCGTCTTTGGCGGTCGCCAGCGTGACTTCCAACACGACCTGAAGGTCGCTGTCTTCTTGCGCAACACGATAGGCGGCTTCGGCGGCGGCTTTCGCAACCGTTAAAATTGTGCCCTCGACGGGTTTCTCTACCGCGCGGTACGCCTCTTCGGAAGCGGCCCGGCAGGCGTAAGCGAAGGTCGACGCATCGAAGACTTCGCGGTCTTTCAGCACGTTGGCGAATCCGCGCAGAATCTGCGACAGGATGACACCGGAGTTGCCGCGCGCGCCGAGCAGGGCGCCGCGCGCCATGGCATCTGCGACTTTTCCGACGTGCGGATCGTCCCAATCGGCGATTGCGGCATATGCCTTGCGCATCGTCAGCGTCATGTTGGTGCCGGTGTCGCCGTCCGGCACCGGGTAGACGTTCAGTTGATTAACCCGTTCGCGGTTGTGCTCCAGCCACGCCAGTCCAGACGCATAGAGGAACTTCAGCCTGAAACCGTCACACACGCGACGGGAGAGTTCTACGATCATTGGTACACCTCGCGATCCGCGGCGGGCGGATCGTATCTTGAATTACTTCACCGGGCTATGGTAGCATTTTCCAATCGGTATCGGCAAAAGTACGGGCATACTCCTATGGCTATCTGCGCAGTCTGCGGGAAGAAGCCGCAGTTCGGCAATTCTCGCAGTTTCTCGATGCGTGCAACGCGGCGGAAGTTTAGTCCAAATCTTCAGGTTGTGAAGGTTAAAGAGGGCAACACTTTCGTGCGCAAGACCATGTGCACCAAGTGCATCAAGGCGCTTGCAAAGGACGCGTAGCGCGACCGAAACATCACGACATTCGAGGAAGCCGGCTTGTCCGGCTTTTTCGTTTGACATTACGCGCCACCTCCAGCCGCCCTCCGCAGCGAGTCGAGCGCGCCTGCGATGCCGGTCGGGTCGCGAAAGATGGCGTTTCCGGCGACGAGATATGTCGCACCCGAGTCGACCGTGCGCCGGGCCGTCTCCCGATTGATGCCGCCGTCCGCGCCGATCTCAAACGACAGACCACGCCGAGTCGCGAGGTCGGCCAGGTGTCGAATCTTGTCGAGCGTGGGCTCGATGAGCCGCTGCCCCCCGAAACCCGGATTGACCGTCATGACCAAAACGATGTCTGCGCTTTCGAGAACCTCCTCGATGGCGGAAATCGGCGTGTGCGGATTGAGCGCGATGCCGGCCTTTGCGCCCAATTCGCGGATCCTCTGAAGCGTGCGATGGAGGTGAGGCGACGCCTCGACATGCACCGTGACATGGTCGGCACCGGCCTTTACGAAATCCTCGACGTAGCGCTCCGGTTCGATAATCATCAGGTGCACGTCGAGCGGCAACCGTGTGACGCGTCGCACGGCCTTGACAATCATGGGGCCGAAGGTGATGTTGGGGACGAAGCGTCCGTCCATCACGTCGAGGTGAAGCCACTCGGCGCCGGCGTATTCACATTCGGAGACCTGCAAGCCGAGCTGTGTGAAGTCCGCCGAGAGCAGTGAAGGAACTATTTTGGGTGGAGCCAACGATACTCGTCCGGTGATCCGCAAAGTGTTTCCAATAATATAACAATTGATAAGCACAGTTCGTTACGTTACTGCCTTACGTTATACTCGCGGCGTTCACATAGAGTAAAGCGCAGATCCAAAGGGGATTCAACATGACCATGCAGTATCGGCGGCTGGGCCGTACCGGCTTGAAGGTGAGTGCCTTGAGCATTGGGGCGTGGCTGACCTACGGAAGCAGCCGGGTCGAATATGACACTGCTGCCGCGTGCCTCCATGCGGCGATTGAGAGCGGGATCAACTTTATCGACGTTGCCGACATTTACGCGCGCGGTGAAGCAGAAAAGGTCGTTGGGAAGGCCATCAAGAGCTACGACCGGACGAGCCTCGTAATCAGCACCAAAGCGTACTGGGGGATGAGCGACGACGTCAACGACCGCGGGCTGAGTCGCAAACACATCATGGAGTCGGTCGAGAAATCGCTGAAGCGTTTCGACATGGAGTATCTCGATCTGTTCTTCTGTCATCGCTACGACGACGAGACACCCACCGAAGAAACGGTTCGCGCGATTGGCGACCTGATCGCGCAGGGCAAGATCCTTTACTGGGGCACGAGCATGTGGTCGGCGGCGAACATTGAGGAAGCGGTTGGCATCGCACGCGCCACCAACACCTACGCACCCGTCACCGAACAGCCGCTCTATAACATGTTGGACCGTGAACACGTCGAGGGCGAGCTCGAAGACGTGTGCGACAAGTATGGGATCGGGCTGGTGGTGTGGAGCCCGCTGGCGCAAGGCGTCTTGACCGGCAAGTATAACGATGGGATTCCAGCCGACAGCCGCGGGTCGAACGCCGACCCGAGCTGGTTCGGCAAGCAGATCGCCGAAGATCGTATCGATCGTGTTCGCAAATTGACTGCGCTGGCCGCAGACGCCGGCACGTCGACGGCGGCATTGGCGCTTGCGTGGGCGATGAAGCACCGCGCGATTTCGAGCGTGATCACCGGCGCGACCAAACCGGAACACGTTCACGACAACCTGAAGGCGCTCGATGTCACGATTACGCCGGAACTCGACACGGCCATCGAGGACATCTTGCAGAACAAGCCGGTGCGGCGTAAGTTCAACTAGCGGCCGTATGACCGGCGCGTGTCGGTAAGGAGTTGCCGTGCTAAAACACTGTTTGGTTGCCAACCGCGGGGAAATCGCCGTGCGTGTCATCCGCGCGTGCCACGCCCTCGGCATGTCGGCGACTGCAGTATATTCGACAGCCGACCGGCAGGCGCTTCATGTCGAACTCGCGGATTACGCCGTGGAGTTGGGGCCGCCGGCACCGGCCGAAAGCTATCTCGCTATCGAGCGGTTGATTGACGCGGCACGGTCGACCGGGTGCGACTGTGTGCATCCCGGGTATGGGTTCCTCAGCGAAAGCCCCGAGTTTGCCGAGGCCGTGCTCGCGGCGGGGTTAACTTGGGTTGGTCCGCCTCCCTCTGCAATCCGCGCCATGGGCGTCAAGACCGAAGCACGCCGCATCATGGAAGCAGCAGGCGTGCCGGTCGTGCCCGGCTACCAACCCGAGAACGCCAACGACGCCGACTATGACGCCGCAGCTCAGCGAATTGGCTTTCCGTTGATGATCAAGGCGGCTGGGGGTGGCGGCGGCAAGGGAATTCGGATTGTCTGGCGCCCCGAAGACCTTGCTGACGGTCTGGCCTCCGCGAGTCGCGAGGCGGAGAAAGCGTTCGGCGATCCACGCGTGTTCCTTGAACGATACATCGAGCGTGGCCGGCACATTGAGGTGCAGGTCCTCGCGGACGTCCACGGCAGGACGGTGCACCTGTTCGACCGCGAATGCAGCGCCCAGCGGCGGCACCAGAAGATCGTCGAGGAGTCGCCTTCGCCGATGTTGGATGCGCAGCAGCGCGAGGACATCTGCAGCGCGGCTGTGCGCGCCGCGCAGGCCGTCGGCTACGTCAATGCTGGCACCGTCGAGTTCATCGCAGCGCAAGATGGACAGTTTTACTTCCTAGAGATGAACACGCGGCTACAGGTCGAGCATCCGGTCACCGAGAGCGTAACTGGCATCGATCTGGTTGAGCTGCAGTTTCTGGTCTCCGACGGTAAGCCGATCCCGTTCGAGCAGCCAGATGTAAAGCAGCGCGGCCACGCCATCGAGTGCCGCGTTTACGCGGAAGACCCGCAGCGCAGCTTCCTGCCTTCGATTGGCACGCTATATACGCTCGACGTCCCGGCGGGGCCGGGCATCCGCGTTGACAGCGGTGTGCGCGCCGGGGACAAGGTCACGATCCATTACGACCCGATGATCGCCAAGGTCATCGCGTATGCCCCGACGCGAGAGGACGCGCGCCGCAAGCTCCTGTATGCCCTCCGACAGATGGTTGTGCTGGGTGTGACGACGAACGTTCGTTTCCTGATGAGGTTGCTGGACGATCCGATGTTCGCTGCGGGCAAAGTCGATACTACCTATGTCGACGCGAATCTGGGGAACCTGATCGACGACCCTGAAGCGGAGATCGAAGACGCCGTGCTGATCGCCTTGGCGCTAAGCGAAGCTGGTGCAATTGCGCCGGTCGATGCCGTCGCACAGCAGCGCGATCCGTATTCGCCGTGGGCACGATCGGACGGGTTCAGGTTGCATGACTGAGTGCTCCGGAAACCGACCGCTGCGCGTGCTGATGATCTCCAAGGCGTGTGTGGTCGGTATCTATCAGAAGAAACTTGAAGACATTGCCCGGCTTGGCATCGATTTGACGGTCGTCGTGCCGCCGTCGTGGCGTGACGAACGCGGCGTACAGACGCTTGAGCGCGTGTACGTTGACGGTTACGACCTGCGCGTGCTGCCCATCCGCTTCAATGGCAGTTTTCACCTCCACACGTATCGCGGGCTGGGACCGCTTGTTGCGGAGCTGAAGCCCGATCTCGTGCACGTGGACGAAGAGCCGTACAACGCGGCGACATGGCAGGCGATATGGCACGCGCGCCGTGTCGGAGCCAAAGTCGTCATGTTCAGTTGGCAGAACTTGCTGCGTCATTATCCTCCGCCGTTTTCGTGGGGAGAGCGGTGGGCTTTGGCACGCTGTGATCTGCTCATCGCGGGGACCGAAAGCGCCGCAGACGTATGGCGCGACAAAGGGTATTCCGGGCCGATACGCACGATGCCGCAGTTTGGCACCGACCCTGAGTTGTTCCGGCCGACAACGGAACAGCGGACTGCGTATAGACCATTCGTTATCGGCTACTTTGGCCGGCTCGTCCCCGAGAAAGGCGTGCACGTGCTGCTGGAGGCGGTGGCCGACCTCTCAGGCGACTGGCGGGCGATGATCGTGGGTGGAGGACCGGAACTGGGCCGGCTCAAGGCGCAGGCCGCGTCACTCGACATCGTGCAGCGCGTCGAGTTCCGTGCACAGGTGCCTTCCACTCAGATGCCAAACCTCTATCATGAGATCGACTTGCTGGTACTGCCTTCTCTGACGCGCCCGAATTGGAAAGAGCAGTTCGGCCGGGTGCTGGTCGAGGCCATGGCCTCCGGTGTGCCGGTGATCGGCACCGACAGCGGCGCCATTCCATCAGTCGTGCGCGACGGGGGGATTATCGTCCCTGAAGGCACTGCGTCGGTCTTGCGCGACGCTATCCAGTCGCTGATCGATCAGCCCGAGCACCGCCGGGAATTGGCGGAAAAGGGCAGGATGCGCGTCGTGGAGCAGTTCACACAGCAAACTGTTGCGAGTGAAACCGTGCTTGCGTACCGCGTGCTGTGCGGTGACGCGACAGGCTTGGCCCACCCCTTTCCATAACACAGCTAGTACCCGGGTACTGAAATTGCGACAATCGGTCGAGTTTGTGCGATTTGCCGAACCCTCACGTTGTGCCTACGATTCATGCGGCTATAATCCAACCTGACGCTGCCTTACGGTGGTTGTCGAATTTGTTTCTGGTTATGGAGCTCTCCGATGTTTAAGGGGTTTCAAATCTCGGCACGCGTCCAGTTCATGTTACTGGCTGTGTGTGCCTTCGTGTTATTGGTTCCCGGCGCTGTCCCAGTCGACGCCGCCGACTGCGGGCCGAACAATATTTGTTTCGTCGGCGTCTATCACGACAGCCGCGATCCACAGTATCGCACGCCGACCGGCGCCGCACCGATCAATGAGTCGGTCACGCTGCGTCTTGAAACCGTTGCAAACGATGTGCAATGGGTCGACCTGCGCGTATACAACACGCAGAACGCCAGCGAAACGTTCACGCCGATGTCGAAAGTCGCATCGTTCGACGATCGCGACTTCTGGGAGGTCGAGATCGCGACCGGCGGCGAGCCGAACATCCTATACTACTGGTTCCGCTTGACGGACGGTTCCGACGTCGACTACTACGAGGACGACCGCGAGAATTCCGCCTACAACCAGACGCTGTGGGGCGGCCCGGGTACGATGCAGGACAACTCGAGCGACGCGAGCTGGGCACTGACGGTCTACGACCCGTCGTTCACGACCCCCGATTGGGTCAAGAACGGGATCATGTACCAGATCTTCCCCGACCGTTTCCGCGACGGCGACCCGTCGAACAACAACCTTGCGGGTGAGTTCTTCTATAACGAGGCAGGCGGAACGATCGTACGATCGGGAACGGTCGACTGGAACACGGTCGTCTGCGACCCACGCGACCCCACGCTGACCGGCAACAACTGCACGGGTTCGTGGAGCCGTAACTTCTACGGCGGCGACCTTGCCGGGATCACCGAACAACTGGATTACCTGCAAGGATTGGGCGTCTCGGTGATTTACATGACGCCCGTGTTCGAGTCGCCGTCGAACCACAAGTACGACGCACGCGACTACAGCATCGTCGACGACAACTTCGGTGGCGACGCCGCGCTGGCGACCCTGATCACGGAAGCGCATAGCCGAGGTATGTACGTCGTGTTGGACGGCGTGTTCAACCATGTGTCTTCCGACAGCCCGTATTTCGACCGATACGCGCGCTACCCAACGGTAGGCGCATGCGAAGACGTCGCCAGTCCGTACGTCGATATGTTCGACTTCTTCCCCTATGCGGGAACGCCACCGGCCCCATGCAGCGACAATCGCGACTACAACAAGTGGTTCGGGTTCGACAGCTTGGCGGTGCTCGACAGCGCCGGCGCGTTCGCGCGCGACGCAGTGTGGGATAACGGTATCGTCCACCCGTCCGGCAAGAATGTCGCGGTCGGGCCGTATTGGGTCGCACAGGGCGCAGATGGCTGGCGGCTCGACGTCGCAAACGACGTCGACCCGGAGGGCATGTTCGGCGCGAACGATTACTGGGAGAACTTTCGCGACGCCATCAAGGCAGCCAATCCGAACGCCTATATCGTCGGCGAGTTCTGGGGCTTGGGAACGAGCTGGATCTCCGGTGGGGTTGCCGACAGGTATGTGCCGGCAGGCAGCAATCCGGGCGAGTGGGACGCCAACATGAACTATCAGCAGTTCTCGGCGCTGCTCAGCCTGTGGCGTGATACGCCGCTGACCGAGAACGACTTCAACAGCGGCTCGCTGCCCGGTGCAGTAGTCCCGATGGGCATGGCCGACTTTGTCGAGCGATACTTGAATCTCAAAGAGCGCTATGCGCCTGAGGCGTTCTACGCGCTAATGAATCTGAACGGCTCGCACGACACCAACCGCGTGCTGTTCTTGCTTGACGAAGGCATCCCCGCCACGCCTGCCGAGCTTGATCAATACCCAATCGATCCCGCACACTATCTGAGCGGGGCCGGTGTAGACGCGATCAACCGGCTCAAGGGGTTGTCGCTGATGCAGTACACGCTCCCCGGTGCGCCGCAGATCTACTATGGCACCGAGGTCGGGCTCGTTCAGCCGACGACGTACGCTGGCGGCAAGTGGGAAGACGATCCGTACAACCGTGTGCCGTTCCCGTGGCAGGACGCGAATCACACGGGGACGCCGTACTTTGACCACTTGCAGGTGGGCAGTCCGGTTCGCGCGGATCTGACCGCGTACTTCACACAACTTGGCAGCATCCGTAACAGCGTCGAGGCACTCCGCACCGGCGACGTGATCTTCCTGCTGAATGATGACGGAGCCAAGACGCTCGGCTATCTGCGCATCAACGATGCCAAGACGAGTGCGGCTGTCGTCCTCGTCAACCGTGACTCGACGGCCAAAGCGCTGACGGTAGACGTCTCCGGCTACCTGCCCGAAGGCGCGACGTTCGAGGACGCGCTAAGCCTCGCAACCGCCACCGTTACCGGCGGCGAACTCACGCTGACGGTTCCGGCCAACGGCGGAGCGATACTGCTGCCGCAGGTGCCCCTCAGCGGCGAACCCGGTGTGCCGACCGGGTTGAGCGCGACGCCGGTCAGCGGGACGCAGGTTGACTTGGCGTGGACGGCGTCGCCCGGTGCGGCGTCCTATCGCGTGTTACGCAGCTACGTCAGCGGCGGCGGCTATGTCGAGGTTGGCACCACAGCCAGCACAACCTACCCGGACACCACTGTGTCGCCGGGAACCAAGTACTTCTACGTGGTGGTCGCGATCGATGCAGGCGGTGTGGATAGCGATCACTCGAACGAGGCGAGCGCGACGCCGTTCTTCGACCTGTCTGGCGCGTATCTCAACGTTCAGTGGCCCCCGCTGCTCAACTACACGTTAAACACCGAGACGACAACGGACACCGTGTACGGCCAGTACTACATCGGTGGCGTGACGGACACGAACCCGGATTGCGTGCCCGGCGTGATCGCACAGCTTGGCTTCGGCACTGGCGATCCGATCACCGATGACTGGACGTGGTCGCCGATGGCGCCAAACGCCCCAACGTGTGCTGGGAGCAACGACGAAGTGCAGGGCACGATGAAGCCCAATGCCGTCGGGACGTTCGGCTATACGACCCGCTACAGCAGCGATGCCGGCGCGACGTGGTACTTCGCCGAGGATTTTCCGGGTGGAAGCCCGGACTGTCCAGTCGTCAATCATGGCGCTTCCGACGATACGCCGGTCGCCGTCTGTACGCTGAACGTCGCGGCGGGAGCAGATGTCACCGATCCGACCCCACCGACGCTGGTCAAGGACCACGACACCGTTGGCGAGGTTGGGCTGTCGTGGTCGGGTGCCACCGACGAAACCGCGATTGGCCTCTACCGCATTTACCGGAGCGGAGACGGCGGCGGGTCGTACCAGCAGATCGCCGAAGTCGATGATGCCGTGTCCTCCTACGAAGACACCACTGTCGCTGCAGCGCAAAGCTATCTGTACTATGTGACCGCTGTCGATACCAGCTACAACGAGTCGACGCCGTCCAATACGGTCGATGCGACGGCCGAAAACACGCCGGTTACAATCGTCATCAACGTGCAGGTGCCGGCGTTCACCCCGGCGGGCAGTGTCGTGCAGGCCATCGGCAGCATCGCGCCGCTCACCAACTGGGGCGCCGGTCTGGATATGGCGTCTGTCGGGGCGAATGAGTGGGAAGTCGAGATCGTCGTCCCTGAGGCGACGAGTTTCGAGTACAAGCACCGCCGTGACGCCTCGTGGGACAAGGTCGAGAAAGAGCCTAACGGCTACGATGAGTCGCCCAACCGGCAGTACACGGTTGGATACTACGAAGACGGCGATGTCGAACCCGGCAAGTACCAGATCAACGGCACGGTCGACAACTGGCGCGACGTGTTGGTCACCGGCGTCGTACCCGCCGACGGCGCAACCGACGTGGCGCGCAGCGCGGCGGTCGACGTGACGTTCAACAAGACCGTTGCGCCGTCGGCTCAGTACACCGTGACCGACGAAGGCGCGTCGTCAGTCCCCGGCGGATTCGTGCGGAGCGTCGATGAACTCAGCGTAACTTTCACGCCAGATGACGATCTTTGCCCGAGCGAAACCTATACCGTGGACGTTGCGGGCGTCTCGGCGGCTGGTGACGGCTTCCAGTTCACGCCGTTCCAGTCGACATTTACCACTGAAGCCGCGGCCTCACCGGTCGCTGTCACGTTCCGCACGACGGTCCCGACGTTCACACCTGTGGGCAGTACAGTGTATCTATCAGGCAACACGCCGCTGCTTGGTGACAACGTGATCGCCTCGGCAGCGGCCATGACGTACAACGGGATCGATGGCGTGTGGGAAGTCACGGTGAACTTGACCGAGTGTGACGAGGTCACCGTGTTCCACAGCCGCGGCTCGGCTGGGACAATCGAAACGGACGGCCCGACCGGGTTCGACCCGGCACTGCATGTGGTAACAGTCGTGGATGACGGCAGCGGCACACAGGTTGTCGATTTGACGGTGGAGAATTGGGAGGACGTGATCGTCACCGATGTATCGCCGGCGGACGACGCGGCGCAAGTGCCGGTGGATACGACGGTTGTCGTCACGCTCAACAAAAACATCGAAACTCTCTCGACCTTCGCAGTGGTCGATCAGTTTACCGACGCGGTTGCCGGGGCGTTCAGCTACAACCCGGTGGCGAGACAGCTTACGTTTACACCCGATGCCGACCTTGCCTTTGAGGTCGAATTCACGGTGACCGTGAGCGGGTTGGTCGCCGTCGACGGGGCCGTGCAGGTCGTCCCCAGCGTCACGACGTTCATCACCACCCCCAAGACCGTCGCAGTGACTTGGGCGCTGACCGTGCCGACTTTCACGCCTCCGGGCAGCACGATCTACATCTATGGCGATGTTCCAGAGCTGGGCAGTGGGTCGCTCAACACCGTGGCGATGACCCAGACCGGGCCGTCTACGTACGAGTTTGCCGCCAGCTTCCTCGAAGGCACGTCGATCAACTACGGTTTCTCGCGCGGGTCCGCAAACACCGAAGCCACCGCGGCGGACGGCGAAACGTCGTCCGGTGGAACAGTCGTGGTCGAGGCGGAGACCGGATTCGAGCAGACGGTGGATGTCACGGCTGGAAACTGGCGCGATCCGATCGTGCTCGACTTCAGCCCCGCCGATCTGTCGACCGGGAACGGAGTTACGACTCCGATCAGCGTGTTGTTCAGCAAGCCGATCGGTGCGGCCTCGACGTTTACGGTCGAAAACTCGGACGCCGGCGCGGAGACGGGTACGTTTGGGGTCGACGGACCCGGCACGACCGTGACGTTTACGCCGACGGTCGACTATCGCTACGCCGATACGATCACAGTGACGGTGGCCGGGATTGCCGGGGCAGCGACCGGCACACAGGAGGGGAGTGTCAGCTTCTCCTTCAAGACGGACTTCCTCGAACTGCTGGCTAATGCCGATTTCGAGGCGGATCCGCCCACCAAGCTGCTCGATCCTTGGACGATCAAGAACCCCACCGGCGACAAGCTGAAGTGTAATAGCACCGGCCCGCGTGCCGTGCCGACGACCAGTGGACTTTGTGCGTTCCTGTTCAAAGGTAGAGCAGCGGAGAACGCCAAGCTGCAGCAGACTGTCGACCTCAGCGGGATCACGTTCGTCGTCGGCGATCAGTTGATCTTCTCGACATACGTTGACAACGCGACCGGCATCATCATGTTCGCGAAGCTGAAGGTGAAATACGTCGGTGGCTCGAAGTCGACCGAGGCACTGGTGCTGGTGCCGACGGTCGGCTATCAACGGGTCACGGCGCCGGCTATCACGATCGCGAGCGCCGACGTCGAGACCGTCAAAGTGACGTTCAACCACAAAGCGACGAACGGCAAGACCTACATCGACGACGCGAGCGTCGCGCTCAGGCAAGGCAACGCACGGCGTGCGGGTGCGTCGAGCGACGTGCTGCCGGCGCCGAACGCGCCCGACGCGTGGCGCAGCAACTAGCGATTAGGTAGACTGACCGGGCAGGCATCGTAAGGTGTCTGCCCGGTCGTTTCTCACGAGGTCGATAACCATGTCTGGTCCGGCGGTGCTGCACGAACGCAGGATCGTGCTTGGCGTTTCCGGTAGTATTGCGGCGTACAAGAGCGTCGATCTGGCCAGCAAGCTCACGCAGATGGGCGCGCTGGTGGACACGGTAATGACCGACGCCGCCCAGCAGTTTGTGACTCCGCTGGCGTTCCAGTCGGTCACCGGGCGGCCGGTCTATACGAGCATGTGGCACGCCGACATGTCCGGCGGTCTGCCGACGCACGTGGCACATGTCGCCCTCGGCGAGAGCGCCGACGCCCTTATCATCGCGCCCGCTACAGCCAACACGATCGCCAAACTCGCGGCGGGCCTTGCCGACGACCTGCTCTCGGTCACGGCGCTGGCCTCGCGCGCGCCGCTGTTGATCGCCCCAGCCATGGACGGCGGTATGTACATGCACGACGCTGTACAGGCGAACATGCGCGTGCTTGCGGAGCGTGGGGCGTGGATCGTCGAGCCGGAGACCGGGCGATTCGCGTCCGGTTTGGTTGGCAAGGGCCGGCTGCCAGAGACCCCGACGCTGATCGGACATATCCGCCGGTTGCTGGGAAGGACGGGTCCGCTGGTGGGCCGCAACGTGGTCGTGACGGCGGGCGGCACGCGCGAACCGATCGACCCGGTGCGGTACGTGTCGAATCGGTCGAGCGGCAAGCAAGGCTATGCGTTAGCGCAGGCGGCGCTTGATGCAGGCGCAAGCGTTACGCTTGTCAGTACGGTCGACCTACCTGCGCCCTCAGGCGCCGTGCTGGTTTCGGTGTCAAGCGCACAGCAAATGCTTGAGGCTGTCCTCGACCATGCGTCGACAGCGGATGTGCTCATCATGGCGGCCGCCGTCGCCGACTACCGGCCGAAGGTCGTTGAGGCTGAGAAGATCAAGAAGGTCGACGGGACTTCTGGCTTATCGCTCGACATGGAGCAGACGCAGGACATTCTCGTGGAAGTCCATCGTAGGCGGGAGTCGAGCAAAGCACCGAAGGTCGTCGTCGGGTTCGCGGCCGAGAGCCAGGATCTGCTCGCCAACGCGAAGTCGAAACTCGCACGCAAGGGGCTTGACCTGATCGTCGCGAATGACATCACCGCCAGCGACGCCGGCTTCTCGGTGGATACCAACCGCGTGACGCTGCTGTCGGCGGATGGTGAGGTGCGCCCGCTTGCGCTGATGAGCAAGTCCGAGGTTGCAGACGAAGTTGTCGCATGGGCGGCTCACCGCCTGTCCTCAGTTGACTAGGTCTCATGCTGCTCGCTTACGTGGCGCTTGCGTGGCTGGCTGGAGTGTGGGCAGCATCGCAGTTCGGCGCACTGACAACGACGTTTTGGCTGTTGATCTGCGCGGGTGGCGTGCTGGCGTGCTGGGTTAATCGGCACGTTCGTGACTGGCGCTTGCTATTTGCCCTCGTCGCTGTGATTGCGTTGGGCGCGGCGCGCATGTCGCTTGAGCCGCGCAGCAGTGATATTGCCGCCTACAATGGCCTCGGCGGTGTGCAGATTGAGGGTACCGTGATCGAACCGCCGGACCGCCGCGATGCGTCCACGCGTCTGCGAGTCCAGACGCAGACTGTGAATTCAACCGGTGTCCCCGCGCCAACGTCCGGAATTGTGCTGGTCGACGCACCCAGCCAGACCCGTGCTGCGTACGGTGATCTGGTGCGCGTGTCGGGAAGGCTGCGTGCGCCGCAGGAATTCGACCGCTTTGACTACGCGGACTTTCTCGGCCGGCAAGGCGTGTTCTCGCTGATGGATCGCGTTTCCGAGGTCGAGGTCGTAACCAGCGGCGGCGGTTCGCCAATTGTACGGGCAGTTGCCGGCCTACGCGAAAGTATCGGCGCGCTGTTCACATCGCTGCTACCCGAGCCGCACGCCGGAATTCTCACCGCCGTTGTGACCGGAAACGAGCAGTATGTCGCGCCTTCTACCCGCGATGCTTACGCCGCTTCAGGCCTGTCTCACTTGCTTGCGGTAAGCGGCTTCAACATGACGCTCGTCGCGGGCTTCGCGCTGGCGTGGATTCGCAGAGCGCAGCGTCCCCTTCTGCCAGTGCTCCTCGGCCTGATGGCGCTGCTCGTTTACCTTGCGCTGGTCGGCTTTGCGGCGTCGGCCGCGCGGGCCGCGTTGATGGCGGCGCTGGTGCTGATCGGCCATGCGCTGCGACGGCAGTCCAACCTCGTCGTATCGCTTGGTTTTGCCGCAATCGTCCTGACCGCTTTGACCCCGGGGGCGGTGTTCGATGTCGGCTTCCAGCTAAGTTTTGCGGCGATGTTGGGCATCGCCGTGCTTCAGCCCCGTCTTGATCGAGCGCTTGAGCCATTCACGCTGCCGGAACGGCCGGCCACGCTGACTCTGACCGTCGTTCGGGGGTTCGCTGCCGCCGGCACGGTGACGATCTCGGCGTCTGCGCTGACGCTGCCCATTTCAGCGTCCGTGTTTGGCACATTTCCCGCCGCGACGTTGCTCACGAACATGCTGGTCGTGCCGCTGCAGTCCGTAATCCTGTTCGGGGGATTCGTGTTGATCGCCGCCGGTGCAGTGCCGATGCTTGGAACACTCGTGGCGAGCGCACTGCTCGTCCCGCTAGCGTGGATGACGACCGTTGCCGAACGCTCCGCCGCAGCGCAGACCAGCCTTGAGGTCAGCGTGCATCCAGTGATCCCGCTGACGCTCGTCGGCGCGGCGGTCACGACATCGCTGATCACGGCGACACGTCCCGCTTGGTTCGACCGTCTGCGCGACCGCCGCGTGCTCTTGTCCGGACTGGCGGCGTTGGGCGTTGTGCTTGGTCTGACGGGCGCTGTGATTTCGGGCCAGCCTGACGGGAAGCTGCACGTGTGGGTGCTGGATGTTGGACACAGCCACGGCGTGTTCATCCAATCACCCAGTGGCGCGCAGGTACTGGTGGACGGCGGGCGCTACCCGAGCCGATTGCTCACGGCGCTCGGGCAGCGGATGGCATTCTACGACCGGCACATCGACGCAGTAATCGTGACACACCCCGACCCGTTCGACATCGCCGCGCTGCCCGCCGTGCTTCGCCGCTACGAGGTCGACCACGTCTTGTATCACGGGCAGTTCAATGCGGGGGCTGAATTGGCGGAGATCGCGGCGCTACACCCGCTGCAGACCATCGAGGCCGGGCGGACAATCGACTTGGGTGACGGCGCGTACATTGAGGTCTTGCACCCCGATACCGTGCCGGATGCGGACGACGGCATCGCCGACGTTGCCGTGGTGCTGCGCGTGACTTACGGCGACATGTCGTTTCTGCTGCCGTCTGACGCCAACGCCGCAGCCCAGCGCGATCTGCTTGCGGCCGGGGAGTGGCCGCTGGCAACCGTTATGCTCCTGCCGATGCACGGCGGGGCGCGCGGGTTGGACTCGGATTTTCTCGATGCCGTGCAACCGCGCGTTACGGCGCTTCAGTCCGATCGCGCGAACGTATTGGGTGATCCTGACCCGGATGTGTTACGGTTGCTGCCCGACGTGCCGTTGTTCCGCACCGATCTGCAAGGCACGTTACACTTCTATACGGATGGAACTGAACTCTACGTCGAAACGGAGCGATGACCGTGCTGCCGCTAGTGACCTTCGCGCATATCAGTGATACACATCTCACCGGCAAGGATCATCCCGATTACCAGGCGCGTCCAAATCCGCACGAGACGGCCCGCACCGTGTTCGAGCAGATCAATACGCTGCCCGTAACGGTCGACTTCGTGCTGCACACCGGTGACGTCGGCCATGATCCAAAGCGCGAATCGGACTACATGACGGCGCGATCGACCATGAACCTGTTGCAGCCGCCGGTACACATCATCGCAGGCAACCACGACCGATCGAAGTGGCTGTACCGTACGTTAAACGGTCGCGTGCCGGACACGTATCACTATGCGTTCGAGGTCAACGGTGTGTATTTCGCGTGTCTGGATAGCAGCATCACGCATCAGGCCAACGGGCGTTTGGGCGACGCGCAGTTGACGTGGCTCGAAAGCATCATTGCGCTGCCCACCGATCAGCCGCTGGTGGTCGCCGTGCATCACCATCCCATCGCGCTCGGATCGCAGCCGATGGACGCGATCGGGCTGAACGACGGCGAGGCGCTGCACCGAATTCTGCGGGGCGCGCGGAAACGTGTGCGCTGCGTGCTGTTCGGTCACATCCACGAGGACGTGACCATCATGCGCGACGGTATTCTGTACGCCAGCGCACGCAGCACGTGGTATCAGACGCGCACGTGGCACCGTCAGAAGGACTTCACGCGCGACCCGGTTCAGGTTCCGGGCTATAGCCTCGTGTCGATCATGCCCAATGGCGATACGATCATTCGAGCCTACCGCGTGCCTTATCCGACCGGATAGGGATTCAGCGCAGCCCATCGCTCCGCCGACTCCCGTACGCGATCCTCGATGACGTCGACGCCGATGCCAGGGCCGGTCGGAACGGTGATGGTGCTGTCCGGGTTGAGCACAAACGGCGGCTCGGTGATGTCTTCGGTGAAGTAGCGATCGGTTGCCGAGATATCGCACGGTAGTGTAACGGCCGGAAGCGAAGCCAGCGCGACGTTGCCTGCGCGTCCGATCCCGCACTCCAGCATCCCGCCGATCCAAAGCGCGACACCGTGCTCGGCGCAAAGCGAGTAGATGGCGAGGCTCTCGGTGTACCCGCCGACGCGCGCCGGCTTGAGATTGAGAATCTTGAGCGCGCCGACCTTGAACGCCAACCGCAGATCCCCCACCGACTTCACGCTTTCGTCGAGGCAAATCGGCGTCTTGAGCGCGGCCTGCAGAATGCCGTGGTCGTGGATGTCGTCATGCGACAACGGTTGTTCGATCATCAGCAGATTGAACGCATCCAGCTTCTTGAGGTGGTCGGTATCGGCCAACGTGTAGGCGCTGTTGGCGTCCAGCATGAGTAGGATGTCCGGGTACTCCTCGCGCACTGCCGCCGCGACCCGCACGTCCCAGCCCGGCTTGATCTTCAGTTTGATGCGCGCGTAGCCCTGTGTTACGCGCTTGCGGACGATCGCCAACTGCTGATCGAGCGAGTCCATGATGCCGATGCTGACGCCGACCGTTGCACGCTCGCGGCTCGCGTGTTGATCCCCGAGCGTTTGCGTGAACAGGTCGACAAGCCGCATATCGTTGACTTTCGCGAACGCGTCCCATACCGCGGCCTCAAGCCCGGCCTTGGCGTGTGCATTTCCCCGTACGGGATGCAGCAGTGACGGCACGTGAGTCGGATGCTCGATACGCCGTCCGACTACTAGCGGGACCAGAAAATGGCGCAGGATGTGCATACCGGTCGCTACGGTTTCCGAGCCGTAACCGGGGTTGATTTCGACCGATGCTTCGCCCCAGCCCGTGACGCCCTCGTTGGTGCGCAGTTCGACAAGAACGCCGGCCTTGAAAGGCTCTTCGCCAAACGACGTGACAAACGGCTCGACGAACGGGATGTGCAGCGGGTAGAGGCGAACTTCCGAAACCGTAATGGCGCGCACGACGACCTATCCTTCGATGACGATACCGGCGAGTTGTTCGACAGCGCGAGCGAGCGCATGATTGCCTTCCTCGCCAAGCCCCTGTCGCTGAAGCACGTTATACATCCCGTGGCACATCGACGTAAGCGTGAGGGGCAGGCCAAGCTCGTCGGCGGCCTCCAGCACCAGACGCAGGTCCTTCTGCTGTAAGTCGATGGTGAAACCGGGCCGGAAGTCGCGCTTGATGACCTGCGGCCCGCGGTTATTCAGCATCCAGCTTCCACCTGCGCCGCCCCCGACCGCCTGCAGCGTGCGTTCGAGATCAAGCCCGGAGGCTTTTGCCAGCAGCAGCGCCTCGCTGGCCGCCAGCATGTTCGCCACACACAGAATCTGGTTGACGAGCTTGGTCGACTGCCCGCTGCCGGTCGGCCCGACATGCGTGATCGTCTTACCGATCGCATTCAGCACAGGTAGGGCGCGGTCGAACGAGGCGGCGTCTCCGCCGACCATGACACTGAGCGTTCCGCGTTCCGCGCCTTCGCTTCCGCCTGATACCGGCGCGTCCAGCATGGCAATCCCGCGCTCCGCCAGCTTCGCCGCGAACTCCCTCGTGGCATTCGGGCTGATGGTGCTTGAGTCGATCACAAGTGCGCCGGATGCCGCGCCATGCACAACACCGTCCTCGCCGAACAGGACGTGCTCGACGTCCGGCGTGTCGCTGACGCAGACGAGGACGATGTCGCTGCGGCGCGCGACGTCTGCCGGCGACTCAGCGGGCGACGCGCCAGCCTCGACCAGCGGCGTCATCCGTGCTGCGGTGCGGTTCCAGACGGTCGTCGGGAATCCTGCCTTGAGGATATTCGCAGCCATGCCGCGGCCCATGATCCCTAGCCCGATCACGCCAACTCGTTCCATGGGTCTGCTCCTTGATCGTGTAGAATGCTGACGTTCTAGCTTACCAGCCACTCGACATGTGTCGCTACACCGGGACGGGTATGAACGACCAAATCGTCTATCGAATCTTGACTGAAAACGCCGACCTCGAGCAAGCGTCACACCTCGAGGCGGTGATTTGGGGATGGGATGTGCAGTTCGCGTCGCCCACCAACGTCATGCGTGTGTCGGCGCTCAAGGGCGGCCTCGTGCTGTGTGCCTACGACCGGGGCGCGATGATCGGCATGTCGTGGGCATTCCCGGCGTTTACCGATGGTCAGTGGGTGCTTTGGTCGCATGTCGCCGGCGTGCTGCCCAATTACCGGGGGCAGGGGATCGGCGCGGGGATCAAGTGGGCGCAGCGGAAGTGGGCGCTTGAGCACGGATACCGCGAGATTCGCTGGACGTTCGACCCGATGCAGGCCGGGAACGCGAACTTCAACCTGCGCGTGCTCGGTGTTTCGATCAACAAGTATCTGGTCAACATGTACGGGACGTATGACGACGCGCTGAATCCGGGCCTGCCGACCGATCGTTTCGAGGCGCGCTGGGAGCTCGCGTCGGAACGCGTCGGGCAAGCGGAGCAGGGGAGGCTTCCGGTCGTCGATACGCTTCCGGATACCATGCTCGTGCGCGCCGAAGGCGACGGGATTGTCACACGGATGACCAGTTCACAGCCGTCGGCCTGTGTCGAGATTCCGGCCTCGTTCTCGACGCTCGGCAGGGAGAATCGCGGCCTTGCCGAACGCTGGCAGGCGGCTCTGCGAACGCAGCTTACCGACGCGTTCGAGCGCGGCTTCGTCATCGAGAATTTCGTGCGGCGTGACGGTCGGTGCTGGTACGTACTGAAGCGACGGGCGTTGTCTAGCTTGTGATCGAGTCGACCGCGGCCCGCAGCGCACGCCGCAGCTCACCAATGTCCGCGGGCACGCCGCCGCCCTGAGCCATCGCGGGCGATCCGCCGCCGCGTCCGCCCAACACACCGAGCGCCGTGTCAAGTACGGTGCGAGCATCGACCGGACAACCATCAGATACCGACACCAGCACGTTTGACCTTTCGCCGGGAACGCCGAGGATTGCGACGACTCCGGGCTGTTCGGTCAGCAGCTTGGCGAGCTGACGCAGGTCGGCAGCGCTATAGGATTCATTGGCGAATGCGACGACGCGGTGTTCGCTGCGGATTTCGGCGGACGACAGCAACGTTGCGGCTTTGTACTTCAGCAGTTCGCTGGCAAACGCGTTGCGCTGGCGCTGCTGGATTTTGAGGTCGTCTTGAAGGCGCGTCACGCTGTCGATCAACTCCGGTAGGCCGGTGCTCAACTGACCTGCCAGCGCCTGCGTAATGTCAAGGCGCTGACCGTAATCCTCGAGCGCTCGCTGTCCGCAGCGGAACTCGATGCGCGTTTTGCCCGCCTTGCGATCTGCGCGGATGACCTTGATTAGCCCGACCTGACCGGAGTTGGCAACGTGTGTCCCGCCGCAGGCCGTGTGATCGAAATCGCCGATGCTGATCACGCGCAGCGTGTCGCCAGTCACGTGATCTGGGATGCGACGAATCCGTACTCCTTCAAGCTCACTGCGCGGGATTTCACGCGCGATCACCGGAAGCCCGCCGAACACGACTTCGTTGGCAAGGCGCTCCGCCGCCGAAATGTGTTCGGCGCTCACGGTGCTGTCGAGGTCGATCGTCACGGTATCGGGGCTGAGGTGGAAGCCGACGGTCGCGGCGTCCGCCATCGTCACGAACGCCTGTGTCAGGACGTGCTGACCGGTATGCTGCTGCATGTGGTCGAAGCGCCGCGTCCAGTCGATCTCAGCATGGGCTGCGCCCGCTTGCAGGGCGCTGTCCAGCACGTGGATGACGGCCATGTCGTGCGGGCGCGTGAATACATCCAATACCGGAACGCCATTGATCGTCCCGGTATCGTTCGGCTGTCCACCGCCAGTCGGATAGAAGAAGGTGGCATCGAGGATAACGGCGGGGCGGCCTTCATACGCAAGAGCTTCAACGATTGATGCCTCGAATCGAGTGACGAATGAGTCGGTCAGATAATGTCGTTGGGTCATCAACGGTTTTGCGTCTTTGCCGCGCGGTACAATTCGGATGAGGCACGCATTGTAGCACGAACGGGAACTCGGACATGGCGCAGCAGTTCAGCGGTGTAATCTGCGCGGCGGTGACGCCGATGCGCGGCCTGATCATCGACCACGAAGCGTTTGCCATGCATTTGCAGACATTGGCGATGGAAGGCTGCCACGGTGTGCTCGTTACTGGGACAACAGGGGAGGGACCGTCCATCGGCCTCTCGGAGCGCCCGCAGCTCGTCAAGACGGCGGTGTCTGCGGCGAACGGGATGAAAGTGCTGGCGGGAACCGGATGCAGCAGTCTGACTGATACGATTGCCGCGAACCGAGATGCCTTCGACAACGGGGCCGACGCCGTCGTGATCGTGCCGCCGTTTTATTTTCGACGTGCGTCGGTCGATGGATTGTTCAACTACTACGTCGCCGTGATCGAGCAGTCGGTACCGGCCGACCGGTCCGTGATGCTGTACCACATTCCGCCTGTGTCAGGCGTGCCGATCACCGTACCTCTAGCGCAGCGTCTCTATGATCGTTTCGGTGATCGCATCAGCGGCGTGAAGGACAGCGGCGGCGACATGGCCTATACGAGCGCTCTGCTCGAAACCGTGCCGGGGCTTCCGGTATTTGTCGGTTCGGAACGCGTGCTGCTGGAAGGGCTGATGCTGGGCGCTGCCGGGTGCATCACCGCTGGCGCGAACTCGGCCGGCGCTGCGTGCGTGCGCGTCTACGACGCGTGGCGCAGCGGCAGTGAATCGGCCGGCGATCTGCAGTCCACGTTGAACGAATTGCGCGATGTAATGGAGTCGTATCCGCCCGGGCCAGCGGCGTACAAGGCGCTGCTGCGCCTGCGTTACGGCGGTGCAAGCTGGGACGTGCGGCCCCCGCTCGAGAACCACGGCCCGGATTCGGTCGACGCGATGATGGAACGCATCACGGCGCTCGATCTCGACCTTCTGCCGTGGATTGCGGGGTGACGCCACCACCAAGCAGGAAGCGTATCGCATCCGGAAACCGGCGTGCCCAACTTTCTTCGTTGTGTTCGCCGTGTTTGTCGCGTACGAGCATGAGCCGTGATTCGGGGATGCCGCGCCCGCGCAGCCGATCGTAGACCCCTTGAACGGCATCATTCATGCCATTGACGTACTTGCTGAAGCGACGCGGCAGCTCTTTTCCGCCGATATCGAGATACAGTCTCCCCACGTTCAGCGGCGCACGTCCGGCATGTTCCAAGGCCGCCCCGCGCGCGATCCACAGCGCGGGGCTCATGGCGGCTCCAAGGCCGAACACCTGCGGATACGCCAGCCACGCGTACAGCGATATCAGTCCGCCCATTGACGACCCCGCTATCGCGGTCGAATCGGACCCCGGCAGCGTACGAAACTCGGCGTCGATCATCGGCTTCAGCGTGTTGCAGATGAAACGGACATAGTCATCGCCGCGTGCCGCGCCGAATCGCGTCGACGTATACGGGTTGTATTCGGTAATGCGGGCGTCTCCGATGTTCGGGATGGCAACGACGGCGGCTTCCAGTCCCTCGTCATGCAATTCCTCGAACGTTTCGTCGACGTGCCACTCACCGGCAAAGCTGCTGACAGCGTCGAATACGTTCTGCCCGTCCTGCATGTAGATCACCGGATAGCGGCGAGACGACGATGCGTAGGACGGGGGAAGATAGACGAAGATGTCGCGCGCGTTGTCAAGCTGCGAACTGTAAACGTCAGGGCAAACGAGCACCGTACCGCTAACGGTGTGCTCGGCACGGCCTGACGCGTAAGGCGACCATGTCGGCATAGCGATACTCCTAGACACGCTGTGAGCATACGTCACAACGGGAAAATTCAGCGTAAAGCGATGGTTATGAGATGGCGCGTGCCAGCGCGATTGTACATCCCACCCGGAAAGCGGCGGTTTCGAGTAGGGTAGGGCCGTGGTTGAGCGCCTCGGACAGCGTAATGATGCGGTCGACAATGGGAAAGGCGGCGGCGATGCCTGCGTCACGGAGGGCGGCTGGATTCGCGGTCACCGATCCGGCGAACGCGAGCGTCGGCACACCGAACCCCTGCGCGCGCCGCGCAACGCCAATCGGCCCTTTGCCGCGCAAGCTTTGATCATCGAGGCGGCCCTCGCCCGTGATGACAAGGCGGTGACTCTGTACACGCTGGTCGAATTGCGCATAGTCAAGCAGCAGATCGACGCCAGACACCAGTTTGGCATTGGCGAACGCGAGTAGTCCGCCCGCGAGCGCGCCGGCGGCGCCTGCCCCCGGCTCGTGTGTGACATCACGTCCGGTCACCGACGTGGCAAGCGAGAACCAACGCGATAGGGCTGCGTCGAGCGATTCGACAAGCTGCGCGTCTGCGCCTTTTTGCGGGCCAAACACCACAGCGGCACCCTCAGGCCCCGTCGCAGGGTTGTCGACATCGGTCGCCACGATCACCTCGACGTTGGGCAAGCGCGGGTCAAGCCCGGTCGTGTCGATTTGGGCCGCGTTATGCAGCGAGATTCCGCCTGAACCAATCTCCGCCCCATCGGCCTGAGCGACACTCAAGCCCAGCGCCATCAAGCAGCCTGCGCCGCCGTCGGTTGTTGCGCTGCCGCCCACGCCGACGATCAGTCTGCTCACGCCCGCATCGAGCGCAGCGCGGATGAGTTCACCGGTGCCATGGGTCGAAGCGCGTCCTGCGTCAAGCTGATCCACCAGCTCCAAGCCTGAGGCGAGCGCCATTTCGATCACGGCTGTGCGGCCGTCCGGCAGCAGGGCGAAATCCGCATCGACCGGCGCTCCAAGCGGGCCGGTCACGCGGCGGGTCTCGCGTCTGCCGCCGTGGACGAGAAACGCATCAACCGTGCCGTTGCCGCCATCGGCAATCGGAAGCAGGTCTACCGCGTCGTCGAGGGGCGAAGCACGCAGTCCACGCGCGATCGCGTCCGCCGCGGCGACGGCGGACATGCTGTGTTTGAACGCTCCGGGTGCGACTAGAATCGCGCGCCGCCTCCCTCGGGGGTGCTCAAGCAGCCAATGCACAGGTTCGGGCAGGTCTGCTGCTTTAGCGCCCAGAACAGGAAGAAGTAGATGCCACCGACGATGCCCGTTACGATCGCGGGCCACATCGCAGGCGGAGTCTTCCCACCCCGAGCGCGCACCATACCGGCCACGAGCAGCGGGAAGGCGAACATCGATACGTTCAGCGCGAGTGTTTCGAGGTTGCAGTTGGCGGTGATGCCAAGTTTGCCAATAAGGGCGGACAGGATCACGCCGACCATGATGAGCGATGGGACAAGCTGTTTGTCGGGCACAAGCAGCATCGTGATGAAAGCGATGCCGAAGATGCCGTACAGCAATAAGTCAAGCAGCAAGTCGACACCGGGCCGCGGTGCAAGCGCCCGCAAGATCGCCTGCGGATCGACCGTGAGCTGGGCATACACCGGTGTGACAAAAATGAACAGCGTACAAACAAGAGACAAGCCGAGCAGCGTCTTGCGGCCCATCATGACCCCCCACGGCGGAAATCGTCACTGCGCCTACTATACCGCCTAAGCTGTTTTGGCACTAGTTAAGGGTCAGCGGCGAGGTACTGGGCGAGGGCGTCCTCTAAACGCAGCCCGGGCATGTACAGCACGGCGTTCATGCTGATTGCCCGTGCGCCGTCCACGTTGACCGGCATGTCGTCAATGAATACTGTGCGCGCCGGCACGACGTCCAGCATGTCAATCATGTAGCGATACGCGTCTGGGTCCGGCTTCATGTGGCCGATCTCGGCCGAGATCACAATGGGATCGAACAGGCGGGCAAGGTCAAGGCGGTCCAGTTTGTCCCGCAGAGCTGCGCTGTCGTTGCTCAGAAGCGCAACACGCCGGCCAAGCGCGCGCTGCCGCTCGATTAACCCGACGACATCGTCGGCAATCGTGTCTGCGCTGAAGTAGTCGGCTTCCAGTCGCGCAAGCTGATCGCGATCGAGCTTGAGCTGACGGGCGACGAAGTCCCAATGCTCCTGATGCGTAATGCGCCCGAGCTGTGCTTGCCGCCACGATTCGCTTCCGTGAACGATCGACTCCACGGTTCCCAACCTTCGGCCCAATGAGCGATCCCATGCGTGACGCGGCGCGTGAGTCTGTGTCTGGACGATCACGCCGCCAAAGTCGAATACGAGAACGAATCGCATGTTTCTTGAGACTCCGAACATCTCTTTGTCACGCCGCATTGTACCCGATGGATTTGCCTAGAATCGCAGCAGGAGCAAGGTCACCTTGCTCCTGCTGCGTACTGGGGAGGTGGGCATCAGGCCCTCTGGGGATCTAGGCCTGATTCGTCTGAAGTTCGTAGGACTTGGTCTCGCCCGTTTCGTGCGGGGCGAGCCGCTTGCCGAGACTGGTGAGGCCGCGGCCGAGCGCCATCAGGACTGGACTCCGGCGGCTATCGGTCAACTGGCCGTCTCGACTGGACCGCGCGGCCTTGAGCAGCTGCTCTTGGCGTTGTTTCGCGAGCGTTATGTTGAGGTTCAGTGTGTCGTACATGGTCGGGCTCCCTGTTTGTGTGTGTTCTGTTGCTCGTGTGATATCTCTTGTACGCATGCTTCTGCATGCGGGTTGCAGTCACTTGGCGGTCATTACGATGCCAGTTGCCGATACTCCTCTGCGCCGCGCTCGTTCTGCTGCGGCTCGGCTTCGAGCCAAGCACCGAGGCGGAGTAATGCGCTGCCGAGATCGCGGCGAAGGTCCGGCGTGCGGTTGCCTTCAGCGGCACGGGCAAGTCGATACTGCTCTGCACGGTGTCGCATGCGTTCTTCCCGCTCGCGCAGAAGTTCGTAGTCGTAGCGTGTCATGGTGAGCCTCCTCGACTCGATCGGGCCGGTGTGGATCGGCCGTTCAACTACTGATACGTATGGCGCCGCAAGATCGTTCAAAACTGTCCGATTCGTTTGGCGCTGGCGTGTCTCGTGTTGTGAGGAGTGCTGGGGACGGCCGGCAGACGAGGGCTCTGCACAGCCGGGGTTACAAGGGGCTGGTTAGCAGAGGTTGTCCGCGGAGTGGCCGATGACCTGCGCTCCGAAGGCGAATTCCAGTTTGCCAATGGCGTTGCATGTAATCATTACGATTGACCCTCCTTCCATGTCGCACGTTATCGCGTGAACATCACTTGTACGACATGACACACAGTAGCACGACCTGTCGTGGCCTGTCAACAACCATCGTGACCCTAAAAGTGGGTGATGGTCTGTGCCACGCCACTAGCGTACAAGAGAATCGCGGCTGAGGCTCACCGGAATCCAATATATGTCCCCACAAATGCGGGGTATCATTGGGCCGTGTCGCGATTAGACGTTGTAGCAAGGACAGCATCATGGCGCAGGCCCCAATGACGATCGAGGAATTCAGCCAGACCGCACGCGGAATAGAGTCGGAAGTTCGGCGTGTGATCGTGGGCCAAGAGGACGTGATTCGCAGCGTCCTGATCTGCGTGCTTGCTGGGCGCCATGCCCTGCTTGAAGGCGTACCGGGTTTGGGCAAGACCCAGCTTATCCGGACCCTTGCCGACGTTCTCGACCTCAAATTCTCGCGCATCCAGTTCACACCGGACCTAATGCCGGCCGACATCGTCGGCACCGAAATCGTCGAGGACGACGAGGCGGGACGCAAAATCTTCCGCTTCCGCGAGGGGCCGGTGTTCGCCAACTTGCTGCTGGCCGATGAGATCAACCGCGCATCGCCCAAGACTCAATCCGCACTGCTGGAAGTCATGCAGGAGCAGACGGTGACCGTGGCAGGGCGGGTTTACCGCCTTGAGTCTCCCTTCTTCGTCATGGCCACCCAGAATCCGCTCGAAATGGAAGGGACCTATCCGCTTCCGGAGGCGCAGCTCGACCGATTCCTGTTCAAGATCGACGTGAAATACCCGACTGTCGATCAGCTCATCGGTATTTTGGAGCGCACAACGACTAGCAGCCACCCGCAGGTTCAGCGGGCAGCAGACGGCAAAGCCATCGTCAAGATGGGCATGCTTGGGCTGGATACCCCGATTGCCAGCCACATCAACCGTTTCGTAGCCCAGATTATCGTCGCGTCTCATCCAGATCATCCTGACGCGCCCGAGCTTGTCCGGCGCTACGTGCGCTACGGCGCCAGTCCGCGCGGCGCGCAGGCGCTAATCATCGGCGCGAAACTCAACGCATTGTTGGAAGGCCGGTTCAACGTCGCCTACGAGGATGTCAAAGCCGTTGCCGTGCCGGCGCTGCGCCACCGCGTGCTGCTCAATTTCGAGGGATTGTCGGAAGGTGTTACGCCGGACGAGATCGTGCGCGAGTTGTTCGGCGCGGTTGAAAAGGCTGCCGTCTAGCCAACGTTCAGACCGAAGTGCTTGAGCACAGCAGCGAGCACAGCGTCGGGGTCAACGCCGTCGCGCGCCCAGTCGAACGCGACATGTTCACGCCCACCCACGCCGGAAGCCGCTACCTGAACCGGGCGCCATACGGCGATGCCGGCGGGGTTATGCGGGCCGTACCGCGCCGGAGAGGTCGGTCCCATGATCATGACGGTCGGAACGTTCGCGGCCGCGGCAGCGTGGGTTAGGCCGGTGTCGAATCCGATGTATCCGACGCCCAGTGAGGCGAAAGCCAAGAGTTCGAGCTGAGTAAGCTTACCCACCGATTGCGGTACCGCCGCATCGAGATGGGATTGCACTGCGTAAGCCGCGTCAGAGTCACCCGGGCCGGCAACCAGCATCACTTCGAGACCGGCAGCGCGCAGCCCCTCGATAACCCGCGCTATCCGTTCTGGGGGGTAGCGTTTCGATGCCATCGACATGCCGGGATTGTTCCCGCCAGACGCGTTGACTACAACGTACCGACCTGATAGGCCGGACGCGGTGAACTCGGTGCGTGCGCGCTCCAACGCGGAAGCCGGGATGTCGATATGCGTCGTAGCATCGCCGACAGGCAGCCCAAGGGCCCGAATGGCATCGAGATAGATGTCTGCTTCGATTCGCTCTTCGGTCGGGTCGATACGCGCCCGAACGTTGTAGCCGAAGCCCCGGCCGTCGCTGTCGAGCCCGGCGCGGACCGGGATGCCGGTCAACCACAGCGAGAGGCTGGCGCGCGGGGAGCGCACCAGCGAAACGGCGAGATCGTAGCGCCCGCGCCGCAGCGCCCGCACGAACTTCAGCAGGGCGCTCGGGGTGGCGCCGGGCACAGCCCATGGGCCGATGTCGATCAATGCATCGAGCATGGACTGCTGTTCAAGGACGGCGCGCGACCACGACCCGACGGCCCACCCGATGTGTGCATCGGGGTAAGCACGGCGCAGCGCGACCAGCACAGCCGTCCCATTGACGACATCGCCGATGCAGCACGGCAGCACGATCACGATGCGGCTCGGGGCGGCACGCTCCGTGGGCGGCCGGGACGACAGCAGCCGGCCCAAGATCGCATACAGCCACGTCACGATGCGCCGCCTACCCGTCGTAAATGACCTTCACGGGCCGGATCTTGTAGATGACGCGCACTTCGGTCGCGCGCCGCTTGTGATCCGAGCCGAAGAAGTCGGGCCGTCCGAAGTAACGGTCGGAGAGGTAGTTGATGTGTTCGAGTCCGCCTTCTTCGGTCACTTCCGCGACTTCGCCGCGCACCTCAAGGTAGCGGTATGGATCGTCGGGATCGACGAACAGGACCGTCACTTTAGGACGCGCTGTCATGTTCTTGTCTTTTGCCCTGCCACGCGCGGTGTTGATCCAGATGTACTCACCGTCCCAACTGAACCAGACCGGGTTGGCCTGCGGTTGATAGTCTGGCATCAGCGTGACCAACGTCACCACAATCGGGCGCTCCAGCAAGTCTCTGGCGGCTTCGGGTATTTCGACGGACACATCGGCTCCTATCGTCGTTGCCAGCGGAATGAACGCGACGGCATCACGCCGCCGATGACGCTGTAGCTCTCGCCACTGCCGCGTACCACCACCACGCGCCAGTCGACATCGTGCTGGACGCCATCGGGGGGGATCAGTTCAGGCGGCAACCTGAGCGAGGTATTGCGGGTCACCTGCGTGTACTGCAGGCCCGCAGTTCGATCGGTAAACTCGATATAGTAGTACTCGTCGTCTGCCAAGACACCGACACTGACCCACTCGAGCGTGATCGGGCCGGAGACGATCGATCCGTTTGGCGGATACACGGTGATCGGCGCGTTGTAGGTTGGCGTCGGGGTCGGCGTCTCGTTGCCCGACGGCGTGGGCGACAGCGTCGGGGTCGCGGTCGGCAGCGGCACGTTGACGCATTGCCCGATGTTGATGCGAACAACGCAGTCCGGCCCACCGCTGCGATTATTGAAGTCGCACCCGCGGAAGATAATCTCGGGGTTGAGGTTCGCCAGCACCTCGAGCTGAGTGTTGTACAGGGAAGCGATTTCCAGAATGGTCTGGCCTTCTTCAACCCGATGACACGAGATCTCGGTGTTGGGCGAGATGGGCTGCTGTACCTGCACGCCCCGCGTTCCCATCATGCTGACGGTGGCTTCATATCCAGGCGGGGTGGGCGTTGGCGTGCGCCGCGGGATGAGGATCTCCTGCCCTACCGGTAGATTGTCGGCACTCGGGATGTTGGGGTTGAGCGCGAGCACATCGGGAATCACGCGGCCATCGGTGTAGCCGAAGCGCTCGATGACTCCAAACAGCGTGTCGCCCGATTGGACGACGTATGTGTATGGCCCCGGCGTCGGCGTGGCCGTATCGGTCGGGGTTGATGGGAGCGGCGTGGCCGATGGAGTTGCCGAAGCCAGCCGTATGGGACCGACTGTCGGCGGGCTAGTGGGTGAGATGGACGCTGTAGCCGTTGGTCCGTCGGACGTCGGCGACGCGGTCGGCGTGCTGATCGACTCTACCGTGGGCGTTGGCTGCTGCGGCGTGAAATTGCACGCTGCTAGCACGAGCACGAGCGATATACCGATCACAATCAGTTGGGACTGAACACGTAGAAATCGCATAGCCTATTCCTCTCCGCGCCCTTCCCACGTAAACGCGCGGATGGCGGTTGCGCTGCGTGCCGAGTCCGGGTCGCCGTGCTCGGCGATCGAGACCGACCACGCATATTCAAATTGACGCGCTTGGGGTCCCTGCCACTCGAGCGGGACGACCAAGAATAGATCGGTCGTCTCGGCGAGGTACAGCAGGCCCTGCGTAAGGGACTGCACCTCGACCAAGTACACTTCGCCCGGCGCGAGCGCGCCGGTTGCCGCCCACCGCAGCGTTACGACCTCGTCACGGCGAAAATACGCGCGCGCATCCGGGCTGATTAGGCTCGGAGCGTTGAAGGTGGCGGTGGCGGTCGGTGTCGGGGTTTCACTCCCTGATGGCGTGGGCGACAGAGTCGGCGTTGGTGTCGGGGCGGGCACGCGGATAATCTCGCCCTCGCGAAGCGCGACCGAACAGGTCGGCCCGCCAAACGTTTGACCCATTTCGCACTGCGAGAACGTCAGCTGCGGGTTGAGCAAGTCGAGCGCGTTGATCTCGGTCTCGAACTGCGCGATGATCGAGACGATGGTATCGCCTGCCCGCACCTGATAGTTCTGCACGCCCGGCGGGTTGGTCGGCGTTGGACGGAAGAACGGGTCAAACTCCTGTGTCTGTCGGATCTCTTCCTCCGACAGCGCGCTCGGGTCGGCAGAAGATAACTCGATCGAGGTCGTTTGTGCACCGCTCTGTGCTTCGGGGATTGCGGCCGGATCGTCGGTCGGGGTTGGGTACGGCACAATAATCTGTTGACCCGGGCGCAAATCGTTCTCGTCGTTCAGGTTATTGAGCGTCACAACGAGTGGGATCACGTCAAGGCTGCGGTGCCCGCAGCGTGACACGATCGCGATCATCCCATCCCCCGACTGGACGTTCTGGATGCATGGCTCCGGTGTCGGGGTCAAAGTGATCGTCGGGCTCGGGCTCGGCGAGACCGTTGGGCTTGCTGTCGGAACGCCTTCGGTTACAGTCGCCAAGACGACCGTGGGGCGCGCCGTCGGGGACTCGTTCGATTCGACAACCGCTGGCGAAGTAGGCTCGGGCTGGAGCAGCGGTGCGGCGACGATCACAGACGCACCAACGACCACAATCAGCAGTAGTAGGGCGATTCCGGTCATGTATGCGCGTGCCTTGCTGCGCAAACTGTCTTCGATGAGGTCGGTTTCGCCGTAGCGAAAGTCGTACTCCGTCGAGCGATTGGTAGGGGAGGGCTGCTGGCCGACTTCCACGTCGACAGCTTCGAGCGAAGCACCACAGTTGTAGCAGCTCGTGGCCTTGCCAGAGTTTACCGATTCGCAGATCGGGCAGCGCTTGCTCGCCTTGCTCAACCTCGATTCCTTCCACGCACAACGCGCCGTCATTATAAGGGCGCGCCGCGGTCGGTGCGAGGGAATCATCGTGGCAGGCGATGTCACGTAGGGATAGAATCGGGTGTTTACGCAACCGAGGGCAAGTCATGTCTGATTCTGTACAGATCCGCAAGGTCGAGACCAAGGCGGATCACAAGGTCTTTCTCGAATTCCCGTGGCGGATCTACCGCGCTGACCCGAACTGGGTGCCGCCGCTGCTTTCAATGCGCCGCGACGTGGTGTCGAAGGAGAAAAACGCCGCGTGGGAGTACATGGAAGGCGACTACTTCATTGCGTGGCGGGGCGATGAGCCCGTCGGCACGATCGCGGCGTTCATCAACCGGCGACACAACGAACATTGGGGGACGAACGTCGGCTTCTTCGGAGCCTTCGAAGCGATCGATGACGAATCTGTCGCCCACGCCCTGCTGCAAACGGCATGCGATTGGGTGAAGGCCAAAGGGTTTCCGTCAATCATCGGCCCGCAGACATTCACCACCCACGAAGAAGTTGGACTGCTCATCGATGGCTTTGAACAACCGCTCCTGCTGATGAGCTACCACCATCCGTACTATCAACGGCTGATCGAGAGCTTCGGCTTCGTCAAGTCGATGGACATGAACAGCTTCTACTACGATTGGGACATGGTGGCAGATGAGGGCACCGAGGAGCGTCTCGGCAAAATCGTCGAGTGGCGTATGAAGAAGGGCAATATCACAGTTCGCCCCTCCGACCCGCGCCAGCGCCGTGCGGACTTCGAGATTATCAAGCAGCTTTACAACGACGCGTGGGACAGCAACTGGGGCTTCGTACCGCTGACTCCGCGCGAGCTTGATGCCATGGTCGAAAGCCTCGGTCTCGTCTTCAACCCGGACTGGACGTACTTCGCGTTCATCGAAGGGAAACCTGTCGGCCTGATCATGTCCGTCGGTGACTTCAATCAGGTGCTAAAGCATGTTCGGCCCCGCCCCGGCATTCCCGAACCGATTTCACTGATCGGGGCGCTCTGGCACTGGAAAATCCGGCCCAAGATCACCCGTGTCCGAGTTCCACTTCTCGGGGTCGTGCCCGAGCACCGTAACAAGGGTGTCGATCTCGTGCTGGTCTATCATCTGATGAAGGCGCTGCGAAATACGGGGATACAAGCGGCGGACTGCGGATGGATTCTCGAGACCAATCAGGACATGGCAGGCACGCTGCGCGGGCTGGGTATGCCCACCTACCGGACGTACCGCATCTATCAAAGAGAACTCTAGGCCACCAGCGTTCAGTGGCTGGACAGTATCTTTCGTTTCACAACGCTACGGCTGGGCTGTAGGGTTGACCACACTCATCCCTCAGCACGTTCATCGCATTCGTTTACGGCTGCAGCGCGCTGCGGACCGCTTCCTGCGCGTTCAATTCACCGGTGATCAGGTCGATCCACGCGGCTTGCATCGCGCGCGCCGATCCGCCTGTTCCAACCAGTTGATCGGCAGCGAATGCATTGGTCATCAGGTCTGAAAGCAGCACGTTCTCAAGTCCGGGGAACGACCAGCGCCGTAGGGCATTGCGCTGTGTCGGGGGAATTGATACTGCTTGCGCGAACGTGCCGTGGCGCTCGGCGTTCATCATCCAGTTGATGAAGCGGCCCGCGATGGCCTGCTGTTCGGGATCTTGCGTAACGATTACCCACATCCACGCGTCGATGCTCGATACGGGATCACCGGTCGAGGTCGGGATGGACGAGAACGCAGTCGCACGTTCGGTGTCGGCGAACTGAGCGAGCTGGCTGGTCTTGACGACTCCAGACGGAATCTGCCCGGTCGCTACCGCCCTCGAGTATTCGCCCGGGGACGAGTAGTCTACCGAGCCCGGCACGATCAGGTCTTCGGTACGCAGCATGTCATAGAACGAGAATACAGCCTCGACGGCAGCTTCGGTCAGCGCGCCCTGCGAGTCGAGGATGCCACCCGCCGCGCTGTACTGGAGCCACAGCACGTCAGCGATGCCGCTCGAACTGGCTGCCGGTACGACCAGCGGACGGTCCAGATCGAACACGGCGTCGAACGTCATGCGATCGACCGGTTCGTTGTCGGCGTCGTACGCGAACAGATAGAGTTCGGCGAGGTAGGGCAGGGCGTACAACTGGTCGTCGGCGCGCCCAAGCCGCAGCGCGGCCGGGAACAAATCGGCGATGACGGCCGAGGCAACTCGTCCTTCAATGGGCTGAATCAGACCGTCTTCGACTGCTCTCACAAGATCGCTGCGCCGGAGCAGGGTGATATCCGGGAGTGCGCCGGGAGCCACACTGCTCGCGCTGCGCAAGATGGCCATGATTCCACCAACGTCGCTTTCCGCCTTGCGCCGCAGGTCGACGACTATCCCGTCTTGCGTGTTAGAGAATTCGGCGATATCCGCCTCGACGATGGCGGCCACCGCGTCGGCATTGGCCGGCAGCAGCGTGTCCGGAAACCATATCGTCAGCGTCGTCGGTTCAGGCGTCTCAGCAGTTGGCGATGCCGTTGGCGTCACGGTCGGAGTGGCCGCCGATGTCGGCGTCGCCACGGCCTGTTCGGCTGGGGCTGCCTCAGGCGTCGCGCTGCATGCCACCGCGACAACCATGACGAAAACCGCTGAGAGTGCGCTATGCCGGAACATGGTTCGAAATGAGATCGACAACCGCTTCAGGCGTGTCCGCAAACTGCACGTGCATCCAACCTTCATGGTGCATGAATTCCGACCGGCCTGTAATGTCGATGATGGGCCGCCAGAAACTGCCGTAGCACACCGTAGAACGGCGCGGCATGTCGCCAGCCCGCATCAACTCGGATGCATATACCAATTCGTTTAGCGTTCCCAATCCGCCGGGCATGACGACGAACGCATCCGGCACGAGCACGAGGTGCTCAAGTCGCGCGCGCAGCGTCTCGAACGGGCGGACTTCGGTCAGATACGGGTTGGGTTTCGAGCCTCGCTGGCGTTCAAACGGGAGACAAGTCACGCCGATGGTCGTTCCGCCGACCTCATACGCGCCTTGGCTCGCTGCCGTCATCACACCGTTGTAGCCACCAGTCATGACGGCGTACCCGGCCTGCGCTAGCAGGCGCCCGACCGCGACGCTTTCCTGATACACCGGATGAGCAGGGGTCGGAAGTGCGCTCCCGAATACCGCGACGATCTTCACGATAACCTACTCCGACGATTTCCGTTTAAGCATCGGGCCGACCGGTTCGCCGCCGACCAGATGCATGTGCACGTGGTAGACCTCCTGGCCGCCGTGTTCGCCGCAGTTGACAATCAGCCGGTAGCCCGATTCCGCGATGCCCAGATCTTCGGCGATGCGCCGGGCGGCGGTGAACATGCGCCCAAGCGTCATTTCGTCCTCAGGCGTCACGTCCGACACAGTCGGGATCTCTTTGTTCGGGACGATCAAGATATGTACGGCACGTTGGGGGTTGATGTCCCAGAACGCGGTGACGAGATCGTCGCTGTAGACCTTCTTCGACGGGATTTCGCCCGCAATGATCTTTGAGAAAATGGTCGGCATGGGGCCTCCTTACTTGCCCTTGAACACGGGCGCGCGCTTTTCGAGAAACGCACTCACGCCTTCTCTGAAATCTTCGGTCGTGAACATGACAGCTTGCACGCGTGCCTCGTAATCGGCAGCGTCGTCAAGATCGCGCTCTGCTGCCCGATAAATCGCGCGCTTGGTCATACCGATTGCCCGGGTGGGCAGCGTGGCAAGCTTGTGGGCGAGAGCAGTCGTTTCTTCGTGCAGCGACTCGGCCGGTACGACGCGATTGACGATGCCCGTCACCAGTGCCTGATCGGCGGAAACGCGGTTCTTCGCGTCGGCCAGCAGCGCGAACTCGAGGGCTTTAGCAGTGCCGACGGCGCGTTGGAGCAAATACGTCAGGCCGCCGTCTGGCACGAGGCCGATGTTCACGAATGCCGCAAAGATGAAGCTAGCCGCATCTGATGCAATTCTCAGGTCGCAGGCGAGTGCAAGGCTAGTACCCGCCCCTGCCGCTGCGCCGTTGATGCTGGCAATGATCGGTTTCGGCATGGATCGCATCTGCTTCGCAAGCGTGTTCAGTCCCGCTCGCAGATAGTCCGTGATCGGGACGTCAGGGTTGGCCTGAATTTCGGCAAGGTCTGCGCCGCTGCAGAAACCGCGCCCCTCGCCAGTGAGGACGACTGCACGTACATCGCCATCGCGGTCGGCGGACTTCAGCGCCGCCTTCATCTCGTCCATCATCGGCGTGGTCAGCGCGTTGAACGAGTCGGGACGGTTAAGTGTGATGGTGGCGACACCGTCACCGCTCTGATATCGTATGAACTGGTACGACATGCTGCGCTCCTTCTCACGGGTCGTATGGCCCGGACGAATGCAGGCGGACATTGTACCATCGAACTAAGAACGGGGGTCAGAATCAGATTATGCGCGGCGCAGACGAACACCGCGAGCGAGCAGGAACAGAGCCGGTTACCTTCGCTATCGTAACGGTGAGCGACACCCGTACGCCGGACACCGACCAGAATCGGATCTATCTTGAGCGCCGCCTGACCGAAACCGGACATCGTGCTGGACCCTATCGCCTGATCAAGGACGAGCCGCAGCAAGTGGCCGATGTACTGGACGCGCTGGCATCAACGGCAGGCGTGCAGATCATCCTGTTCAACGGCGGTACCGGCATCGCCCCACGCGACACGACGTTCGATGTCATTAGCGCGAAGCTCGAAAAGACGCTGCCGGGGTTCGGTGAGCTGTTTAGAATGTTGAGCTATCAGGAGGTAGGCGCTGCGGCGATGCTCAGCCGTGCAACGGCGGGCGTGTATCGGGGTAGGTTCGTGATCTCGGTGCCGGGCAGCCCCAATGCTGTCGAGGTCGCGTTCGAGAAGCTAATCCTGCCGGAGATCAACCATCTGGCGTGGGAAGTGATTCGCAAGCAGTAACGTCGTCTACCCGGAATCCCGACCGTTTGGGGTGCGGCACACCCTATACACACGACGCCGAGATTGTATAATGTCAGGCGAACAGGAGAGGTGCCGGAGCGGCCGAACGGGCTCGTCTCGAAAACGAGTATAGGCGATGAGTCTATCGAGGGTTCGAATCCCTCCCTCTCCGCACGAAAGGAAGTTATCCGAACAGCTTCCTGAGCCGAGACCGCTAGAATTGCTGGCGGTCTTTGCTTTTCTGCCCTTGCTGATCGCTGGTGCCCCAGGTCGTACTCGCTCCGTGATATCCTGCAAGTACGCGAATGGCGCACACAACTCCAAACGTATCTTTCCCGCAGGGTCAACGACGACCCTCTCAACCATATAACGCAGCAGTTCTTTCTGGTCGCTGCGTTCAAGGCGATTATACACGATACCCACCTGCGCGATGATTTCGAGCGCCGCGTCAAGATTCTCGATGTAGACCTGCTGTTGCCCTTCCAACCCTTCCAAACTCATCCGAATACGTGAGCGGCGATCCTGCCATTCCTGCCATTGCATGTCCCATAGGCTGTCTGTCACTTTTCCGGCTGCGTAGAGTCGCATCAGCCGAACTTCTTCGTCGTCGATCGACTTTAGGGCAGCCAGCAGTTGCGCGCGCTCGTCCGGGCGCAGATGCCCCATCGCCTCCGCAATGTCATCTGTATATGCAGCACGAATCAGCGGGATCAGGTCGGGATCAACCTGTACGCTCTGCAAGGCCTCTGCCATCTGTCCGTCAATACTGCTACATAGGAAGTTGATGCCGCTGCGCGCGATGCAGTAGTAAGGGGTTCCTCCGCCCGGACGAGACGCGTTGGACGTGGAGCAGGTCAGACGGGTCAAATCCTGGGTGTCAGGCGCGCTGTAGTAGATCAATCCCTTGAGCAGATAGTCATGGCGACGTTCACGTCCACGTTTCCGGTCGCGTTGCTCGAGAATTGCCAGTCCACGCTCAAAATCTTCCGTCGTGACAATCGGTTCCCAGTTTCCTCTGATGGACTTTGGGGGTATTTTTCCCGCACGACTGGTCACCCATCCAGCATACGTCCAGTTGTGGAAGATTGCCGCAAGCGTACTGGTATTCGCGACCCGTTTGCCATGCTTCTTGACGTGAACAAATGGACGCCCGCTTCGATACGTGTGCCCTTTGGCGTGGAGGGCCTCACAAATCTGCTCCAGCGTCAGCTCGTTCTGCAGCAGCAGATCCCAAGCATAGCGCCAAAGTGAGGCGCGTTTTGGGTCTTGCTCGATCCAGTGGGTGTGCCGTCCTTGAAGCTTTTTGGCTTCCCCAAACACCTTGTCTTCCACATTGCGGTAGCCATCAGGTGCAACCCCACAAAAACCACCACTCTGACGCTTTGCCTGCAACCCCCCTTTCACACGAATCCCCAAGAGCGCTGACTCGCGTCGCGCCAACGTGAAGGACAGCGCTACGATGACCCGATCATCCGGATCCATTGGATCAAGATCAGGCGAATTGGCGAAGCGCACAGCGACACCGAATTCATGCAGCTCGTCAATTGCGCGAAGGGCCTCCGTATCGTTCCGTCCAAAGCGGTCAGCGCGTTCCACGATGACATGTGAGAATCGACCAACACGGGCATCTGTCAGCAGTCGCTGATATCCATCCCGATTCGGTGTCTTGCCCGTAAGCACGTCAATGTACTCGTCGATCACGGACAGTTCAGAGTGCTTGAGCACATTCTCTTCGATGGCAAACCGCTGTCGAGCGCGTGAAAGTTCCGGCTTCTGGTTCTCGTCGCTGCTTGTCCTCAAGTAGATCGCCCATCCCGGTCGGGGTGGGGACGGTGCCTGTCTCTTTCGCCTGTTTGTAGCCATCGCTCTGCCGCTCCTACACAGCATGTGTCTTCGGTTCTTGTTCACGATACTGCAACTCGCCGCGAAGCGAATTTTCGGCGCGGATTTCTGTGATTTCTTCTTCGGAATCGCATGGATATTGGACGGCGGCAAGAATTCGCGCGACGCGGAGTACCCGCTTGATCATCACGTCAGGGGATTCAGAGAGTCCTGAAGTCTGAAGTCCTGTTGTCGAACTCACTATGTTCATGCAGGACCTCCTGAACTTCCCCGATATCGCGCCAGATCATCGTTGAGTGCCTGACCCAGCTGGAAGGCGACTTGGGCCGAAGCGTATGTGATACATTCCATGAAATTTCCCCCGGCGACTCGACTTGTCACCAGCGTAAGGCAGCGAGCGCGGTCTGGAATGCAACGTAGCCGCACCGTTTTGCTGGCCATTGGCTCGTCGACTCCGGATAGCAATCCGTTTCGATTGTCGCAGAGGGCGCGATCGTAAGGTGGCGAGGACTACAGCTTACGGTTGGCAGAATTGCGGGGCTGTCGGGATTCGCCAAGCCGGGAGCTCGGAGCATCGCGTATACTGTGCAGTGACGGTCGGCTAGCACCGGAGCAGCCCGGATGACGAACTGTTCACCACCGAGATGACCTACGACCCGGCGGGACGCGTGACGACGATCCACCACCACCGCGACGTGTCCGGCACGCCGCAGACGCTGGCTCGCTTCGACTACACGGTGGACGCGCGCGGCAACCGGACGCAGGCGGTCGAGCAGCGCCAGCCCAGCGGCGGCGGATCGCTCCAGCCGCAGACCCACGTCTACACCTACGACGGTGTCGAGCGTGTGACCGGCGCGACGACGTATCCCAACGCCACGCCGACCGGCACGCCGATCCGCACGTTCGCATACGCCTACGATCTGGCCGGCAACCGGACCAGCGCGGCGCTCAACGGCACGCCGACCAGCTACAGCTACAACACCCGCAATCAGCTCACCGGCGACGGGACGCACACCTTCAGCTACGACAAGAACGGCAACCGGATCTCCGACGGCACCCTGACAACCGTCTGGGATCGCGCCGGCCGGATGCTCTCGCACGACGGGCATGGCTACGCCTACGACGGCGAGGGGCGGCGCATCGCGCAGACCGCCGGCGGATCGACCACGCGCTACGTGCTGGACGTGCAGCGCGGGCTGCCGGCGGTGATCGGGGCGAAGGCGGGGTCGGACGTGACGCACTACATGCACGGTCCGCTGGGGATGTTCGCTCAGCGCAACCCCGACTCCTCGTGGGACTGGATGCTGCACGACGGGTTGGGCAGCGTGCGCGGCGTGTTCGACGGGACGCTGCAAAGCGCGGCGGAGTACGATCCGTTCGGCGAGCCGATTTTCGCGCCGGTCGGCACCGCGTACGGCTTCACCGGCGAGCTGACCGACGGCAACGGGCTGGGGTATCTGCGTGCGCGGTATCTGGCCCCCGCACTCGGCACGTTCGCCTCGCGCGATCCGTGGCGGGGGAGCGCGTCCGCGCCGCGCACGTGGAACGGTTACGCATGGGTCGAGGGGAACGTCGTCAACCGGGTGGATCCGGGTGGGAAGCAATCGACCGGATTCGCACCCTACTCAGGCTCCGAGCCGGATGTCGTGTATACCGTGAATGCGGCATCAGGCGGATCGAGCTGCGGCAATCAGTCGAGTGTACCGGTGCGGACCAAGGAGTCGAAGCTGGCCGAGCGAGTGTCGCAGGGGTTCGCGCGTACGCGAGATGCGTTCGAGCAAACGCAAGGCTTCCCCATTATTCTGCCGGATGGCGACGGAGGCATGCCACCTCGGCCGGAATGTGGTGTCGAGTTCGTCAGGGGGTTGCGTGAGTATGCGGAACTGCTCGCCGACTGCCTCGCTGGGGAGTGTGCTGACCTTCCCGACGGTTCTGCTCCAAAGGATCTTCCCGACGCTCTCGCGCGGTTAGTGGAATATTCATCAGCCCAGTGCCCTGAATCGAGCACCACGGAGCTCGTCGATCATATTTCCGAGGTACTGCTGAAGTCACGCGGAGGACTCACCATCTGGGACGCCGCGCGTGTAACAACGCGGCATCCACTCGATTCCTTCTCGGCCGGTCTCAATCCAGATATCTGGGAGGCTAGCGGACAAGTTCACCACTTCTGGTCGTATCTGAACACCGTTGCACAGGGAGGTCCGATTGGATATGGAGTGGCTATGGCAGCCGATGTAATCCATGAATGCGGTCTGGAGAATGTCGGGATCCTGTTCGGGCGTGGTCCAGTTGTCGGTACAGTGCAGGATGCACGTCTGACGAGTATCGCGGTGCATTTGGGGGTATCCGTTCACCTTGGGCTGGATCCAGACGGCTTGGCAGCAGCGATTCGTGAGCAGCTAACACAATCTTTCAGCGGTCCGCTGGCTCATTGGTATTACCAGCCACTTTCTCCGTGTCAAGGCTTAGGAACCATTGACTCAATGTTGCGTAGCGGGGAATGAAGTAGATGAACAGTCACTTGCTACGTGCAACGCGCTACGCCTCAGGGACCGCGTTGGTAATGATCGCTGGGATTGTATTCCTGCTTGCTCACGGGGTCGGCTCAACTCGCGTCCTGCCTTCACGATCAGATCAACTCATGGAGCTTTGGGCTTGGCTATTGCTGATTCACTTGGCAATGCTGTCTGCTGGGCTACTTTGTTTTGCGAGTTTGGGCTCACTGCTGCGCACACGATGGTTCCGACTCGCGTACTCGGTGTGGATTGCCCTAACGTTGTTTGCGATCGTTGTTCCCGTCTTTGTGGAGCCTTGTGAGGAAAGAGGAGCCACGATTGTATGCTATCCCGACGGGGGTAACACAACATACTTCCGAGTACTTGACAACGGAGTGTTGGTGCGACAATCGAAGTGAGATGGAATGCTCGCAACCAGCTCACGAGCGACGGGATGAGCGCATTCAGCTACGCCTACGAACCTCACCCCCCGGCCCCCTCTCCAAAAGGCGAGGGGGAGAATGGCCCACGGCGCTTTCGCCCCTCTCCCCGCTTGCGAGGGAGAGGGGTTGGGGGTGAGGGGCCATTCGCAAAGCGCGGCGGAGTACGATCCGTTCGGCGAGCCGATTGTGGCGCCGGTGGGAACCGCGTACGGCTTCACGGGCGAGCTGACCGATGGGAACGGGCTGGTGTATCTGCGTGCGCGGTATCTGGCGCCCTCGCTCGGCACGTTTGCCAGTCGCGATCCGTGGCGGGGGAGCGCATCCGCGCCGCGGACGTGGAACGGCTACGCGTGGGTCGAGGGCAACGTGGTCAACCGGGTCGATCCGGGTGGGATGCAGTCCATTACGTCGACTCCGACGCCGACACCGACAGTATCGTGTCCGCAAACGCCGCAACCCACGTTCATGTCTATTGCACCAACGGCGACATCCACGCCGGACCCGACGCTGTTTACTGCTGCAGTGCTCCAGCAGACCGCAACGCCAACTGCACCTAATGGCCTCATGTCGAATCAGCCCGAAATGGTTCCGACGCCGGCAGGAGACTACCTTGAAGAGTATTGGGCGCGAGAAAAACTGCGGGGCAATCCCGACGTTGTCGGCTTTCTGGCTGCGCTCACAGGTGGTCTGATACTTACCGGCGCAGCTATTGTCGCATGGCCTGTGGTTGGGCCAGCGGTTGCGGCGGCAGCACGGTTCGCGGCCACAAACCCCTTTACTCGCGGCTTCATTGCTGGAGGCACGGCGGAAATGGCCAAGCAGGTCTTCTTGGAGGAGACTCCCCTCAACGAGATTGACGCTTGGGACGTTATGGTGTCCGGCATCGCCACAGGAGCAGCGGTTGTGTTGCCATCAAGGGCAATTGCGAATATCGAAGGACCTTGGTGGGCGATAGAAGTTCTGCGGCTAAACGCAATCGTCGCAACACTGGGTGCTGGTGAGATTCTGAAGGGTGATGTTCCATTGGTTGCCGAGGGCTCAGAGGGGCAGCAGTCATCCATCTGGATTTCGCCCTACGCAACTCATTTGCAGCAATTTGCACCCGGAGGTCTCTTGTCCGACATTGCATGGGAGCTACTGACAACAATCTCCGAACATCTACTGAATGAGCAAAGGTGAATCGATGCGCGTTGAGTTGGCTTTACTGTTGGTGATCATCACGATCTTTGCAGACATCGATATCGGCTGGAATCTGATCCAGCTACAAGCGATCCGCAAGGGTTTGGTTTCAGGCTCAATCGGTGTCGTTGGCCCATGTCTGCGCGCACCATATCTAGCGATCTATCGTTGGCTTCGAGTGAAAGGGTATGAGAAGTCACAACCCTGGAAAGTTCTTGGAACTCTGACCATAGTCGGGTTGTCTCGTGCAGTTCTGATTGCGATGTTGATCTACTGGCACCTGGATCCTCGTTCCAACACATCTACACTAGACAATGTAGTTCTCGTCGGCTCGTTGTTAAGTCTTGCGTTCTTCCTTGGTGCCGGCTGGATGCGCGCATGTTCTAGTGACAAACTGAAGCTGCAAACCTGATCTTGATGGTGCGGACCAGCGCGGCGCTCAACGGCACACCGATCAGCTACGCCTACAACACCCGCAACCAGCTCACGAGCGACGGGACGCACACGTTCAGCTACGACAAGAACGGCAACCGGATCAGCGACGGAACGCTGAGCATGGTCTGGGACCGGGCGGGCCGGATGCTCTCGCACGACGGGCACAGCTACGCCTGCGACGGCGAGGGCCGGCGCATCACGCAGACCGCCGCCGGATCGACGACGCGGTACGTGCTGGACGTGCAGCGCGGGCTGCCGGCGGTGATCGGGGCGAAGACAGGCTCCAATGTGACGCACTACATGCACGGACCGCTGGGGATGTTCGCCCAGCGCAACCCGGACGGGTCGTGGGACTGGATGCTGCACGACGGCTTGAGGAGCGTGCGCGGCGTGTTCGACGGGACGCTGCAGAGTGCGGCGGAGTACGATCCGTTCGGCGAGCCGATTGTGGCGCCGGCCGGGACCGCGTATGGCTTCACCGGCGAGCTGACCGACGGCAACGGGCTGGTGTACCTGCGTGCGCGGTATCTGGCGCCTTCGCTCGGCACGTTCGCCTCGCGCGATCCGTGGCGGGGGAGCGCGTCCGCGCCGCGGACGTGGAACGGCTACGCGTGGGTCGAGGGGAACGTGGTCAACCGGGTCGATCCGGGTGGGATGGCGGCATGTAGTCCGAATCAGCAGAGCGGTTCTTCGGGGGTCGCTGACGTACGTGAGCTACAACGAGAAGTGCACAAGCCCAAGCGAGCCGGTCGTCCATCGGCTCTGTCGTGTGGACCGAACAAGACGATTAACATCGACGGCGGCTGTGAGGACGCCGGAGGCGGGCAGGCAAGCGCGGGAAACCCCGGTAGTGGTAGCTGGGGCGGAGGCTGGAGCAGTATCATCGCTACCATAGACCTACAAGCGATCCTGATCGCTCTCGGCCTTGCGCCGGTATTGGCCGAAGCGCTAGAGCGGCTCTTCAGTGGCGTGAATGACGTGATAGCCCAACTCTCCGAGGCAGGTGTAGCGATCCCGCTACCGAACGTCGGCGGTCAGGCTGGCACAGCCCCACAAGCCAGTGCAACAACCATTCCCGATACGGACGAGCAGGATCGCAGCTACCCGATAACTCGCGATGTTCCTGATCAGCCCGATTGCCATCCAATAGTCTGGCCGGCACCGATCTGGAAGTCACTGGGAATCAATGACGAAGGGGTGTTCGATTCAACTCACGATCGTCCTGGCCCAGTGCTAGAACGGCGTACGCGACAGCGCGATACGGACGTGACGAAAGCCTACCGACAGAAGAACAGTGTGGCAATTGGCGAAACTAGGGGACAAATCCATCATAAATGGCCTTTGTACCTCTATGGCCCAGATGAACCGTCAAACTTGGTGTTCTTACCGCTGGCCGAGCATACTGCGTGGCATGCCGAACTACGTAGACAAGGAGTCACGGGAAACATGTATTACGATCCACCAGGGACCAAGTACTGTGTCGTACATCACAACTAGCGATCGACGTATCATTGAGGAGCTGCTGGCTCAGTACGATATCGCGGTGCTTCAACCCGCCAGTGACCAACGCCGCGAAGATGCCGCCCGCGTATTCCTTGGAATGCTCCATGGTTCGGTAGCGATTTCGGAATCAGCACAGGTGTGGTTATGGGAACAGGTCGAATCAGCACATCCGAGGCTCTGCAATCCATGTTTGCGTATTCTGTTGGAGATGGATAGTCGCCTGCCACCTACGTCGGGTCTGTCACACGACTTCAAGCGGCTCAGAGCCTTAAGCCTGTCCAGGACAAATCTGTTCGAAATGTGGCGCCGCTATCCGCCGCCCCCGGAAACCGTGGAGGAAATCATCAGACATCGCACATGGGCATGTGATATCCTGCTCGAAGTAGAAGCGGTAACTCACTTCGATCGCTTCCGCGAGCTCAGTAGTCTGGCGCTGTCTCCCTTGACGGATTTGTGGTTGATCGACAGCCTTGTGCCGGTGTGGTATCACGGTCGCGCAGTCGAACTTCTAGAAGCGGCGATAGACGGTGTTCAGCACGGCAACTACAAATCCGATGGCTACACGTGTTCGGTGCTTGCTAGGTCTGTCGCATACGTTTCGCTGTTGGCTAGGCCCGAACCAGACGCGCGGTTGCGAACGATGTCTGATGATGAGAACCCAATAGTTGCAGGACATGCCCGCGTCGCACTTGCAATGCTAGGTGACCCAAAGGTGGTCCACAAGATATCGGAAACTCGGCTTGATATGGCAGACACAGACACTGAAATCATGCTGAATGCAGCATACTTTCTCGGATCGCCCATCTGTATCCCGATGCTTTTCGACGTTGCCAAGCAAGGCCCTCTCATTGACGACATGGGCGAAACCCTGTGCAGCACAGCAGCGTTTGTCATCGAAGCGATCACCGGAATAAGGATACGAAGCACAGATAACAGCGAGTTGATCGTATCACGTGTCGAAGAGATCCAGTCGATGATCCCACAGCTCGGTGACGACAGACGGTATTATCGTGGTCATCCCTTGAACGCGCTTCACTTCCGATCCAGGCTTTCACCGTTCGGTGGACTCGAGTCAAGTGCTGGATATTGGGGGTTACTGAGCACTATTGGTATTGATGTCGGGTATCGGCAGCGGTACGACGTAATCCACAACCTCCCCGCGTTAGACAAATGGGATGAAATTGCTGCAACATGGGACAGTAACCATGAGCCCGGCCGCTGGTACTTCAAGGGGAAGCTTGTGAGATGATGGCTTCACCGGCGAGCTGACTGACGGCACCGACGCAAAATCTCCCCCTCGCCAAATCGCGAGGGGGAGCCACGGTACACAGCGAGTGCCCTGCTCCGAACGGATAGGGGCAGTCACGCGTATACTGTGTGGATGACGAACTGTTCACCACCGAGATGGCGTACGACCCGGCGGGACGCGTGACGACGATCCACCACCACCACGACGTGTCCGGCGTGCCGCAGACCCTCGCTCGCTTCGACTACACGGTGGACGCGCGCGGCAACCGGACGCAGGCGGTCGAGCAGCGCCAGCCCAGCGGCGGCGGAACGCTCCAGCCGCAGACCCACGTCTACACCTACGACGGCGTCGAGCGCGTGACCGGCGCGACCACCTATCCCAACGCCACGCCGACCGGCACGCCGATCCGCACCTTCGCCTACGGCTACGATCTGGCCGGCAACCGGACCAGTGCGGCGCTCAACGGCACGCCGACGAGCTACGCCTACAACAACCGCAACCAGCTCACGAGCGACGGGACGCACACGTTCAGCTACGACAAGAACGGCAACCGGATCAGCGACGGCACCCTTACGACCGTCTGGGACCGGGCCGGCCGGATGCTGTCGCACGACGGGCACAGCTACGCCTACGACGGCGAGGGCCGGCGCATCGCGCAGACGGCCGGCGGATCGACCACGCGCTACGTGCTGGACGTGCAGCGCGGGCTGCCGGCGGTGATCGGGGCGAAGGCGGGGTCGGACGTGACCCACTACATGCACGGACCGCTGGGGATGTTCGCCCAACGCAACCCGGACGCGTCGTGGGACTGGATGCTGCACGACGGGTTGGGGAGTGTGCGCGGCGTGTTCGACGGGACGCTGCAGAGCGCGGCGGAGTACGATCCGTTTGGCGAGCCGATCGTGTCACCCATCGGCACCGCGTACGGCTTCACCGGCGAGATGACCGACGGCAACGGGCTGGTGTATCTGCGGGCACGTTACCTCGCCCCCGCACTTGGCACGTTCGCCTCGCGCGATCCGTGGCGGGGGAGCGCGTCCGCGCCGCGGACGTGGAACGGCTACGCGTGGGTCGAGGGGAATGTGGTCAACCGGGTCGATCCGGGTGGGATGCAGTCCATTACGTCGACTCCGACTCCGACACCCACTGTATCGTGTTCGCCAACGCCGCAGCCTGCGCTCGTGTCTACGCCACCTGTGGCAACATCCACGCCGGATCCGACGCTGCTTACTGCAAGCACCAGCCAGTCGACAATTTCTCCACAAGCAGCGCCGCGTCCCACGTTGTACACCGTTGCCGCAAATCAAGTACGCGACCAGATCGCGGCAGGCATGGCTGCCCCTCGACCGACATATACGCCAACTCCGCCTGCCAGTCCGACGCCGTTGGGGCCACTCATTCCTACACAGACGCCCACTGCACCTCCGTCACGTGGACGGGGTGTTTGGAACACATACGGGCATTTCCGTAACGTGATCGAGCAGCAAGCGAGCGTACAAACTCCTACTACACCTCCACCATCTGGACAGGTTGTTTGGAACACGTACGGACAGTTCCGCAACGTGATCGAGCAGCAGGCGAGCTTAAGGGTATTCATGATCGGTGCACGTTTGGATGCATCTGCAATGCTGCTTGGTGTAGGTGTTGACGTCAACTTGGAACTCCACTTCGTGCCCCACCACTTCTTGCCACAGTACTGGGGACGCAGATATGTGTTCGCAACAGCCCTGTCTGTTGGGTCGCAGTTCTCGTTGGGCAAGACAGGAATTGATACATCTGTAGGACCGATTGTCGGATCAGTTGATAGTGCGAGTGTTGGGACCGACAGCGAAAACACTCAGTCGATCGGGGGCGGGAACGTTAGTCTGCCGTTTTTGGGTCCCAACCTAGAGATCGATGTCTCTGGAAACGAAGCTGGCGAGGTGCTTTACCTTGGATTTGGCTTGCGTGGCGGTGACGCTGTACCGATCACTGTTTATGCCAATCTTTCAGGAACCACATCACTCGATTTTCCGGAATCTCGAGAACCCTACCCGGACTATCTGTGGTCGCCGCCGGGTCTACGCCTAATGCCGCAACGATAACGGAGTATTGAGGTAGCCAACATGAGTTCAGTCGTAGCAACGGCGCTATTCGTCTACTTGGCACTCGGTATAGGTCTAGTCGTCACCAGTATCCATAAACGAATCTGGGACGTCGTGCGACGTGATGGAGTAGTACGCGAGGACCATTTCGGAGTTGGCAACCCAAATCGGGATTGGTACTTCAACAAGAAAATGGCAAGCGCGATCTACTTCGCTGTAATCTCGATCCGCTTCGTTGGCAAGATCCTCCTTATCGTCAATACTGCGTACCTCGCAATTGCGGTCTTGGTCGAATTGTTCGCCACTATAACCGGGAGTCGATAGACGAGATCGGACGTGATGCACTACATGCACGTCCGCTGGGGATGTTCGCCCAGCGCTTGTGGCGCCCATCTGAATCGCGTATGGCTTCACCGGCGTTGAGCGACGGCAACGACGCAAAGTCTCCCCCTCGCGAGATAGCGAGGGGGAGAACGGTACACAGTGAGTGCCCTTCTCCGAACGGAGTGGGGCACTCAAGCGTATACTAGGTGCATGACGAACTGTTCACCACCGAGATGGCGTACGACACCAAACCTAATCCCCCGGCCCCGTCTCCAAAAGGCGAGAAAGAGGCCGGCCGACAGCGCTTTCGCCCCTCGCCCCTTGAGGGAGAGGGGTTGGGGGTGAGGGGCCATTCGCAAAGCGCGACGGAGTACGATCCGTTTGGCGAGCCGATTGTGGCGCCGGCCGGGACCGCGTACGGCTTCACCGGCGAGCTGACCGACGGCAACGGGCTGGTGTATCTGCGCGCGCGGTATCTGGCCCCCGCCCTCGGCACGTTCGCCAGTCGCGATCCGTGGCGAGGGACGGCGTCCGCGCCGCGGACGTGGAACGGATACGCGTGGGTCGAGGGGAACGTGATCAACCGGGTGGACGGGAGTGGGATGCAGAGTTGCTTCAGTAGCGGCGGTACATCTGTGTCGCAGCAGACCTCCGCGCCCCTCACGTCGACACCCTATGCGCCGACCACCACGTCAACACCGGTCTATACGCCAACGTATACGTCTACTCCAACCGACACGGCCACACCGACTCCAACGGCGACGGCTACGAGTACGCAAATCCCAACTCTGTATCCCACATCCACGCTGACTCCCACCCATACACCGTCTCTAGTGCCGTCTGCGACATCCACACCAAGCAATACCCCTACCCCTACGCCCACAATCGAGCCGACGTCCATAGAACCCGTGCTTACCGCTGTCCATCCGACGATCGAGGCCCAGCGCCGCGTATATGCAAGCGACGCGGTCATGGTGCTTGGTTTCAGGGGCGACCTAACTTTCAGCTTGCTAGGACTAGGGGCAGATTCCAACGTGGAATTACTTGTGGCACCAGATTCGTTGCTGAGTGGAAACCTTCTGGACTTGGCTACTAACGCCGCCGGAATCCAGTTTACTCGAGGGATAGAAGCGAAAGTCTTTCCCTTAGGCGAAACTGGAGTAGGCGCATCGGCTGGAGTAGTCGTAGGGTTCACTAGACGCGGATTGTTGGGCAAGAGTGGTCAGTCCGTTGTCGTGGGTGGGGGAAATGTACAGGTTCCATTCTTTGGCCTCGGACTAGAAGCCGACGTGTCGCTCGGCTCCGAATCGTCGTATCTCTACATCGGCGGTTCGGTCGGTGCAAGAGTGCATCCTTCGCCGCTTTCTCTCTACGTTGAGGTTTCCGAAACGCACTCATTGAACGTAGTCAGAGAAGCTCTGAATTTGCTTCCTTTCCCGTTCAATTGGGTCTTTAGCAGTGTCGATGCGCTAAGGAAAATCCTTGGTCAGTGAGGTACGATGTCAGTCGCTATCCACATCACATTGATTGTTCTTGCACTACTGCCTGCCTTGTTGGTCTGGCCAGCATCGAACCGGGCGGTTCGACTTGGCCTCAAGCTGGCAAACCAAGATGAGCCAGTCGACTGGGTACCAGACAACAGAAGGTCGTTCTACAGTTGCGCGTTCATTGTCGGCGGCATAACTGGGCTGATTGGAAGCTGTGGGATTATCAGCACATTTGTGTGCTACATCCTATCCCAGCTTGCATTGCCAAGTGGCGTCTAGGTCCTGCAGCAGGGAGGCGCGGCGGAGTACGATCCGTTTGGCGAGCCGATTGTCACGCCGGTGGGGACCGCGTACGGCTTCACCGGCAAGCTGACCGACAGCAACGACACAATACCTCCCCCTCGCCTTCTCGCGAGGGGGAGAACGGTACACTGCGAGTGCCCTTCTCCGAACGGAGTGGGGCACTCAAGCGTATACTGTGTGGATGATGAACTGTTCACCACCGAGATGGCGTACGACCCGGCGGGACGCGTGACGACGATCCACCACCACCACGACGTATCCGGCGTGCCGCAGACGCTCGCCCGTTTCGACTATACCGTGGACGCGCGCGGCAACCGGACGCAGGCGGTCGAGCAGCGCCAGCCCAGCGGCGGCGGATCGCTCCAGCCGCAGACGCACGTCTACACCTACGACGGCGTCGAGCGCGTGACCGGCGCGACCACCTATCCGAATGCCACGCCGACCGGCACGCCGATCCGCACGTTTGCCTACGGCTACGATGTGGCCGGCAACCGGACCAGCGCGGCGCTCAACGGCACGCCGACGAGCTACACGTACAACACCCGCAACCAGCTCACCAGCGACGGGGCGCACACCTTCAGCTACGACAAAAACGGCAACCGGATCAGCGACGGCACGCTGAGCACGGTCTGGGACCGCGCCGGCCGGATGCTGTCGTACGACGGGCACAGCTACGCCTACGACGGCGAGGGACGACGCATCGCGCAGACGGCCGCCGGATCGACGACGCGCTACGTGCTGGACGTGCAGCGCGGGCTGCCGGCGGTGATCGGGGCGAAGGCGGGGTCGGATATCACGCACTACATGCACGGACCGCTGGGGATGTTCGCCCAGCGCAACCCCGACTCCTCATGGGACTGGATGCTGCACGACGGCTTGGGGAGCGTGCGCGGCGTGTTCGACGGGACGCTGCAGAGCGCGGCGGAGTACGATCCGTTCGGCGAGCCGCTTGTGGCGCCCATGGGGACGGCGTATGGCTTCACCGGCGAGCTGACCGACGGCAACGGGCTGGTGTATCTGCGCGCGCGGTATCTGGCGCCTTCGCTCGGCACGTTCGCCAGCCGCGATCCGTGGCGAGGGAGCGCGTCCGCGCCGCGCACGTGGAACGGCTACGCGTGGGTCGAGGGAAACGTGGTCAACCGGGGCGATCCGGGTGGGATGCAGAGCGCCACACCGACGCCGACACCCACAGTTTCGTGTCAGTCAGCACCGCAACCACAGCCGGTCTCTACACCGCCGCCGATGTCAACACCGACCGCGCCGTACGATCCGACGCGGCGAGTCGCAGGTATCAGCGAGCCAACGATCACACCAGTGCCAACGCCACGGATTGTCAGTACTCCGGGACCTACCCCACTCGAGTGGAACCGTCTAGTCGAGTACTATGTACGCAAGTGGAACCGGTTTGACCCGGCGGACTGTGACAGTAGGATACAGATGTGCGTTACGCTATCAGACGCTGAGTTCGCCGCTACTTTACGGGCGATCATCACACATGAGCTACCAGGAGGCCATGTTTTAGAAGGTAACCACGAATGGTTCGCAGAAACCTTATACCGACTTGAACTTGGACTTGCTAGCGACACAACGCTTGGAGCAGCCAACCTCCGGCCAAGCACAGTTAAGGAACTGTTTGAGGGCCGGTTGGGTCGGGAATTCGATCCCAGATCCTTCGATCCCACACGTCTGCGGGGTCTCAGGGATGAGTGGGAGGCAATTAACGAGGATAAAAACGCCTTTGCCGACTTCATGTGGCGACCGGAGGTGTTTGTTGACCTGGCAGCCGCAAACCTCTATCGCGGCACTCTGCGGATGAATAGAGATGGTCAAGCGCCATCGATCTTCAGCATGAGCATGTGGTACAACGAAGGCATCTATGCGGCCAAATTCCCACTGGCATCAAGCAGTTCCATTGACAAGGCCACGGGGTATGCCAACGCGGTTCTAGACCTGATTCTCAAGGAACGTTCTCCGTGGTCAAATCGCTTTGGCACAGTTGGCGATCTGACAGCGTTTTATGTACTAGAGGAAGCCCGGTACGTTCAGCAGGACCTTCGACTTAAACTGCTGTGGAGCAATCGCCCATGAGACGTAGCGTGCAGAAGTTTGTGATCTTCGTTCTCCTCGTTGCTACCGCATGCTCCGGTGGCAACGAGGGGCGATTGGTCGGGGAGTGGATCATTTTTGTGTGCGATCTTCCGTTATGGTCGCTGAACATCTACAAAGTGCGTCCGGATGGATCTGAGCTTACTCAAGTACATACTTCCGACGACTATCGTATGCATTATTCGGGCTTCTCAGTCAGCGCCGACGGGACAGAGCTGCTGTACATCGAGAACTATCAGCTGATTGCGATGTCATTGAGTACTGGGCACAAGCGGCGACTGCTGCAAGGCTCCACTCAAACCGGATTCGACTCCGACTTTGTATATGATCAGGAGACTGATCAATTCGTTGTAGACACGTCAATGAACCTCACTGGGGATGTGAGTGGACGACTTTACCTGTTCAACAATGCCAGTGAACCTAAACTAAACAAAGCAATACCCGGCATTGAACTGGGTCTCGGGTCATTGGTTAGCACGTCATTGACTGGCGCAATAAGCAACGCGATCTCTATCGTGAATCTTGAAACTGATGAGGTCGACCAATATTTGATCAATCCGCGTGACTATGATGGACTTCGGCTCGGTCGGACACAGACTTCGCCCAATGGAGAATTCACGTTGTTTGAGATCGAGCAGAGGCGTCAGTCTCCCGATTTTGACGCGGCGAGTGAATTCATTCCGGCTTTGAGCTTTTCCCCTACGTTTCGATATGATCTCTATCGAATGGATAGCCGCACCGGAGAGATCAACCGTATTGCACAGGGCATACAAAGCCGTGCCCTCATCTCACCTGACGGGGAGCAAATCGCCTACTCGCAATACAATGATGAGGTGAATGAATATCGCCTGATTATCAGTCGTCTCGATGGTAGCGATCCAACAGTGGTGCTGCGTCATCCATGTATGCGTGCACTTGGGTCATGGAGCCATACCCCACGTCCGCAGCGAGCCGGACAGCAGTTCACCCAGCCCGCAATACCGCTAATACAGCCACCTGCACCGCCCCCACCGGCGAGCTGACCGACGGCAACGGGTTGGTGTATCTGCGGGCGCGGTATCTGGCGCCGGGGCTGGAGACGTTTGCCAGCCGCGATCCGTGGCGGGGGAGTGCGTCCGCGCCGCGGACGTGGAACGGCTACGCGTGGGTCGAGGGGAATGTGGTCAATCGGGTTGATCCGGGTGGGATGGCGGCCGGCATCGCGGCGTGTGAAAGCTCCGCACCCAGTGTCGAAGTCAGTACGCGCAGGGCTGCGACAGGTGCATCTTCATCGGTCGTTGGAGTTGCCTACCTTGCAAGTCCGCGACCCGCAGCACCGTCGCTTGACATTTGCATGATCCTCGCTGAAAACGCGCGTGCTACTGCAGGTGCAGGAATCGGTAGCGAATTGATTTCGCAAATTGATGGTCTGAAGGCTCTCGGTTGGCTTGGTATCGCTGTCGAAGGAGTCGAACTGGCGTGCGCCTTGAAGCAGGGGGATGCTGGCGCAGTGCTCCGACAAGGAGCTGAGATGCTTCTTGGCCTTACACCCACCGGTCTACTTTTGGACGTCATTCGTTTGTTTAGTGGACTCAATTTGCGCGAGAACAACACGCCGCCTCATTTGCCCTTTGAGCACAACAGCAGATTCATGGAGTGCAGCATGAAGCCCGGTTTCCGGGGAGCAAGAACGTATGAAGCACTAGGAGAGATGTGGAGTTGGCACTGCGACGGGAGCAATTGCCATCCGGTTCCTGAGCAAGCCTTCATAGCCATGCAAGAGGCGTTGCCGAGCTTCTTCGTAGAGGACGGCCGGTTGGGCAACCTGAGCAGGGATCAGATTCGTTATCTGATGGATTGGTTGGCTGATCATCCGCAAGTAAAGGATGCTATACGGCAAGAACCGTGGACAAGCCGCAGCGACAGAAATGATCGCTTGAATGCCACCCTGACATTCTTGCTTGCTCAGCACTATCTCTGGGGTGGTACGACCGATGACTTGCGCAACGGCGCTGGTTGGAGCGACCTAAGTGAAGAATACTTTTCACTCAATTACTGGGAGGCGCGTCGGAAACCAAGTGGCGCCTTGTACGATCCACGACCCGAAGTCGTATTCCCGGGATTGTTACGCGATTTGGAGTCGCTAACATGGGTCAACCCGCTCCTCGCCATGGATTGCAGATTCGGCTATCGTCCTCGTGACTAGCCTTAAACAGGGAGAACAGTAAAATGTGGCTCACGATGGTCATGATCACGCTCAGTCTCATCTTTCTGCCAACTTCTGGCTCCATACCTTGGGTACAGCAACAATCGTTGCGTTTTTCTCAGACGTATATCGATCACATGGTTGCTCCTATTTGGAAAGTCAAGGCTGGACCGTCAGGCCAAGGTGCCTTTATCGCATACGACACACTGCCGGTTGTGATCGAGTATCTTGACTTCGATCTACGACGCCCCACGCTGAGAGTTGAACTTGAAGGTGGAGTTATCAATGGGTTCGAGGTAGATCCAACGGGAAATACAGCAGCGGTGCATGTCGGAGACCAACTCTATCTGGTATCCAATGAGGGGGAAGACGTCTTTCAAGTACCGCTCTCGGATCCATTCGGACCCTTCGGTTTCGGTTTTAGTCCACGCGGCGACCTGTTATACGTAGCGCCATGGTTCCGACCAACGACGGAGATTTGGGACGTTGTGTCGACAACTCATATCCGAACGGTGCCAATTGCCGGCGATTGGATCGCTTTCAGCCCTGATTCGAGTCTGATGGCGATCGCTCAGGAATATGAGGGTCGTATCGTCGTCGTGTCGACGCGGAGCGAGAACCCGGTGTCCGTGGTCGCCCGGCCGTCGCGTTCGCTGGAGGACAGGCGTCGACTGGACGACGTTGAAATCTTGAGCATCGGTTTCATTGGTGATTGTGATATCGCGTATGTCTATAAAGGCGCGGTCGCTTTCACGAACGGAGTGAGGACCCTCAAGTGCGGTGAATCTGGATTGCCAACGCTGCCTGAGGAGAACGTGTTTGAGACGGGATCTACCACGGTGGAGATCATCGACCGCAAGGTATACTTTCCACAACCCAACCTCAACCAGATCACTGTCTATGATATTGCGTCAGGCGAGCAATATGACTTCAGGGGTTGGCCTGACAGGATCAGCCCTGACGAGTCGTATTGGATCGAGTTCTTCCCTGAGAAGTGGATCGTCCATTCTCGAGTAGACGAGTCTACATTCGATCTTGTGACGGATTGCTTCGACTGCTCCGTGCTGATCGCGGACAACGGAAACACACTCGTGTTTTGGGACGAAAGCACGATCGAGATTTGGCAGGCAAGTAGCGATTGACGTAGTAAGAGGTGTTTGCCCGCGTGTTTGGCAGTACTGGCCGAGGGTGCAATGAGAGCGCCACACCGATCCGCACGTTTGCCTACGACTACGATCTGGCCGGCAACCGGACGAGTGCGGCGCTCAACGGCACGCCAACGAGCTACACGTACAACAACCGCAACCAGCTCACCAGCGACGGGACGCACACCTTCGGCTACGACAAGAACGGCAACCGGATCAGCGACGGCACGCTGAGCACGGTCTGGGACCGGGCCGGCCGGATGCTGTCGCACGACGGGCACGGCTACGCCTATGACGGTGAGGGACGACGCATCGCGCAGACGGCCGCCGGATCGACGACGCGCTACGTGCTGGACGTGCAGCGCGGGCTGCCGGCGGTGATCGGGGCGAAGGCGGGGTCGGATATCACGCACTACATGCACGGACCGCTGGGGATGTTCGCCCAGCGCAACCCCGACTCCTCATGGGACTGGATGCTGCACGACGGCTTGGGGAGCGTGCGCGGCGTGTTCGACGGGACGCTGCAGAGCGCGGCCGAGTACGATCCGTTTGGCGAACCGATTGTGGCGCCTATCGGGACCGCGTACGGCTTCACCGGTGAGCTGACCGACGGCAACGGGCTGGTGTATCTGCGCGCGCGGTATCTGGCGCCTTCGCTCGGCACGTTCGCCAGCCGCGATCCGTGGCGGGGGAGCGCCTCCGCGCCGCGCACGTGGAACGGCTACGCGTGGGTCGAGGGGAACGTCGTCAACCGGGTGGATGCGAGCGGGATGGCGGCGGGCATCGCGGCGTGTGAAAGCTCCGCACCGCTGATTGAAGCCCTCAAAACCACAGCGCGCTCTTCTACAGAATACGACGGAGTGTCCCACTACACGCGGGGCATCGGACTAAGCGCGACGATGCCTTTCCCTTACTCTGACGACGAAGACGATAAGACCCCGCTATTCCCGCTGACCACAGTAGAAACAAGGACGCCGGAACAGATGGAGAGAGACCGGAAACTGTGCGAAAAGTGGGCCAACGACATCAAGCGTCTGCTTGAGAATCTATTACGGCGGATTAGCGACATGCGTCTTGATCGGCACAACCTGTGGGACATAAGGCTCCTGGATCCTCCTCAAAACAGCAGGATCATTAACGGCAAGTACGTGGGGACATGGAAAGGACACAGAGATCAAGCTGTAGGGTTGAAGTCAGGTATCGAGACTCGTATTGAAACGTTCAAGAACGGCCCGCCTCATGCTCCTCCGTGCCGAGATCCGGACAATCATGTGTCATCTACCCAGTCGGTGTTGGCTACTATCGATATCGAGGCTGTTATTCCGGATCGGGTTGCACAGCAGGAGCAAAGCGACCAACCTCAAACGCCACCCGACCCGATCCCATTCCAACAAGTCCCTGTGGACCCTCTTTACATTCCTTGCGATGCAGCTTGTCAGCTCGCGCGGTGGCTGCTATTGATTGGTGCAGCAGGTGGACTGGCAGGTGGCGCAATACTACGTGTGCAGTAGACCGCGGGTTGACTGATGTAGCTTGGCATTGTGCGGATAGGAGAAAGACCTTGGACGAGCGCGATTTTCAAAGAACGGCTTGGTGGGGTGTGTCTTGCCGGGAGATAGAACAACGTCAGGCCCCTCCAATGGATGCTCCATGCCATGAATTCAACCGAATTCGTGATCCAACCGACCATGGACGAGTCATGGCTTGCTGTAACCTCGGCGAATACTCTAACGTCGATTCAGTTGTCGCTGTAGTCTCGGACAGTTCGAGAGGTAACGTTCAACGACGTTCTAGAGCAGTATCAGCGATCTACGGTCGATCATCATAGGTCTCCTTACGAGGCCTCAGCCGAGGCGGAAGTCAGCCGCTCAAACCAAGCATTACGGGTTAGCTGCACAAGGGGGCCTAAATGCAGGACGAAAGACTCGGATGGAGTGCTCTGCTTCTACTCACCGGCGCCGCCATACCTGGACTTCGGAGTCTCTACGAACTTACCGTAGACGAGCCAAGACCTGACAACCTCGACTTTGAGGCCGACTGGATTGTCGCCGCCGTTCAAGACGTGATGGCGCATGTCGAAGCTGCGTACTCTCGTGGCGAGAGGTTCTACCTAACACTAGATCCGATCTCTGAGCTGTTTGTACGGAGTTCAGGGAAGTACGGCCTGGAAGCGACCTCGATCGCCGAGTGGCTTAGTGATGCAGTGTACGCAATCCATCGAAGTCAGAGTCGGGCCATTGAGACCCTTAGGTCAGAGGCTAGGAGCCAACATATCGCTAGTCGAAGGGGAACAGTTTCTGGACACGAGATTCCTGACGAAGCCATAGATGCACTCGTGGCTGCATTCGACAACTTAGGATCCCAGCTAGTGCTCGTCAGCGACACTGCGGACCTCACTGAGTCGTTCATCGAGTCTCTGGTTGGTTTAGGACTGTTCGAGGAGAGCGTCCACCAACTGGATCGCCTAAATCCTTGGACGATCGGTGGCGACATTGATGACCTTCGACAAGCCGTGCAGATTGAAGTACTTCGGTGCATCCAGGCACATACGATCCAACGTTGGATACGGCACATAGTTGAGGTCATGTCGAAGGACGAGTTGGCAATAGGTTTCCGTGCGTTGTTCAGCATTGAGGAGGCAGACGAGGTGGTGAGATACATAAGCGAGTATCGAGCAGCTTCTTGACACAACACGACAACCAGTGGCATAGGCTGATCGACTGACAGCCTATGCCCGTATCAAGGTGAGCCGCGTGGCTGGTAAAGGACACATACGAACGCGATGAGCAACTATTTACAGAAGCAAGCCGAAGCGGAGACGAACTGGTGGGAAGCGGTCGTGCTCATTGGCGGCGGTACCATCCTTCCTCTGGTTCCACTTTATGCCCGCATCACGTATCTTGCTGCGCCTACGACTTGGCTGCCGGAAGCTGCCGCAATAGCTCTCAATTCCATTGAGACCAAGCTCGAGTCTGTAGGTGTTTCATTAGTACCCCTTTCCCGCGTATTCGATATTCTCGCTTCGGATCACTATTGGCTCGTTCATCAGACCTTTGTGACATGGGTCAAATCGTGGCAGAGTTTTGGACGATCAGGTCATGCGGTTGAACTTGCGCGCACTGTGTTGGACTATGTGAGCCGACCTGATGTTTATCCATCGATGGACGCGGTTGAGACCGCTGCGCAGCGACGGGCAGTGAACCTGATCCGCGGGCTTGGAGAACACCTCCGTATGGGCCACCAGGTAGTGGCCGCATTAGCGACGTTGTTTAAGGCCGGGGTATTCGATCGTCAAATTAAGCAGATGGGCCGGATACAAGAACTTGCCCAGTTGTCGCATCATCCGCCGTTTGAGACGACGTTACTCCAAGTGACGGCCGCCATGCTCGAAGATTATATCGTTCGAACCTGGGTACATCAGACAGCCAAGACAGTTCAAGCGAATGTAATCGAAAGCGGTTTCCGAAGCCTGTTCGGTGATGTTGGCGCCGCTCAAATGCGCGGAGAATTCGATCGTCTGCTCAACGAAAGAATTTCGTAATCAGCGACGGCACCCTGACAACCGTGTGGGACCGGGCGGGACGGATGCTCTCGTACGACGGGCACAGCTACGCCTACGACGGCGAGGGGCGGCGCATCGCGCAGACGGCCAGCGGATCGACGACGCGCTACGTGCTGGACGTGCAGCGCGGGCTGCCGGCGGTGATCGGGGCCAAGTCAGGGTCGAATGTGACGCACTACATGCACGGTCCGCTGGGGATGTTCGCCCAGCGCAACCCTGACGCGTCGTGGGACTGGATGCTGCGACATGACGCCGGCGCGCGGCTGTTGGCGCAGTTCGGTTACGAAGTGGACGCGCGCGGCAACCGGACGCAGGCGTTCGAAGCGCAGCGGCATCCGGGCAGCGGCACGACCATCATCGACCAGAGCGACGACGCGGTGTACTACTACGGCGACTGGACGACCGCGGGCGGCTTCCACGTCACCGCGCAGCCGTATGCCTCGTTCCGCTTAACGTTCGCGGGGAATGAAAACGTCGAACTGACGATGGGCGAAGGGCCGGATCACGGCTTGTACGACGTGTACATCGGCGGGTCGCTTTGGCAGAGCTTCAACGGCTACGCCGCCAACGCCGGCGAGCGTGTGATCCCGATCCCCCTGTCGAACGACGGACCGTTTACGCTGCACGTCAAAAACCGCGCCGACAAAAGCTCGTCATCGTCCGGCCACGTGATGCGGTTCAAGCAGCTGTCGGTGGACGCCGAGTACACGCTTCAGACCCTCTCCTACACGTACGATGCCGTGTCGCGCGTGCTGGGCGCTGACTATTATCCAGGGGAGAATACTGCCTCGACACCGGCGCAGACGTTCGCCTACGGTTACGATGTCGCCGGCAACCTCACCGACAACAACGGCACGGCGCGGACGTTCAACAAACTGAATCAAATCAGCAGCGGCGGCGTGACCTACGACGCCAACGGCAACATGACGCACGACGGCACGAACGTATATACATGGGACCGCGCCAACCGGATGCTGGATGGAGGCGGAATCTCGTATCAATACGACGGGCCAGGGCAATCGGGTTGAACAGCGCACCGGACCGAAGGCCAGTCCATTCACTACACGCTACCTGCTCGATGTACAGCCCGGCCTCGTGCAGGTGATCCGAGCCATTGCGACCACCGGTTTTCCGCTGCCGGACATTCAGCACTACGTCCACGCGCCGGGCGGGATGCGCATGGCATCCAGCACGATCGAATTCTGGACCAGCCTGCTGCCGGACGGCCTGAACAGCGTACGCAGCGAGGTGCGCGATTCGTTCATCGTCGACGCATCCGGCGGGTACGAACCGTACGGCGTGCCGGCGGATGTCGTCGGGACGTTCGAGCAGCCGTTCCGCTTCACCGGCGAGATGCGCGACGCGAACGCGCTGCAGTATCACCGCGCACGGTACTATGCGCCGTCACAGGGCGTGTGGACCGCCCAAGACGCACTCGAAACCGAGAATCGCTACAATTTTGCCAACGGGAACCCGGTCAATCGGACCGACCCCAGCGGCTATTGTGCGCAGCCCACGCAGTGGTGGAATCCCGTGGATGCGAACTGTTACTACTCGGCGGCTGGGCTGGCGCAGCGTTACAGTGCCGGCGATCCCGAAGCCTACCAGCGCTGGTTCGACGAATTCATCACATGGCCCTGGGCTAATCTCAAGCTGCTTGAAGGACTGGCTTCATCGGTCGACGTGACCGGCGCCGCTCGGCAGTTCCTGGAGAACGCGGCTATCATCCCCTCGCTCCTGCTGCGCGACCCGGAGACGACGCTGCTGGCGCTGCAGATCGTGGCGTGTCAGAACAACATTGGCGTTCCGGCAGGGTTGGTCGGATCGGTTGGTTCGGGTGCGTTTCCCCGCCCCGGTGTCCAGCCCGGGCTGCGGGTAGGGCCGTACGTCACGGTCGGTCTGTTGGGCGTCCTGCTGGCCGGGCTGATCGTCCTGCCGTTTGCCGTGCCGATTGGGGATACTGCCCAACCTGACGGGAGCCCAGAGGCAGATTGCGACCCCAACTGTGTCGTTCGAGGCGGAGTTGCCGCTGTAGGTAGTTTTTCTGCTGGATATGCGTTGCGTACTTCGCCGCCACTCATATACGGTTTCTCGGTGCAGTATCCGCCCGGAACGCGACTGGGGCAACTTGCCCGCGCAGGCCTCCACAACAGGCAGTTGAGCTATGCTCGTGATCTCGAAGTAATTGCTGCGGGGAGCGGCTTTGGCTATCGCGTCTCCATTCCGATCACCACTGGATACGGACCCTACCACACCGCTGCACGCAGATAGAGCCACACCGCCAACGCATCGCACAAACCGCCGGCAGGCGCGAACGCACGCAGGTGTGTCCGGTGGGCGGGGACGCTCCCGCCCACATGCCACATCGCACCGCAAGGCGCGATGTGGGTGCGCCACGTAGAGGCGCACGTCAGCCCCCACCGGCGCCTGAGGTGGCCAGCTTTTAGCTGGCGGGTTAGCCTAAGGTGGTGCGGGAGCCCAGTGACCGGTAGGAGCACGGGTCGAAGCGACGTGTTACACATCCACCCGCTGGCACCTTAGGCTGACCGACCTCCAGCCTACACGAGCGTTGGCACCCTGCAGGTCACGAGTCGCGCGCCCTCCGCACGTGTGTGTGCCAGGCTCGAGGGCAACTGGCATACTTGCCCTTGAGCCACCCGCATCGCCAGAACCCTTAGCTTGCCGTCCTGCCAGGACTTCGGTCGACTGGGCGCCGCAGCAGGGCACGACGGCTCGTCCACAGACCGCCATGGCCGCAAACACGGTCCGTACATAGCAGTGGCAGACTGTAGTAGTTCTCAACCGCGCGCGAAGTCCACGGTGTCGGCAGCGTCGCTAAAGTCCAGTGCGCGCCGTGACAACGCGAAAACGGGCGATGCATCGCTGCACCGCCCTGCGTTCATCCCGCTGCGGACCTAGAACGGGATGTTGCTGTCCTCGCCCGCGTCCGAGCCGGCATCGCCGTTCTCTGCGCGGTCCAGCAGGACCAGCCGCGTGGCGTCCACATCGACGCTGGCCTGCGCCGTGCCGCTCTGGTCGGTCCACGCCGACGGCCGCAGCCACTCCGCGCTCACCTGCACCAGCGAGCCTTTCCGGACGTACTGCGTCGCGATGTCGGCCAGCTTGTTCCAGCAGTTCACCCGAACCCACAGCGTCAGCTTCTCGCCGGCGCGGTTCTTGCGGCTGACCGCCACCGAGAACGACGCCACGCGCTGCTCACCCACGTCACGCACCTGCGGATCACTGCCGACGAACCCCGTCACCTGCGAATTGATGCTGGTACCCATGATAGTGCTCCTTCGCGCGTTTGCGCTGTCTCGTCCATCGGCCTCGTGCCGATGTCTGACCAGCACAACAGCAGGCGGAACAGCCGGGCCGTCACCCGCAGGGCGCTCCCTGTTTTTGTTGAGTGAAACGGCGCCAGCCAGACAAAAACAGGGGAAGCGAAATCCGCAGGATTTTGACGGCGGGCGCGCCTGCTAGGATGGTCAGAGACCCATCGGCACGTACTGGCGGCATGGAGCGACAGCCGTCAGCGAAGAGATCATGGCTGCCAGCGATGCAGCGTGAGGGTTGTCAGGCGATCCGTGCGAGACGGGAGCTGGCGCATTCGTCGTTCTGGCGCGTCAGGCGTGCGCGCTGGCGGTGCTGATGCGATTCGGGGATGGAACACGGCCGGCTTGCGGCGAGTCTGAAAGAGCGAGCGCTGCGGTAAGCGGAGAGCCGTCCGGCGTGGCGCACCGGCAGGGCGGCAGTCGAGGAGGACCACGGCTCACGCCGACCGTGCAGGCGTCACGCCCGGCCGGGGCGGGATCGCACCGTCTAGGAACGCGGTGACGGAGGCGGTGTCGGCGCATCGCCCTCATTCGGGAAGTAGGCGCCACGGAAGACGTACTGCGACGGGTTCCCGCTGTACCGAACGCCTTCGTACAGCGCACCGGTGAAGTGATTCATTCAGCCAGCAAGTTCGATGGACATTCGGACTCATGGTATGAGGTGCAACAACGCCCCACCCTCAGTACGCCGGGGCATGCCCGCCGGCGACCCGAAGGGCGACCGGTGCGCGGCTGAGCGCAGCGGCACCCGCCCACGCCGCGCACCGAGTCGAAGCCGCCCGCGGCTTTCGCCGGTGGGGTGGCGTGCTGCATTGCGTGGCGCGTTGCACCGGAGATGCACGGGGCGGGCCTATGCGGGATGGCCGATTGGACGGCCGTAGGGAGAAAGGTCACGGCGACATTATCCCGGTTTGGAACCCAACCGCGTCCCTTCGCGAACAATACGCGTACGGTGCGGGGGAGCATGCAGCGATCCGGTGTCCGGCGCTCACTCCTCCGGCGGGGTCTGCGACTGGGTGCATCCACCGAACGGATCGCACGGCGGACCGATGATTCCCCAGTCCGGATGGCGCGCCGACGCATCCGCCGCCTGCGTCACGTTCAGCCCGTCCGAGGCCCGCAGCGTGTAAATACGATAGGTGCTCCCCGCCGTGGCCGATCCGGCGTTCAACCGGTTCGACGCGAACGCCACGCTCGCCCCGTCCAGCGACCACGCCGGCTCGCGATCATCCACCGGGTTGTTCGTCAGCCGCACGGCGTTCGAGCCGTCCGCGATCATCCGGTAGATCTCATCGTTCCCGTCGCGATTCGAGGCGAATACGATCTGCGTCCCGTCCGGCGACCAGCGCGGATCGCGGTCGTCGGCGCTGTTGGCCGTGAGCTGCACCTTGCCGCTGCCGTCGGCGTTCATGGCCCAGATCTCGTTGTCCCCGCCTTCGTCGGCGGTGTACACGATCTTGCCGGAGGCGGCCGACCAGTGCGGCGCGCGGCTGTTGACGGTGGTCGCGGTGAGCGTCTGCACGCCGGTGCCGTTCAGGTTGACGGTGCGGACGACGTATTTGGTGTTCGATCCGTTGGGGCGGTAGGCGTAGGCGAGCTTGGACTCGTCGGGCGACCACGCCGGCTCGGCGTACGTGCCGCTGGACGTCACGACCGTGCTGGTGCTGCCCTGATCGTCGCTGTCGAACACGTACACGCCGCCGGACGCGAATTGTCCGCTGCCGGAGTTGACGACAACCGCGACCCGATTGCCGCTGGCGAGCGCCGGATCCACACCACCGGTCAGATAGAACGTATCGCCGCCGGAGACGTTCAGGCCGCAGATGGCGTTCATAAAACCCATGCCGTCCGGTCTCATGCACGTCCCGTAATACGCGATCTGCCCACCCCCGCCGGTCTGCGTCGGTGCGGGGGTCGGCGTCGCGGTGGGGGTCGGAGAGGGAGTCGGGGTGAACGTGGCGTTAGGGGTCGCGGTCGGAACCATACACGGCCACGTTCCATACGTTGGGCAATCTTCAGTCAGAGGCTCGCCGGGCGGATCTTCCGCCCAATTGTTGACTTGACCGGGATATGCGAGATTAAAGAACGAAATAGCATCATCGCTGCCGGCGAGCCGATCTACATAGAAGGCCAGTCCCAAATCGGGATAGGCAATGACGATAAGATCTGGTATCGCGGTCCTCGCGGGGTTGTCAATCGTTGCAACCGGAGGTGGACCGAAAACTTCAATGACTACATCAACCGTTGTATTGAGTCGACCCTTCAACTGGTCTACTACACCGGATTTGATTTGAACATCGATTGCAGAGCCTAATAATAATAGTGGCAGACTTGGTGCGTACCATTGAATCCGATCCGGTTGAGAAAAGTACTGGATGCTGGCATCAACTAGTGAATTGATTAGTTCCTGTTCTGTAGTAACGTTGGGCTGGATACCGAGGAAGCAGTTTCGCTGGCAGCTCGGACCACTGAACAGCCCAAGCAACGCTTGACCATCCTCCGAAAGGGGTTGAGACACAACCATAAACGAAAGGAACACACATACAGCGATTGCCGCGGCGTACTTAGCGATGCGGGAAATCATACCGACCCACCTTTCCACTCTACGGGTAATCAAAGCAATCGATATAGATTGGGAAGCCTACATCCACGCCAAGCTGTGGCCACAGGGTAATTGGATCAATTAACGTTATAAGGCCGTAGGCATTTCTTCGAGTGGCTGTCCGAAGTGTCTTGTAGAGAGTGAAGTAGTCTTGGAACGTAGGGTCGAAGTATTTCAAGCCATTATGCGGTTCATCTGCCGCAATCGACAGAATCGGAAGTTCGACTCTGCCCGAGACATAATATGCGCTGACGTCCAGATGGAATTCAGCCGTCGGTACCGAAGTCAGGCCACTATTGCCGCTTGATCCGATTTCTGCGGTAGGCTGTAGAGGCGGGTACTGATGACGTGCGGGTGTTGCGACCACAGTGACGGAATCCTGGTGAGCGTATGCAATGTAAACCCAGCCAAGATTCACGCTGGTGCTCGGGTTGTTGATCGCCTCGTCGAGAAGTGTCTGAAACTCATTCTGCTGCATTGATGGTGACGATTTCAGACGCTCAAGCGTTCCAGCAGGAAGATCCTGCAACCGAATACGGTACACGGTGAATCTGCCAAGATTCGCATTATTCGGGGCTTCACTGGGCAAGTATTCCGTATCAACAACCCAGAGTTCCGCGTTGGCTGGAATGATGAGCGGGTAACTTACGGGGAAGCCGGGAGGATTGACGTCGCGTGAACACACCGGTAGTGCCGTTGGGTTTCCGCGCTCCACGAATTCTCCATTGCTCAATCTCGCTTCAGGAGTACCCGCACCGGGTTGCATCGGCAGCGGGAAGACGGTGGCCAGCTGCGCGTCGGAGAGGGTTGGGGCGACTGTTGGAGACGGCGATGGCGTCGGCGTTGGCGTTGGCCCCAACGGCGTGTTAGTGGCGAAGGAAATCGTCGCCGTGGGCGCGGGCTGGCACAGGTCACCGCCGGCGTCGCGTGCGCCGGTGCAGACCGGCGTCCCGTTCCAATCCGGCCGCATGCCGTTGTCTGGCGGGGGAAGGGCGATCGTCGCCACCGTGGTCGGCTGCCCGACCGGCGCGCCGTTGGTCGCCACCCGCTGCACGAACAACCCCGCACCGCTCGGCGGAAACGTCGTCCCCGACCCCACGATTGGCTGTCCACCGAAAGCGACCGCCACGCCGTCCGGGTCCCAGTTGGGGTCGGTGTACCAGCCGTCGGCCAGCGGCGTCGGCAGCGACCCGATCCCGTTCGTCACGCCGATCAGGCGCAGGCCGGGCGTCGGTGCATAGGAGCTGTACACGTACTGGTGCTGCGCTGGTGACCGGTCGACGTCCCTATAGCAGCCGTCGTTCAAGGGGGCCAGCGCGATGAGCGTGATGTCTGAGACCTGCCCGTTTTCCCATTTCAGTGTGCGCAGATCGCAAATCAACTCATCTTCAACTACATAGCTGATGTGCGTGCCGTTGGGTGACCACGACGGATACATGGCGTTCTCGATCACGAACGAAACAGTCGGCGTCGTATCGAGATCGCTCAGCACGTACAGGTCGTACCGGTTGTTTGCAGAAACCCAGATGCTGAACGCCAGCTGCGTCCCGTCCGGCGACCAGTTCAAGTAGGTCTCTTCGGCGGACGTGGTGGTCATGCGCTGGATCGAAGTCCCGTCGATACTGGCGATGTACAGGTCCGGCGTGTCGGCCTGTTCGTTGCCCAGCGCGGCCCTCCCGACGAACGCGACCCTGTTCAAATCCGGCGAGAGCGCCGGGTAGTCCAGGTCGCAGAAGCCGATCGCGACCGATCCGCACCCAGACAGTGACGCGATGGTGTATTCCGCCGTGCCGTACACCGGGCCACTGCCGTCAGGATAACGCCAACTGATCCCGTGCCGATAGAGATGTACGATCTTCGAGGCGACCGTGCGCGGACCGATCATCCCGTCCGGCGGGGCGATCTCGGGCAGAGGCGCGACGAACGGCCGACGCTTCGGGACAAACGTCGACGGTGCGGCGGTTGACCGGCTGCCCGTGAACAGATCGCCATTGGCGTCGCGCGGCTCGACCGACCACGTATGCGGCACGTCCACGTCAAAGCCGGGGATACCGCTGTCGAGATAGGTGGCGAGCGCACAGAGGTCCGTCGTACAGATGTGGCGCGCGGCGTAGGTGTGTGCGAAGTACGGCTCACCGTCACGCAGGACAGAGAGGCGGTAGGACTGGGCCTGCGGATGAGGCGTCCATGCAAACACGATCTCGCCCCGGTATACCTCTGTTTGAGGTGCGGGCGAGAGCAGGGTTAAGGGTGGCGCGTCGGTTTCAGGAATGCTGGGAATGCCGCGGAACCCGCCCAGCGGATCGGGCGGCTGCGGCGTGCCGGGGATCGGCAGTAACGGCGCGGGGGTCGCAGGTACGGGATCGGCGAGATTACCCCCTCCCGACAAGACGAGCAGCATGACGACGAACAGCGCGGCGATCCGGTGCATGGCGCGGCCTTATTACAGCGATGCGCGGGCGACTTGTCACCCAGCGTAACGAACAACGCAGTGAGATGGTCAGTACCGTTTGTATGACGCGCATGTGACGGATGTCACACATCGTTATAGGACGCCCGCTACCAGTCCGGGTCGTCCTCGAAGGCGGACGAGTTGACCGGCGCGCCCGGATCGCTCAGCCCGCCGCCCAGCCCGGTCGTGATAATCACGATGTCCTTGTCCCCGTTCAGATCGCGCACCGCCGCCAGCGTCGACTGACTCATATCCGCCGACTGCCACGCCATGAACCGGTACTCGCCCGGCTGACCGCCTGTCAGCATCGACGCCGGCCCCGGCGTCCACGTCCCGTCGCTGAACGTCATCGGCCGCACGTACGTGTCGTCGAGCCCGTTGGTGTCGCGCGTGTAGGCGATCTTGTCCCCCAGCGGCGACCACGCCGGCTGCTTGTGCGTCTTGTCGGTCGTTTCGGTGAGCTGCTGGCGCTGCTGTCCGTCACCGGCGTTGAGCGCATCGGCATCGGCGAACATCACGTACAGCTCCTTGTTGCCGTCACGGGTGGACGCGTACACGATCCAGTCACCGTGCCAGTCGGGATAGTCGTCGTGACCGTCGGTCCCGGCGCGATGCGTGAGATTGACGCGCGAGCCGGCGAAGCCGCCGTCGCTGAGGGCGTGCTTGTAGATGTCCTTCTCGCCGTCAGCGTCGGAGACGTAAGCGAGGTACAGCCCGCTGTCGGCCCACGCCGGATAGTCCTCGTTCTCGGCCGGCGTGTCGGTGCAGACGACGGCCGAGGTGGCGAGTGTGAGCAAGCAGACGTCGGAGGCGGTGCCGGTGCGGCGGGTGAAGGCGATGCGCGTGTGGTCGGGCGACCAGACCGGCAGCTCGTCGCGGACGTTGGAGTCGGTGTTGGCCGTCAGCCGCTGGACGAGCGGTGGCGACACGCTCAGGTCGGCGGCGTAGAGGTTGAACGCGCCGGCGGTGTTGGCGGCTGGCTCGGGCCGGTTGGAGTGGTACAGCAGCCATCCCGCGCCGGCGGATGGGACCGGAGTCGCGGTGGGGGTCAGTGTGTTGGTCGGCGTTGGAGTCGGCGTTGTAAATGTAAACGTGGGCGTGAGCGTCGCGGTGGGCGTGGGTTCGATCAATGCTGACACGGAGGTGAGTATCCCTAAATCGTTCACAGCGTCGAAGTAGAAGATCTGGTCGTTGAGTGGATTGAGATCAAACCTTCCAGTTTTGATAAATGGGGGGGTGTTCAACAAACTACCCGTTTCACTGTCCCACACCTGCAAACCGGCCTGGGACGTAGATATCACGAACTGATCATCATGGGACCATACAAGTTCACTTACGCCGATACCGGTCTGGAATGTGGTTACAACGGTATCGGTAACAGTGGAGACAACGAAAATACTACCGTCGGTATGCCCGATCGCAAGCAGAGTGCCACTACTGTTCCACGCGACAGGCAAGGAGATAGCCTCCGGCGCGCACTCATCACATACGGTAGTTCTACCGGGACTACTCGTGGATGTATTTGCCAAAGTTGCCCCATTGAAATAGCCACTCGTGGCAGCGATCAGGTTGCGCTGAGGGTCAGGGTGCCATGCCATGCGATAAGCACCCACAACGTAATCGCTGGCGCGAATGAATTCATACGTTGTCCCATCCCTGAATTCCAGGCGTGGAGTGGTCCCATCACCTCCAATTGCGATTAGACTTCCGTCTGGACTCCATGCAATTGATAGGACACCCATAAAAGTTGATACTACGAACTCTTCCAGCAAGGCGCCAAGTGGTTGTGTGCCTATGGAAAAGTCGAGAACGCGAATTCTGAAGTCGGTACCCGCCACCGCTAAACGATTACCATCGGGACTCCACGCAGCATCGAAGAGCAATGAGTGGGGAGATTGCATAGGAAGGTCTAGCGTGGTAATGAGATTGCCGGTCATCCCATCCCATATCACAACCTGATTCCCTACCCCAACAACATATTCGCCATCGGGACTGTACTTTAGTGATGCTATGTCAATATCACCCTGCGTCTGTACGGATTGAACGCTCAGAAGTACGATCAACAGTGACAAGCTGAACCGCAGCATGAAAGACTCCTCACCAATCGTAGTACTGGAAGAACATGCGCAGGTTCTCCTGCATCCAGCAGAAGCGGTCATCGCCATGACCGACTGGAACAATGCTGCAGTCCATGAACACACGGCCAGTTGGAAGCTGATCATTCGACGTGTTGTCACTGAAAGCTGACGAACTGGCGCCTTCGACCGTTCTGTACACCCAGTTCAGGAACATATCCGCGCCCGTTTCTTCCTGCTCAGTCGATTTCTTCAAACCGACGTCGCCAACATTGATGGCGGCAGGATGTTCGAGAACCCATTCGTAGATCACACAGGGATTCTGTTGGAAGGCGGTGACGACATAGGCTCCGCTGGCATCATCACACGCTCCGAATCTGTCGGGGGCGGTGACCGAAATGGGCATATCCCAGCCCGTTACGCCACGCTCCCAATCGGAGATTTCGACATATCGCAGTGGAGATTCCGGTGGGCATAATGATCCGAGAGAAGGCTTGGTGCCATCTGCACAGATGGAGAGTGGAAAGTTCGCCGCTGAAATATTGTGCTGCCCGGCCGGGTCAAGATTATTAATCTGCCTTTGTACAAAGTCAGGCAAGAGTCGTCTCGTGATGAAGCCAAACACGAATTGGGTTTGTGAGTTGGCGCCTCGCAGTGCTCTGGCAGAGTTGCTGGTCGGGTCGGAGTTGGCGAAGTTGGGATCGTCCAGACAACCGATGAACCCGACGCCGCTGGACAAAGGGCAGGGCAGGGTGCTTGTCCCGTTCGCCGGAGTCGCGAACGTGGAGCGATACAGAAAGACATGCCCGAGTTCGTGGGTGATCGTGTGTTCTGATAGCTGAAACTCATCACCACACGCTATCTCTGCAAACCGGGGGTCGGAACCGGTCGGAATGAGCTTGTCTGTACGACAGCTCGTTGGATTGGCGATCGTCGTTCGGCTGAAGTGTAGCCTGTTGGTCTCTGCTAGGAACAGTACTCCTTGAAACGCCTGCTGAGGGGTAACGTGTCCTAGTTCGAGTTCGTTTGACAACAGGCAGAAGGCGTTAGCGGAGGTAAGTACGCCGCGTAGGATTGCCTCAAGTTCGGCGAATGACCACAGGTTGGTGTTAGACGCATCGATGATGTTGACGCCGTAGGATGCCAGATAGCTCTCGATGTCTTCGATGGTTGTTACGGTCGGCGCACTTTCGATTACGCAAAAGTCTGGCATCTGTGGCGGCTGGGGCTGGCACTGGGGTTGAATGGTGTAAGGCGGCACGGTCGGGTCGCCCGTCAGCTTGGGGTTCACCGAAACGCCGCTGCTCACGCTCGGCGTGTTGTTGTCGTTGCCCCACCAGTTGTTGGCCGCGTCAAGCGTCACGACGTCAGCTCGCAGATTAACGATGTCCGAGACGCCGTCGGGATCGGCGTAATTGCCGTCGATTACAGAGTACGTCACTGTAGCACTGCCAGCGGCATTCTGGTTCGCCCCGGCATTGCCGTTCAATATGCCACTGCCGTAGTCGCCGCCATTGCTGATGAATCGACTGCATGTTGCGGTGACGGTGCCGCCACCGTCATTCTGGATTCCCGCTCCGCCGCCTGCCTGATTGGCGCGGATCGAGACGCGTTCGAGCAGTAATTCGCCGCGGTTGTAGATTCCGCCGCCGCCGCTGTCTGCGATGTTCTCGGCAATCTCACTATCGAAAATTCGTAGGTCACCTTGATTGGAGATTGCGCCACCATAGTCGCCAGATCCGACGGCCGCGCGGTAGTCAGTGTCGCGAAGGGTCACGTGATGCAATTGCACCGAAGCACCACCTGGAACTATCAGCATCGGTACGGCGGTGCCAGCGCCAACCAGATGCGCATAGTTGCCGTGAATGACTACGTCGTATGCGATAATGATCGGGCTGTCGATCAGAAACGGCGACTGCGCCTCGTCGGGCATCAAGTAGATGATCTCGGTGCCGGGGTCGGCCAGTTCGGCGCGCAGGCGGTCGGTGTCGCCGAACGAGACGATTTCGACGGCCTCGCCGTCGTTCGGTTCGCTGGACTGGCGCGTCTCGGGCCGTAAATCAGGAAAGCTGGGCATCGGTGTCGCGCCCAACTCGGCGGTCGATTCGGGGTCGGGAAGATCAAACCGCGAGGCATTCGGAGCCGAGGGCGTCACCGCCGGCGGCGTGGGCTGAAGGCCTCGGAATCCGCCCAGCGGATCGGGTGCTTGCGGCGTGCCGGGGATCGGCAGCAGGGGAACGGGGGTCACGGGCACGGGTTCGGCGAAGTTGCCCCCTCCCGACAAGACGAGCAGCATGACGACGAACAGCGCGGCGATCCGGTGCATGGCACGGCCTTCTGACAGCGATGCGCGGGCGACTTGTCACCCAGCGTAACGAACAACGCAGTGAGATGGTCAGTACCGTTTGTATGACGCGTATGTGACGGATGTCACATACCGTTATCCAGTGACCACCCGCACCGCCTCGCTTGCGTCGAACGGGAACAACCCGTGTCGAGTGATGCGTGGGGTACTATCACCGTATAGGTACTCCTACTCACTTCGTTGGCAGAGGGACGGATGCGGCGTACTGCCGCGCACCGTCAACAGCCCGCTGCATCGAGCCTTCGCTCAACCATCATCACCGCAACCGATCCCTCGCTGCCAAGGACGTCGCGGCTCGCGAAGGCTACTAGATGCCGCTGCGTGTCGGTGAGCACCGAATACGTGCGCTTGTCCGCCACCTCGACCGTCAGCACGCCGTCCAGTAGGCTCACCGGTGTCGCCATCCGGCTCAGTCGTCCGAGCAGAGGCAGTCGGTCGCATATCGCCTTCCACGCGACCGCCGCGGGATCCGACCTGTCCGGCGCTGCGCCAGCATCGCGCAAGAGACTCGGCGGTGGCCAGACGATGTCCGTCGCCGTGTCCACAGTCTCGTTCTGCGGGACCGGAATCGGTTCGACCTTTAGCGGCGAGATCTTCCGTTCGCCGGCGCGACCGGTCTGCTTCCACGCCCGCAGGATCCGGCGCACATACGCGAGGCTGCGCTTCTCATAGATGACCGCCTCTTGAATCGCATCCCGGACCCATCCGGAACCGCAATCTTTAACCAGGTCCGTGACGACCTGCGTGGCCATGGAGCTCAGCGCACCGATATTTCCCTGAAAATCATCAAGCACAGATTGAAGGCCAGGATCGGCGGCAGCGGATGCGGACGCAGGCGCGGGCTCGCGCGCGTTCTGGATCTCTTGAGTCTTATTACTCTGACTCTGATTCTTTGATTCTGATTCGGGTCCAAAATCTGCACCACCGTGGTTCAGAATTTGCACCACCGGTAGTGCGGGATTTGTACCACCGTGGTCCAAACCGCGCACCAGGGGTGGTACAGGATTTGCACCACGTGGTGCAAAGATTTGACTACCCTCACCGCAGATCGTATACCGGTTGCTGGTCAGATCGCCCTGCCCGCTCGGCTGCGCTTGTTTGCACAGATAGCCGAGGTCGATGAGCGCCTTCACCGCGCCGATCGCCGACGTGCGGCTGGTGTTGGCGTCGCGTGCGATCGTGGCATAGCTCGGGAATGCGGACGTGGTATCGCTGCCGAGGCGGCGGGCGATGACCGCATAGATGCGCAGCTGGAGCGCGGTCAGTCGCGGATCGAGCAGGACGGCGTCCGGGATGCGCGTGAACGGAATGATCGTCGCGCTCATGACGCACCACCGATCGGGGTGGCGTTCTCAGATCGATTGTGGCGAAAATCCGCGGCGCGAATCGTCAATCGTTCGGCACGATCGGACCATCAGATGGCAAACAGGCATGGGGCAATACAGGATCGGGAAGCATGAGGTCCCTCCAGCAGCAGGCAATGTGGAACTGGGGCCGCGTCGAAGAAACGCAGCGCGAATTCGGATGTCAGTTGCAGGAGGGCGGGGGCTGTGCTACATTGTGATTGTCGAGTTCACAATGTAGCACAGTGGTTCCCTGCCCACCTGCTTTCCCGCACGTGGGCCTTTTGTTTGTTCAAGGCGGATCGCGTACTCGTTTCATGCCGTCATCTCCAAAAGGTTCACGCGCGTGAACCTTTTACTTCGCGGATAAGTGTTTGAGTGCCTCAGAAAGCACCCGCTGCAACGCCTGAAGGCGGGCAAATGCGATATCGGCGTCACCTTCCTGTTTGAGCAGGGCTTTGGCGATGTCGCCGGCCGATAGTGCGCTGATTGTTTGTGTCATCTTCGCCACCTTGACCGCCGCTCCTGGCAGCCTTTCGGACATTTCATTCTCGTTGTCCTCCATCTCGTTCCCCTCGCAAAGCTCTTTGATCTGTTTGCCCGACAGACCCAGGTCGATGATCTGCCTCACAACTTCTGCGTGATACTCCTGTGCGAGACTCAGTACGGGGCGCAGCTTGAATTCCTCGATGTTGTGCCGGTCTGCCAGCTCCAGCGCCTCGTCCGACAGCCGGAGAAGGTTCTTGATGTAGCTGAAATACGTCTTCTTCATGCCGCCCATCGCGCTGAGGATCGCTTCGGTGTATTCGCGCTTGCCGCGCAGATCCAGGTCGAGCGCCTGCCGGTAGAAGTCGTTGGTGACGGCGCCGTCCGGGATTTCGTAGCCGTGCACGGTGAGCAGCAGGAGGGCAGCCTGTCGGGCCATCGCCACCGCCGACAATCCGCTGCGCGCCGTGTTCTCGCGCGCCTGCCGGAACACCGACGTGTTCTCGGTCGGGATCACGATGCATGGGATCATGCCGTCTCCGCTGTAGTTCGGGATGAAGTCGCGCAGCAGCCAGCTCGCCCAGTAACGCCGCTCGCCAGTCTCGATCCGAAACTGCTGCACGACACCATGCGACACGTCGACCACGGTCAGCGGATTGACCTGTCCGTCGTCGCGGATCGTGACGGCGAGGTTGACCAGATCGTGCAGCAGCTGCTCCTCCGGCGACAACTGAACGGCCGGATCGTCGGGAGCGTCGGCATCGGGGTTTGGCAGCAACTCGAGCACGTTGCTGAACGGCCGTCCGCGCTGCCGTGCCGAGACCTGCACGAGCTGGACCAATCCGCGCAACGCCTGCGTCGGCGTCATCCGGCCAGCGTGGAAGTCGAAGTGCAGATGCTCTGGCAGCACGCGCCGTGGCTGAATGGGATCCGGTCGCACCATTTCGAGCAGCAGTCGCTCGACACGAAGGCCCGTATCGGTGAACTGCGTTTGGCCGCCCACCAGCATATCGGCGGTGACACTGTCAAGCAGTTCGTCGATGCGCTGGTTCTGACGTTTCATGCCGCACCGCCTGCCATGATCTGCACGAGCCGGATGACGATGCTCATGTACGCCTTGCTCGCCGGCGCGTGCGGATCGTAGGTGAAGATGCTCTGGTGGCACTGATGCGCGTACGACACCGCTTCATTCACCGGCACGACGCCAAGCAGCAGCGGCCCGAGCACTCGGTGCGCCTTGAGCTCGTCAAGCAGGTATTTGTGCCCACGCACACGCGCGTTCATCTTGGTGACAAGGATGCCGCTGACGCGCAGGTTCGGCTGACGCCAGCCATCGCGGATGTCATTGATCTTGCCGATCACGCTCATCAGACCGACCGTTTCGAGATAGCGCGGCTCGACCGGCACAATCGCGTCTGTGGCAGCGATCAGCCCCATCTCAGTCATCAGCGAAAACGACGGCCGCGTGTCGATGACGATCGCGGCATAACGGTCAGCGATCTGGTTGAGAGGATCGGCGAGGCGGTACGGTGCGCCGGCCAGGCTGTTCAGTTCGCGCTCAGCGCCTTCAAGCAGCGACGAGGCCGGCAGGACGTGCAGGTCCGCGTCCCACGTCGACGGCACCAGGCATCCGAGCAAGGTCCGCGCTGCGCTCTGTCGGTCGGCCATCAGGACGGTGTACAGACTGTTGTCTGCGCCGTAGTTCTTCGACCCGGTGGTGACCAGCGTGGCGTGCGCCTGACTGTCGGTGTCGATCAGCAGCACACGCGGGTTGGGTGCGCCGGCGTGTCGCAGCATCGAGACGATGCCATACGCAGCATTGGTGGATGATGTCGTCTTAGACGTGCCACCCTTGTGGTTGGTAAATACGAAAACGCGAGTCATGTGCCATACCTCTCGAACCCAACATCCTGTCGATTTCGCTGCGGCTGGCGAGTGCTTCCCGGACCTGTGGTAGAGTGGCATCCGGAAGCCTTGCTGACGCGAGCAGCGAGCTTCTAGGTGGGCGGAGGAAGGCGCACCTCCTCCGTTCACCGCTAAAGCCGATCTAGTCTAGGGTTGAGAGGCGCACGAGATGTGCGTGATAGGGGAATTGGATGCGTTGGATAAGAGTTGAGCGACTTAAGCGAGGGGATTGTTCGGTTAAGTTCCTGTCTCTCCCGCAGCAGCGTAATCAGGTGTCCACAGGGACACCTGTTTGTTTGACGGAGGAATCGTGACCGAACCCATCTGTAAGCCGCGGCTTGATGCCGTACTCGACTACCTGTTGACCCGGCGGTCGCTGCCTACCGCCAAGATGACCGGCCCCGGACCGGATGATGCCGAACTCGAACTCATCCTGCGCGCGGCGACCCGCGTGCCCGATCACGGCAAGCTGGCCCCGTGGCGCATTCACGTGGTTCGCGGGGAAGCGCAGCACACGCTGGGGAAGGAGTGGGCCGCAATTTTTGAGCGCGACCATCCCGATGCCAGCGATGAGCTCATCGAATCCGAGGCCGGGCGCCCGGCCCGTGCCCCGTTGCTGCTGATCGTCAGTACGCGCATCGAGAACGTGCAGCGAATTCCCCGCTTTGAGCAGCTTCTATCCGGCGCGGGAGTGTGCCTGAACGCGATTCACGCGGCCAACGCGCTCGGCTTTTTCACGACGTGGATCACCGATTGGCCGTCGTATCACCCGGACGTGAAGGCCGGCCTGGGTATTCCGGAGAGCGACGAGATTATCGGGCTGATCTACGTTGGCAGCGCGCTTCAGCCGACCGACGAACGCCCGCGACCGGCGCTTGAGGACATCGTGAGCTATCTGTAAACAGAACAGGCCGGTCGCGCGACCGGCCTGTTGCTTTGTTCAAGACGGCGCTGCTTATGTGTCTTTGAGCAGCGGGGCGCAGCACAGCACGAGCTGTTTGGCGGCGCGCACCTCATCGAGGCGAGAAACCGGCGTCTTGTGCGGCGCACTGAGCAGCAGCTCCGGGTTCTCCTTGGCTTCCTGCGCGATCTTCTTCATCGCTGCGATGAACTGATCGAGTGTTTCCTTCGTCTCCGTCTCGGTCGGTTCGATCAACAGCGCCTCGGGAACAATTAGCGGGAAGTAGTTGGTGGGCGGATGATAGCCGTAGTCCATCAACCGCTTGCTGATATCCAGCGCGTGGACCTTTTCCACGCCTTCAAAGTGGCCCTCGATCACGAACTCGTGCCCGCAGGCGCGATCGTACGGCACGGTGTACGTGTCGCTAAGCCCAACGCGGATGTAGTTCGCGTTCAGTACGGCGTGGCGCGACACCTGATGCAGACCTTCGCCGCCATACGCCCGGATGTAGGAATAGGCGCGGGTGTGCATGCCGAAGTTCCCGTGGAACGCCTTGAGCCGGCCAATCGACTTCTCTGGCGTGACGAACCCGTACAGCGGGGCTTCCTCGTCTGTTCCCGGCTCGACTATGTCGACGTGCGGGGCAGGTAAGAACGGCTTGAGCTTCTCGTTGACGCCGACCGCACCCGATCCGGGGCCGCCGCCGCCGTGGGGCGTGCTGAACGTCTTGTGCAAGTTGTAGTGCATGACGTCAAAGCCGAGCGCGCCGGGCTTGACCACGCCCATCAGCGCGTTCATGTTGGCACCGTCCATGTACATCAAGCCACCTGCGTTGTGGACAAGCTCGACGATCTTGAGGATGCCGCGCTCGAACAGACCAAGTGTACTGGGTACGGTGATCATCATGCCGGCGATGTTGTCGCGCTCCGGCCCTTCGCAGACCTTCTTCAGCGCCTCAATGTCGACGTCGCCTTTGTCGTCCGCCGGCAGTTCGATCACGCTCAACCCGGCCATCGTGACGGTGGCGGGGTTGGTCCCGTGCGCGCTGTCCGGGACGAGGATCTTCGTCCGCTGCGGCTCGCCGCGGTCGATGTGATATTTCCGGATCATCAGGATGCCGGCGAATTCGCCATGCGCGCCCGCCGCCGGGTGCAAGCTCACGGCGTTCAGTCCGCTGACTTCGGCCAGCCACTGCTGTAGCTGGTACATTAGCGCAAGCGCGCCTTGCGCGCCTGCCTCGTCCGTCAGCGGATGCAGGCCGGCGAACCCCTCGTAGCGCGCCACGTCTTCGTTGATCTTCGGGTTGTACTTCATTGTACAACTGCCGAGGGGATAAAAGCCTTTGTCGATGGCGTAGTTCAACTGGCTTAGCCGCACGAAATGACGGATGACCTCCAGCTCGCTGACTTCTGGAAGCATGAGTTCCGTGCGCAGCATGTCTGCCGGCAGCGGGTCGGACTTCGGCACGTCGAGGCTGGGCAGGTTGGTGCCGATGCGGCCCGGCTGACTCAGTTCGTAAATCGTCGGTTCGTGCGTCATGACAGTGCCCCGAGCGTCTCAACCAATGCGTCGATTTCGGCTTTGCTGTTGGTTTCCGTCACGGCGATCAGCATGTGATCGACCAGATGCGGGTAGTCGGTGCCGAGGTCGTACCCGCCGACGATTCCCTGCTCAAGCAAGGCGGTATTCACTTTCTCCACCGGCACCGGGCACTTGACCACGAACTCGTTGAAGAACGGCAGCGTGCGGTCGACCGAATAGCCAGCGAGCTTATCGATCTCCGCAGCGGCGTAGTGGGCTTTGTGATAGCACAGCTCCGCGACTTGCCGCAGGCCGTTCTTGCCCAACAGGCTCATGTGGACACACGCCGCCAGCGCCATGAGACCCTGATTCGTACAGATATTGCTGCTGGCTCTCTCGCGCTTGATGTCTTGCTCGCGCGGCCTCAGCGTCATGACGTAGGCGCGGCGGCCATCGCTGTCGATTGTCTCGCCGATGATGCGGCCGGCGATCTTGCGGACATACTCCTGCTTGATGCTGAAGAAGCCGAGGTACGGCCCGCCGAACTGCAGGCCGACGCCGAGGGGTTGGCCCTCGCCGACCGCGATGTCCGCGCCAAGTTCGGCAGGCGACTTGAGCATGCCGAGTGCGACGGGATTGACCACCGTGACGAGCAGCGCGCCGACGGCGTGTGCCTTTTCGGCCAGCGCCTTGATGTCTTCGATCTGCCCGAAGAAGTTCGGGTACTGGATTGCGACCATCGCCGTGTTGTCGTCGATCAGGGCGGCGAGGTCTGCCATGGACCGGGGCTGATCGTCGCCGGCAATCTCGATCTGCCTGCCCTGATGGTACGTGCGCACAACGTCGCGGTACTGCGGGTGGATATTGTGGCTCAGGACGATCTTGCTTCGCTTAAAGCGGCTGACATCAAGTGCAACGGTGACCGCTTCGGCTAGGCTGGTCGCGCCGTCATAATGGCTGGCGTTGGCGGCGTCCATGCCGGTCAGCCCGCACATCATTGACTGATACTCGAACACGGCCTGCAGTGTGCCTTGGCTGAGTTCGGGCTGATACGGCGTGTAGGCCGTGAAAAACTCGCCGCGCAGCAGAATGTGATTGACGGCAGACGGGACGAAATGATGATACGCTCCGGCGCCACGAAAGACCGCGAAGTTTCCCGCGTGGTCGTTGGCTTCGGCGTACGCCTTGAGTTCCGCGGCGATTTCGTATTCGCTGAGGGCAGGCGGGATGTCGATCTTGGGAAAGCGATGGCTCGCCGGCACGGCATCGAAGAGGTCTTCGATCGTGGTAACTCCGATCGCCGCGAGCATCTGCTGGCGATCTAGCTCGGTGTGTGGGATATACGACATAGGGTACGCGCTTCTCTACTCGAGGACGCCCGTCGACGCGAGCGCCTTGTTGGCCATCTTTCGCCAGAATGCCGACGCCTCAGGGGCGTTCGCAAGCTGGCGCGCCGCGTCGATGAAGTCGTCCGGCGTGTCAATCAGATCGAAACAGCGTGCGATCGTCAAAGCGGGTTGAGGGCGTTCAGCCAGCGTCAGGTCGGCGCCGGCCGCGATCGTGCCCTCGTTCAATACGCGGAAGTACCACCCCGTGCGACGGAGAGCGTACACGCGGTCGTGTAGGTCGCGCTGGTTCCAGCGGCGCGAAACCTTCCAGCACGGGTAACGCGGCCCCGTCACCTGCAGGGTCAAATCGTCCGCAGTGTAGACATCACCAACGCATACGGTGGTTTCGTCCTGCCTGTCGATCGTCAGGTTCTCGCCGAATCCACCGGCCTGCACGTCGAGATGGGGCAGCTCGGCTCGCCAGGCAGGATAATGCGAGCTCGCGTAACCGAGCACCGCCTTGTCCGGCCCACCGTGGTTCTTGGTATCCGCCTGACCGTCACCTGAAACGCCCAATGCCGCGATGTGCAGTGCGCCAGCGACCGGGAACTTCCATATCCCAGACGTCCACGCTGCTTCACGACCGTCCGGTGCGTCGTGGAGGATACGCGTCTGAGGTTGGCCGACGTTGACCGAGACGACGCGAACCACGGCCTAGCGATCCTCGCAGTATTTGGCGTACGCAGCGGCATCCATCAACGCGCTGAGGTCAGGCGTGCCATCCACCTTGATCTTGACCAACCACGCCTCGCCATACGGATCGGCGTTGATCGTCTCAGGCGAGTCGACCAGCGCCGCGTTAGTCTCGGTGACCGTCCCGCTGACGAATGAATAAATCTCGCTCGCAGCCTTTACGGACTCCACATTCGCGATTTCAGCACCTGCACTCACCGTATCGCCTTTGCCGACTATATAGTCGACGAACACGATGTCGTTGAGCGCGTCCTGCGCATAGTCGCTAATGCCAATGGTGGCGACATCGCCATCAATTCGAACCCACTCGTCGCTCTTGGCGTACTTCAGGTCTTCGGGAAATTTCAGGTCCGCCATGACTCATCCTTTCGATCCACACACCATCTCACTGGGGAGAATGCTAGAAGCATAACGAAAACAGGGTGCGCCACAAAACCGCTGTGTACGCACCCTGTCGGACAGCCTTCAGAGTGACCCGTGGACGAATCCCGTGAGCCTGAGAGTTTCGCGCGTGGTGACGCGGATCACGCAGCGCGCTTGCCCCTTCGGCGGCCGGGCAATTGCCCGACACTCTCTTCGTCTACGATCGAACTGGGCAGAATTCTACCGACCGGCACGCGAACGCGCAACACCGCGATGCACGCCGCGGCAGGCTACTCGTCGTCGCTGATGACGCCGAACCACGTATACAATACAGTGCGCGACGCCGGCGTGAGCAACAAGTTGAAGCACAGGTGCCCGGTTGCGTCAGCAACGAGCGTCGGCCGCATGAGCAGTGTGCCGTCTCCTTGCAGCCCAAGGGCGATATAAGCCTCGCCGGTCCCGACTTGGCGGGTGGTCTGCAGTCCCTCGACGGCAACAAGCCGGCCGAGGACCCGCCGCAGTTCGTCGATACGCGGGCGGAGCGCCAGTTCGATCGGTCCGTGAGAGATCGCGAGCGAAACGTATGTGCCTTCCTTGCGCATGCTGAGTTGAGGCCGGAAGGGAGCGTCGATGGAAGATGAAAATGTGAGCAGGCCGGATGTCTGGTCGTCCGTGTAGACGTCAAGCGGGTGGAAGTTGCGCATTACAGCCTCGTGTGTGGCCGGGAGGGTCTGTTACAATCTTCACAATTGAGGAAGCGAGGTGAAATTTACCATGTCAAGTGGCCCGACGCAAACGGCCGGCACGGCCCGGGTATCCCCCGTGCTGATCGGTCTTATCGTCATGGCAGTCTTTGCCCTGATCGTCGTTGCTGCGCTCGCGTTCATCTCCGGTCAGCAACCACAGGACGGCGACACCGTTGACACCGGGGCGGCACTCGTCGGCCCTGGGGCATACTCGACCGGCGTCACGGAACTTGAGCCGAAAGCTGTCGATCCATTCACGCTGCAAAGCGCCGGCGGACCAGTCACGCTCGAGACCTTGCGCGGGGGTTATACGCTGATCTATTTCGGCTACACATACTGCCCGGACTTCTGCCCCTCGACCATGACCGACTGGCGTGTGATTCGCCGCGCGTTGGGCGAGGATGCAGATGACGTTACGTTCATGCTGGTCAGTGTAGACCCGGCCCGCGACACGCCGGATGTCCTTCAGTCGTACGTTGCCCACTTTGATCCTGCGATCATCGCTGCAACCGGAGACGACGCGTCACTGACCGAGTTGGTCGAACAATTCGGTGCGTTTTACGACATCGTCGAGGGCGGCGAGGCGCCGTTCTACATCGTCAGCCACACCACGTCGCAGTTCTTGGTCGATCCGAATGGGAATTTCATCGCAGTTTACGCGTTTGGAACGCCGGTTGACGTCATCGTGGCTGATCTACAGTCTAGGCTGCAGCAGTAGCACTCCTAGCTAACGAATAGCGCCCCGGTCGCCCCGGGGCGCTGTGTTTTCTTGGCCACAAGTCGAATCTCGCACGACTTGCTGCCGAGCTGTGTTGCGCTGGGCGAGTGATGAACTGTGGCAGATTCTCATCACTCAAGATTCAGCACTTCCAACTTCTTACCTAAAAGATGGCGTTGTGGCCGGTGAGGTCACGTCCCACGATCAGCAGATTGATCTCGTTGGTGCCCTCGTAGGTGTAGACCACCTCGGCGTCCAACATCAGCCGCGCGATGTGATTCTCGAGCAGAATGCCGTTGCCGCCCAACGTCTCGCGCGCCAATAGCGCGACCTGCCGCGCCTTGCGCGCGTTGTTGTACTTGGCCATTGACGCGATGCCCTCGTTCAACTGGCCGGCGATGAGCAGGTTGCCAATCTGGAAACACAGCGCGCGCGCCAACGTGACTTCGGTTGCCATGTCGACCAATTTCTGCTGGATGAGTTGGAAGGCGGCGATTGGCTTGCCGAACTGCTCGCGGTTCTTGGCATACTCCAGTGCCATCTCGAAAACGCCGGCAGCGACACCGGCCGCTTCCCACGCTACGCCGTACCGCCCGACCGTCAGCACCTTGCCCACGTCCCGGAACGAGCGGACTTTCTCGAGCCGGTTCTCTGCGGGGACCTTTACGTTGTTCAGCGTGATGTCGGCATTCAGCACGGCGCGCTTGCCGATCTTGCCGTGGATGTCGGTGATGATGACGCCGGGGGTGTTGTTCGGGTCTTCGATCACGAATCCGCCGAAGTTTCCCTCGTCATCACGCGCCCACACGATGAGTATGTCCGCGATCGACGCATTGCCGATCCAGCGCTTTGCGCCGTTCAGCACGTAGGTGTCGCCGTCACGGCGCGCCGTGGTCTGCAGGTCGACCGCATTGCTGCCGCGGTCGGGTTCGGTCAGGGCGAATGCGCCGATCTTCTCGAGGCGGGCCATCGGCGGGAGCCAACGCTCGCGCTGTTCGTTGTTGCCCAGCAGGCCGATGCTGCCCATCGCCAGCCCGCTGTGCACGCCGTAGAACGTCCCAATCGACCCATCGCCCTTCGCCAGTTCATAGCCAACAAGACCCACTGCCATCGGGTCGAGGCCCGCGCTGCCGAAGCCCCGAATCAAGCCGCCCATGATCGGCAATTCCTTTAGCGCGCGGGCAATTTCCCACGGGAATTCTGCCTTCTCCCAGTAGGGGTTGATCTTCGGCATCACGACATCGCGGTTGAACCGCCGAATCTGCTGTACAAGCGCCTTGTGCTCGTCAGGCAGAAAACTGTCAAGTTTCAGGTAGTCGAACCCGGCGATTTCTTCCGCTTCCAATACGTTTTCCATAGTGTCCTCGGTGCACTCCCGTCGAAATACTGGTTCCGACGACCAATAATCGAATCGTGATTTGATTATATGCGAGTTGACGCGAATCAACACGGGAGACTCATTGAAGTCTCCCGTGCTACTCAGCTTGCAGGTGGGTAATTGAACGTTGATCTACTTCTTCGTCGTAGCCTTATAGAACCGGCTCAGAACCGCTGCCTTCTCCGGCGCGACAGCCCGCCCGCCGATCGAAAGACCGCTCAGGTTGACTGAGGACAATCGATCCGACCCGCAATAGATCGCGAGTTCGGTGCCTTCCGCCGTGTAGTCCGACTTCACATACGCCAGTCCGGTGTACGTCCCTTGACTGTCGATCGCGCAGCTCGTCACAAGCCCGATCACCTTGCCGCGTGGGTCGACCACAGGATCGCCCTGATGCGCCTGCCGGCTGCCTTTGGCGAGACCGAAGCGGACGACTTCCGCGTCACGAGTCTGCTCGCGTTTGGCAGATGCGGCCTTGCCGACGAAGAACGGCTTCCACACCTTGACGTAGTTGGCAAATCCGGCGTCTCCCGGTGTCAAATTCTGCGGTCCTTCCAACTCGTGCCCGTACAGCGGCAGACCACCTTCCGTACGCAAGCTGTCGCGGCTTGCCAGTCCGCATGGCGTCGCGCCCAACGCGATCAACCGCTCGAACAGCGCGGCAGCCTGATCGGGATGGACGAACAGTTCGTAGGCGACGCGCTCCATCGTGTATCCAGTACGCGAGACGATCAGGTCGAACCCGTCGAGTGTGGCATGGGTCACACCGGCCCACGCCAGCGCCTTGAGGCGGGCTTTCGTGGCATCGTCGGACTGCATCGCCTGCAGGATATTAAGGCTGATGGGGCCTTGCAAAGCGACGTCGACGCGCTGGTCTGCGCCCGAGCTTGGATCGCGCAGGTCGCGCAGTACCGCAACCTGCGGCCCGGGCAAGCGTCGCTGCGGCACTTCCGGGTCGATGACGACATCGCCGCGTTGAGCGGCATTCAGCCATGCCCAGACCTTGTCATTGTTGGACGCGTTCACTACGACCAAATAGTGCTGATCGGCGAGGCGGTAGATCATCAAGTCGTCGAGCGGGATGCCGTGCACGTCGAGGAAGTACGTATAGTGCGACTCGCCGACCGCCAAGCCGGGGACATCGTTGGTCGTCACCGCGTCGAGGAATGCGGCTGCACCCGGGCCGCGCACATCGAACACGCCCATGTGTGTCACGTCGAAGATGCCGGCGCTGCTGCGAACCGCCGCGTGTTCCTCTTTCACCGACGTATACCATACCGGCATATCGTAACCGGCGAAGGGCGTCATCCGCGCGCCGAGCTGCTTGTGCAGCGCGTGCAGCGGCGTCGTGAGCAGTTCTGAGGACTCGGCAGGTGACCACGTGAACACGTTCTGCGGAGCAGCCGCTGAGACCGCGTGCGCACGCTGACCAACATAGAACGGCTTGGCCGCGAAGCCCTCGCCCTCTGAAAGCGGAGCCCGAGCGGTGACCCGGCCGTCGACCGTGACTTCGACCGGCCCGGGCAGCCGTGCCGCTACGTCTTCCGGGTCGATGATTACGAACGCGTCAGAGAGTGACCGGAGCCACGTCACGGCACGCCCGACCTGACCTGAGAGCTCGAGCGCGTACTCGGTTGAGCTCGTTCGGGTCACGTGGCCTTGCGCCAATTCGCGCCCTTGCAGGTCGAAGATGCGCGTTGGCTGTGAAGCGCCGATCTCCAGCGCCACGATATCGCTGGTAAGCGCACCGTTCAGGAAATTCGCTGCATGTTCGCCCTGCACGATGATACGCTGCGGGTCGTCCGAGACGGTGTCCAGATATGCGAAGTGCGGGTAATCGTCGGCGACCGCATCAGTGTCGATGCCGACACTGGCGGCAAGCTCGCGAACGCGGACGCGTGCCGTCTGAAGCACGTCGAAGTCGATGCTGGCGCGGGTGATGTCACGCTTGCGGCCGCTGTAGCTGAACGGCACGCACGCCAGCAGTACATCCGCGATGATGTCGGCCAGCGCCAGCGTTTCGGCGTCGCCGAATCCGCGTTGGGTGATCCACGGGGTACCGAGGCGAATGCCGCTCGGCCTTAGCGCGGACGTGTCGCCGGGAATCGTCTGCCGATTGCAGACGACACCGCACAGGTCAAGGATGCGCGCGGCCATGTCGCCGCTCAGCGGCGTGCCGTCCGGGCCGACTACCGACTTACAGTCGACGTTCAAGAGGTGGGTCGTGGTGCCGCCGAAAGGAATGCGCAATCCGCGCTCGCGAAGCCGGTCGGCGAGTGTCACTGCGTTGCGAACGGTCTGCTGCTGCAAGCTGACGAACTGCTCGGTCCGTGCGAGTTTGAGCGCAACAGCCAGCGCCGCCATCGCGTTGATGTGCGGGCCGCCCTGTTCGCCGGGGAACACGCCGCGGTCGATCTTGGTCGCCAGCGCCTTCTTGTGCGTGATGATGACCGCGCCCCGTGGTCCGCCGAGAGTCTTGTGAGTCGTAAATGACACGACGTCGGCAATCCCGACCGGGTTGGGGTACGCGCCCGCGGCGATGAGCCCCGCGACATGCGCGACATCCGCCAGCAGGAACGCTCCGACCTCGTCGGCGATGGCACGGTACCGTGCCCAATCGGGGACGTGCGGATAGCTTGAATAGCCGCCGATGATCATTTTGGGGCGGTGCTGCAGCGCGAGTGCGCGCATCGCATCGTAGTCGATCTGCTCGGTTTCCGGGTCAATGCCGTAGCTGACGATGTTGTACTGCTTGCCGCTCCGGTTGACCGGGCTGCCGTGGGTCAGGTGGCCGCCTTGGATGAGGTCCATGCCCATGACCGTGTCGCCGACCGTGAGCAGGGCAGAGTACACCGCGTTGTTAGCCGGCGCGCCGCTCAACGGCTGCACGTTGACGAACAGCTTGTCGGGGCCGTAGTGCTCTGTAGCGAAGAGCTCCGCCGCCCGCCGCCGCGCGAGCGACTCGATGATGTCGGCGTACTCCGTGCCTTTGTAGTAGCGTTCGTCCGCGATGCGGCGGTACTCGGTCAAGCGCGCGCCGTAATCGAGAATCTCGTCCTCGGTCAACTGCCGCGATGCGTCGAGCGGATAACCTTCGGCATAGATGTTGTGGAACGCCGAAGACAGCGCTTCCCGCACCGCATGCGGAACCGTGCTCTCAGACGGAATCATGATTAAGTAGCGGGCTTGACGCGCGGTTTCATGTCGGATCAGATCAGAGACGTCCGGATCGATGTCCGCTAACGCACCGCGAAACAGATAATCTCGTACCCCGGATTGAACCGTCATCAGGAGGCTCGCCTTCTCTGCGTTCAGCAACGCCGGGAGTCTATCATACGCTCCGATCACTTTCTATCAGCAAGCGCCGCGCCGATCAGCGCCAGCGAGCCGGCCTGAAATTGCATGAACGTCACCATATAGTAGTCGAACTGGCCGGCCACCAGCAATGCGACGAAGGCGGCAGTCAACGCCGACCGATGTATCGAGTATGGGCGGCGAAAGGCTCCGATCAAGGCGGCGAGCACCGCGGCAAAGACAAGCACGACGCCTACCAGCCCGTATTCGCCAGCAATCGTCAGCACGATGTTATGCGGGTAGTTGCCTTGTACGATCGACCCGCGTTCGTACAGGATATAGGCCGACCGCCAAGGGAGGTTTCCGGCCCCGACGCCGGTTAGCGGACGTTCCGAAATGGCGGTCAGGGCGGCGCTGTTCAGTTCAGTGCGTTCGGCTGCGCTGTACTGCTCGGTCGTCTCAACGCCGACGCCGGCACGCGCAAGAAGGAAGGGCTGATAGACAGCTGCGAAGGCGACGGCCACGACAATCGCCCACGCACCGACGACGGCGGTGCGCGGACGGGACACGCCCGGTGACCGCATCACGAGGATTAGCAGCGCAAGCGCGCCGACAGCGAACCCAAGATACGCCCCGCGCGAAAACGTAAGTAGGAACGACCACAGGACGGCCGCGCCGATGACGAGTGCGACCATCAGCGGCATGCGACGGTGGATCAGCCACGGCACGCTGGCGAGCACGGCCGTGGCAAGGAAGCCGGCCAATACGTTCGGATGCGGCAGCAGGCCGTAGGGGCGCAGCAAGCGGATCCCTTCAGCTTGCACGACGCTGATCCGTGCCTGCTCCAGTTCAATCGGAAACTCGCCGAGCGTGCTCCACAGTCCGCCCGCCGCCCCCTGCAATGCGACTTGCTGCCCGACCAAGGCGGCGTGCCAGAGCGCACCGAAGAGCAGCGCCGACGTAATCATGCGCGGCGGCACGCGGACCGAGGCGACGGCCAGCGCAAACAGAATCGCGACGGCCAACTGCATGCTGGCGCCCAGCGCAAGCTGGGGATCGGCCTCCCTGCGGAATGCCCACGACGTTGACAGATACGACCACACTGCTAGCATAAGCAGCGACGCGGCAAACGCCCATCCCGTTCGGGTACGGATGAGCGTGCGAAACCCGCAGAATCCGCCCAACGCCCACGTCAATACGGCGATACCTGCGGGCAGCGCAAATGCAAATCGCATGAAGTAGTATGGCGTTGGGATGCTGGGGTGGGCCGGAAAGCGATACCACAACGGCCACAGCATCAAGGCGGCGAACGCCGGCGCGAAGACAACCCACCGGCGAAGGCTGGGAGCGACGGGTGCGGTGCTTTCAGCTTGACGAGCCATGCACGTGCTACTCTCGGCTGACATGGGTAAATCCCCGGGCAGATGCTACAATAGGCGTGTTGAATAATCCAATCGAGTGAACCCTATGGCGCCTTCCGCGACTCAAGGAGCACAGCAGCACATGACGAACTGGACGTCGTTCGAATCTTTCCTGAAAGACGCCTTGAATACTCCGATTGAGTCGCGTCAACCGCTGGTCGAGCAGCTTCTGAGGCAGCGGGCGAGCTTCCCGTGGATCGAGCATGACACGGCGACGTTCATTTTTGCGCGGCCGGGGGCAAGCCGTGTCGCCGTCAACCTCGACACCATCCGGCGCGACCCGCCGTTCGTCCCGATGGAGAACCTAGCCGGCACGACGCTTTGGTACGTGTCAGTCAAGTTCAAGCCGGACGATCTGCTCGACTACATGATCGTCATCGACGACCCGATGACGTCGGTCGCGCGCGATTCCAACATCGTCGCGCGTGTCAACAAGTACTGGCACAGCGATCCCTACAACCCGACGATCATCAGCACACGGCAGATGTCCGTGTCTGTGCTGCGTATGCCTGAAGCGCGCCCGTTCCCGGATTGGGAAAAGCTGCACCGGGTGCCGCACGGGCGCGTCGACGAGCATTCCGTGCGCAGCGTGCAGCTCAATTTCGGCGGCCGCAAGTGCTGGGTGTACACGCCGCCGGACTATGACGGCGGGTACGAGCCGCTGCCGCTGATCATCTTGCTCGACGGCGAATGGGCGAGTGGGCCGATGCAGGCGAACTTCATTGCGGATGCGCTCTACAAACACAATGCCGCCGCACCGGCGATCCTCGCGATGATGCAAAGCGGCGATCAGACGACCCGCGACAAGAACTTCCTTGCCAACGATCGGCACTACCAGTTCCTGATCTCGGAGCTGCTGCCGTTCCTGCAGACCGAATATCGTGTCGACCCGGAAAAGATCGGCATCGGCGGTGTTGGGATGGGCGCGATTGCGAGCGCGCACGCTGCGCTCAAGAATCCGGCCGTGTTCAGCCGCTTGATCATGCTGTCGCCGCCGTTGGGCGAAGGCAAGTCTGCGGCCGAGCTGCGCCAGATCGTGCGCCGGTTCGATGGCGCGGAGAATCTGCCGGAGCGAGTCTTCCAGTCGGTTGGCCGTTACGAAGGCGCGGCGCGCTTCGTACAGCCGGGGCGCGAGCTTCGGTCGCTGCTGAACCGGCGTTCGAACGAAACCGCGTACAAGTACGTCGAAATTGGCAGCGGGCACAGCCTTGTGGCTTTCCGGAGCGTGCTGCCGGAAGCACTGGCGTGGGTGCTGCCCGTCGATTAGGCCGCGCGCTAGTCGAAGATTTCGGTGACAGTGAGCCGGTAACTCCCTGCCGACAGATACCCATTGATGCGCACTTGATACAGGCCGTCTTCTGGCAGCTCTGCTTCGAAGTACGCGCTGAGCGTGCCGCCGCTGTCGTCGCCTTCGATCAGAACCCGCCCATCCGGGCCGATTACCGCCGCATACGGGTCGATCGGCGAACCCTCGAGCGGATCGACGGCCACCAAGATCCGCTGTCCGGCGCGCCCTTGCAGCGGGAAAAAGTCGTATTCGTCGATCGATAGAGTCCCGTTAGTCACCAGAATCGGCAGCGTTCCCGGAACCGGCGTTGGCGTGCCACCAAGATCGAGATAGCGGAAGATGATCTGGTACTGGCCGATGGTGTCGGCGCGCTGCGGGCGGACGCGCAAGTAGTACAGCCCGGTTTCCGGTGCGCGCACGCCGGAGATCAACGGGGAACGCGGTCCTGCGCCTTCGGCATCGATGCCGATCAGTTCACCGCGCGCACTCGTCATTTCCAGTATCGGCGCGATGCTGCCGTCCAGCGGTGTGACTCCTGCGGTAATGAGATCGCCCCGGGTTAGGCTGAGATGCCAGATATCGCCGGTCGCCGGCCGCAAGAGGGTCGAGATTTCGCCGCGGTCGGCGCGCAGCGCGCCCTTGAACACGAACTCGCGCACAGCGCCGCTGCCATACGAGAACGTGTAACTGCCTGTCGTTTCGCCTTCGCCGCTGACAATAGCCGTGTACGGGCCGTCGAGGAGCGCAGTAAATGGCGAGATGAGCGCTTCGCGGACGGTGGGAGAAAGGTTTCCCACGACGGCGAACACCGGCGCGCCGTCCGGGTCGATCAGCTCTATGCGCGGGATGAGCGAGGACTCGGCTGCGGCACTGACCGCGATGGATACGATGTCTCCGGCGCGCAGCGCGAAACTGTGGACTTCGATATCGCCCGGCTGTTCGATCTGGCCGACGACGGGCTGTTCTATGCTGACCCGCTCACCAGGCGCGGCCGTCGGATATGTCGGCGTCAGCACCGGCGTCGCGATCGTGGCTGTCGGCGTCAAGTTGTAGGTCGGCGTGATCGCGACTGGGGCGTCATACACCGTCAGGTCGATGGCATACGTGCCGGGCTGGCCGTTCGGAGCAACCTGTATCGAGTATTCACCGTCTGCCGGCAGCCTCAGATTGCGCAGGACCGCGTTGCCATTGTCGCTTTCGGAGTCGGCTGCAATCGCGACCGCGGCCGGATCGAAGATAGTCATCACAGCCTTGAGGTCGCCGTTGATCACGTTGAGGCGCAAGCGCACGTATTGGCCTTCAGTTCCGCTGAAGGTATAGACATGCGCCTCGTCAACCGGCTCGAACTCGGCAGGGCGTGTCGTGCCGTTGGCAAGTTCGCCGACGAACCGGCCGAGACCTGCATAGGCGGGCGTCGGTGTCGCAACACCGACTACGACCGGAGGGAGCGTGAATGTTGGCGCAGGCCGTGGTGGCTCCTCGGCGACGGTCAATCCCAGCTGATAGGACCCTGCGCCCGTGGCTGCGCGTGCCTCAAGCGTGTACGTCCCGTCACCGCCTAACGTGAGTTCGAGGACGTCAAGGCCGGTTGCGATAGGCAGGCCAGTGGGGTTCAGCAAAGTCAACTCGACTGCGGTCGCGGTGCTTACGCTGCGGATACGAATTCGATCGCCGGCCTCGGCAGGGAGTACCCAGCGCTCGACCTCGCCGGTGGTGAGTTCGCTCTCGATGGGTTCCAGCGGCAGCAGAATGCGTGTCTGATCTGTGCTTTCAAGCGCCGGTACGGTCGCCGGTGTCGAGGGCGGTGGGACGGACGACGCTGCAGTCTCGGACGGGAGCTGCATGCGAGTCGGAAGCTGCGCCGTTTCCTCCAGCGTTTCGCACCCCGCGACGACCAGCACGATCACCCCGATCACCAACCACCGCATCAATGCACCTCACCGCTCATTTGCCGAAGCCACCAAACGATAGCACACGGTTCGGCGCTTGACGATGATGGTGTTCGGCGTCACACTCAGGGCATTTGGTGAGGGGAAACGATGACTTCTCAACGCGTTCGGCGGGCGATGCTGTTCATGCCGGGGGACGATCGGCGCAAAATCGAAAAAGGCGCATCTGCCGGTGCCGACTCAATCATCATGGATCTCGAAGATGCCGTCACGCCTGCCAACAAACCGACGGCCCGCGCGACTGTCGCATCGGCGTTGAGCGAGGTTGATTTCGGCGGCATCGAACGTACTGTGCGCCTCAATCCGGTTTCGGCTGGTGAACTGTGTGAACTTGACTTAGAGGGCACAATCGACGGGCGGCCCGATGCGTATGTCCTGCCTAAGGTCGAATCTGCAGCCGGCATTTCGCAAGTCGACTCGTGGCTTGCGGCAGCAGAGCAGCACCGGGGCTGGCCTTCGGGCGCGATACGTTTGATCGCGATCGTCGAAACGGCAATGGGCGTCGTACGCCTCGCAGAGATTGCCGCTGCGTCGCGCCGGCTGGATGCGCTGGCGTTCGGCGCAGAAGATCTTGCGGGTGACATGGGAGCCGTTCGCACGCAAGGCGGGCATGAGTCGCAGTATGCGCGCAGTGCGGTCGTACTGCACGCCAAGGCGTTCGGCCTGCAAGCACTCGATACGCCGTTCATTGACTACAAGGCGGACGAAACGCTGCTCGTCGCCGATGCGCAGGTCGCGATGGAGATGGGATACACCGGCAAGTTCGTGATCCATCCGCGGCAGGTGAACCCGATCCAACAGGTCTTCACGCCGACAGCAGAACAGATCGACCGTGCGCGCAGGCTGGTGGCTGAGTTCAACGCCCATGAGGCGGCAGGCGAGGGTGTGTTCGCGTTTGAAGGCAAGATGATCGACATGCCGATGATCCGCGCGGCGCGATCGGTGCTTGAGCGGGCGCGCGCCGCAGGAATCCGTGTCTAGAATCTCAGGCCGCACGTGGCTCGTGATCGTGGCGCTGCTGCTGGCGGCCGCGACTGTACGCATTCATAATATCGACGCGCAGAACATCTGGGCGGACGAGGGGTTCACCTACTTCGCCACACAGGCGCCCGACTTGGTGGGGCTGCTGCGCTCCGACGTTCACCCGCCGCTGTACTTCGGCGCGATGCGCTTATGGACGGGCTTTGCTGGAACCTCCGAGATGGCGCTGCGATTGCCGTCAGCGCTGGCAGCTTTGGTGTCGGTCGCACTGGTATTTCGGCTTGCGCTCGATCTAGTCGAGACGCGCGGCAGGCGTGCGGGACCGGTGTTCGCCGCGCTGGCAGCGTTGGTGATGGTACTGTCCGATCTCGAGGTTGATCTCAGTCAAGAAGCGCGGATGTATACCGTGCAGTCGGCCCTGTCGGTCGCGGCAGTGATCGCCTACGTTCGCTGGCTCAAACACGGCCGGCGGAGCATGTTGATCGTGCTTCTATTGAGCAGTGCGGCGCTGGTGTATGTTAATTACCTCGGCGCGTGGGTTCCGATCACGATTGGACTGCACGCCGTTCTCACCATGCGCCCGCGCCGAGCGTTCCCGGTGGTCGCCGCGCTGGCCGCTGCTGCTGCCGCCGTAGTCCCGTGGCTGTTCACCGTTGGCGTGCAGCAGATCGGAAACGGCGCAGGGGCGGATCGTGCCGACCCCGCCACGTGGGACACTCTGCTGCGCTATCGCGATATCTGGTTCGGGCAGATGTGGCCGCTGACATTGGGTCTGCTCGGGGTCGGCGCAGCCACGTTGTTCAGGCTCTTAGCACGGACACAGGATCGGCGCATCGGCGTACTGCTGGTTCTGTGGATCGCGCTGCCGTTGGCGTTGACGTGGATCGCGACCAATTTCGTGCCGGTACTCGCGGCACACCGCATTTCCCACGTCACGCCAGCCATCGCGCTGTTGATTGCGCTGGGCCTAATGCAGTTTCCAGTTGGAGCGCGAACGTTCATGGTCGCTGCGATTGTTGTGTCCGGCGCTACGTCAGTCGACTTCTACCGCGTCAAGGGGCCGTGGGAGCAGTACGTCGGCACGGTTGCGTCGTTCGTGCGTACCGACGAACTGGTGCTCATGGAGATCGGCGGCGGGGATTCGATGCTGGAGTATTACTTCGATCGCGTGCTGCCCGACGGTACCGATCTGCGGTCGCTGAAACGATGGCGCGAGGGCCAGCCGACGACCTTCGCCGAGGAACTGCCGCAGGTTATTGAATCGTACGACACCGTGTGGCTGCTGCACTGGAGTTCCGAGACACACGTCTTCGATGTCTTGCGTGAGGCCGGATTCGTACAGACGATGCAGCGGACCACGCAGCACATCCAGGACAGTAGGCTGGACAGCTATCGGTTCGATCGCGTGCAGGAAAGCGACGTTGGCCGCATCGGCCCGCTGGTGCTGAGGCGCGCAAGGCTTCTGCAGAATCGCGGGCGTATCGACTTATGGTGGTCGGTCCAATCGCCCGTGACGGAAATGCTGGTTACAAGCGCGTTCCTGCTCGACGCGGACGGCACGCTGGTCGCGCAGATGGACAGCCCGCCGATGATGGGCGAGCGACCCGCATCAAGCATGCTTCCGGGCGACGTGGTATACGACCCCAAGGTACTGACCACACCTGATGGTGCGCCTCTGCCAAGCGGGACGTATCGCGCTGGCGTTGTGGTCTACCGGTTTGTCGACGGCGGGACGGAAAGACTCTTGCGCCCTGAAGGGGGCGACACCCTCGATCTTGGGGAATTCACGATCGACTAGCGGTACAACTCCGCGCTCATCGGCTCGTTGATGGGCCGCGTCAGATCGAACACTTCGAACTCCAGCGAAGGGAGCGACAGAACTGCGTAGCTGTGCGATGTCGAGCGTGCGCTCTTGAATGTGTAGAGCGAGCCCGGGTTTACCGCACAGCCGCGGCTCACACGAGCATACAGCGGCACGTGCGTATGGCCGGTCACCAGCACGTCCACCTTCAGCGACGCCAGCATCATATCCAGCAGCGTATTGGAGATGTGGTCGCGGTACAGACCCCACAAATTGTTACCCGGCTTACCGTGACACAAGTACACCAACGTCGAACCGAATCTGCCACGCCAATCGATCGGCAGAGACTGGATGAACTCTGCATTCTCGGGGCTCAGGCTGGCATCCCACTCGTCATGGTTGCCTCGAACGGAAATAATACCCATCTCGCGGACTCTCGTGACCACGGCGTTCCATTCGGGGCCGCGACCAATAAGGTCACCCGCACACAGGATGTGCTGTACGTGATGGTACTTGGTCAGTCGTTCTAAGGCGGTGTCTAAGGCGCGTAGGTCTCCATGGATGTCCGAAATGATTCCGAGTTCCATCCGTTAACCCTGTCTTTCGCAATGTGGAGATTATAGCGCAGTGGGGTTAGAACCGTGTAATCAATTTCCGGCGTTATTGCGTTCCTCGACCGACCACAGCCTTACACTATTGTCACCGCTTCCAGTGACGAGCATGGTTCCGAGCGGGTTGAACGCGGCGGCGAGAACCGGCTTGGTGTGCGCATTCAGTGTCGCGATGGGTTCGGCCTCGTCCGTGATGAGTACTTTGGCATCCCAAAGGCGAACGAGGTTGTCACGCCCTCCGGTAGCTAGCAGCGCATAGTTGGTTGTGAGGGCGACGCAGTCCGCTCCGCCATCATGGGCAAGCACTCTACTGCGCAGGTTGCCCTCACTGGACCACGAATTCAGGTTGCCATCCCGGCTGACTGCATGTGCTACACGACCGCGCGTGTTCAGGGCAAGGTCGCGCAGCGCGTCGGTGTAGTTTGCTACGACGCGGGCCGTCCCGCCCTCGTAAACATTATGGCGGAGCAGCTTGCCGTCCCGGCCGGTGCTGTACACCCATCCCGAGTCCCAGATTACGGCCGTGACTTCAGCTGCGTGCCGGTCCGGCATGATCGCTGAGGTCCCGGTCGCAATCTCCCAGATGCGAACTTCGCCTTCGCCTGTTCCAACTACAACGCGCCGCTCGTCTCCGCTGAAGCATACGCAGGTCAGGGAGTCGTCGGCTTGGAAGGTATGTGATCGGGTCGGCGCCGCACGAATGTCCCAGAGTCTCAGCCAACCGTCGGCGCTGGCTGCGGCAATCATCTTTCCGTAGCGGCTGAACGCGATGTTCTTGACGGGCGCGTCGAAGCCGGTTAGCCTGAACGTCGGCTGAGCACCGAACGAACGGACGTAGAGGTTGACCTGCTGCCCGGTCGCGACGGCGATCGTTTGTCCGTCGGGCGACCAGCGTACCGCCGTGACCCAGCCTGTGCGCACCTGCGCGACGGTGGAGAGCAGAGAGACGTTTGCTGGCGATAGCGTTGGCCGCACCGGTGACTTCTCCTTCGTTTGCGAACTACTATACTCCTGTGCTACGGCGTAGGCATAATTAGAACACTCCCATATAATGCCCCACCATGCACATTGGATTGAACGCGCACCTTCTGAGCGGAGACGCCAGCTATCGGGCGGCTGGAATCGCCGGTTACATGGCCAACGTCATGCGCTGGCTTCCGCGTGTCGTGCCTGACGACTGGCGCTTGACCGCGTTCGTCGGGGCACAGTTCTCCGCCAACTTGGACGGCTTTGTCGTACAGCGCAGCACCATCGACACGAGTAGCCCGGTAAAGCGCATCGCATGGGAGCAGGTGGTCCAGCCGTGGGCAGTGCGCAGCATCGACGGTTTGCATGCGCAGGCGTTTGTTTCGCCCGTGCTGTCACGGGTGCCGACGATCGTCAACGTCTACGACCTGAGCTTCGTCCACTATCCGCAGGTGCTGACTGCTGCGCGCAGGTTATACCTGCGCATGCTGACGCCGCTTTCGTGCCGCCGCGCACGACGTGTCATCGCCATTTCGCAAAGCACCGCTGACGATCTAGTGAGCGTGTTTCGCATCCCTCGTGACAAGATCGACATTGCCCTCGGCGCGCACGATCCTGAACGGTATCGCCCGCTGCCGGAAGCCGATGTCGAAGCGTTTCGTGCGGCGAAGAACCTGCCGGATCGCTTCTGGCTGTTTGTCGGGACGATCGAGCCGCGCAAAAATCTTGTTCGTTTGTTGACGGCGTATGCGCAGCTTGATCCTAACGACCGTCCCCCGCTGATTATCGGGGGCGGAAGGGGTTGGCTCGCCGACGACGTATTCGAAGCTGTCCGTCGTTTCAACCTCGAGTCCTCCGTCCGGTTCGTTGGTTACGTGCCTGTTGAAGACTTGCCCCTCTGGTACAATAGCGCCGAATTGTTCGTGTTTCCCTCAGTTCACGAAGGCTTTGGCCTGCCCGTGCTGGAAGCGATGGCGTGCGGGACGCCGGTCGTCACGTCAAATGTGTCGTCGCTGCCCGAGGTCACCGGGGATGTCGCGCTGGGCGTCGACCCGCACTCGGTCGACGACCTTGTAAGTGCGCTCCGGCGTGCCAACACGGACGAGGCTTGGCGACTGAAGGCGGCTCGGGCCGGTATCGAACGGGCCGGGACATTTAGCTGGACCGAGACTGCGCGCCAAACGGTGGGTGCGTATCGCAAGGGTTTTGAATGAACGCGCAGAAGGCGAATTCCGCCGCGCAAGTGGAGCTCTTCCCGTGGCTTGATGTCGTGCTGGCGTTGGCCGCGTTTGCCGTAGCTTACGTCGTGCGCTACCAGCTTCAGATTATCCGCCCCGTGCTTGAAATCAACACGACGACGTTCGAGCCATACATCCCGTATATGGTCGTATACGTCGTGTGGCTGACGATCCAGTATCGCGGGTCTGGGCTGTACCGCCACGTGCGCGGTAGGGCCTACATGCAGGAGCTGTTCACTGTCGTCAACGGTGTGACGAACGCGACTGTTGTCGTGATGGCGCTCAGCTTCATCTTTCAGCCGCTGTTCTTCAGCCGCTTGATGCTGGTCTGGGTTGCCGTCTTCACGGTCGCGCTGCTGGGCGGCGCGCGCATCGTCAAGCGCATGGTTGATGCTCGACGCCGAGCACAGGGAATCGGTGTGGAGCGTGTGCTAATCGTTGGCGCTGGCGAGGTGGGGCAGGCCGTACTGCGCACCATGTTGGCACGCAAGGAGCTTGGCTACGTGCCGGTCGGATACCTCGATGACGACCCGGAAATCGGCGCGACGGATTTGGGACGCGTGCGCGGCCTCGGCGGCTTCTCGAACTTGGCGGCCATGATCGAGCAGCATCGAGTCAATCTGGTCGTGATCACGTTGACATGGTCGCACCACGATCAGATTCTGCAGATGGTGGACACAGCCCGCCGTGCAGGTGCCGACGTACGTGTCGTACCCGATCTGTTCCAGCTCAACCTGCGGCAAGTTCAGGTTGAGAATCTCGATGGGATCCCGCTGCTTGGCGTGACGGGCAAGCCGAAGCTCAAGGGCATCGAGCGTTTGCTCAAACGCGTCATGGACGTGCTCTTGATCTTAGTCGCACTGCCGGTCATCTTGACCGTATTCGTACTCGTGGCGTTGGCGATACGGCTCGAGAGCAAGGGGCCAATTATCTATGCCCAGCGCCGCATCGGGGAGAACGGCAGGCCGTTCACGATCTATAAGTTCCGCAGCATGATTCCCGACGCCGACAAATATCAGCAGGAGATGATCTCGCAGTACGATCAGGATCCGCTGCACCCGAAGTTCAAGGATGATTGGCGTGTCACCCATGTGGGGAAGTTCATCCGTCGTACCAGCCTCGACGAGCTGCCGAATCTGATCAACGTCGTACGCGGTCAAATGAGCCTGATTGGTCCGCGTCCGCCGACGCCGGACGAGGTGGCGATGTATAAGCCGTGGCACCGGCAACGGCTGGAGACCATGCCCGGGATTACCGGGCTCTGGCAGGTCAGCGGCCGCAGCGAGGTGCCCTTCGACGAGATGTGCCTGTTAGATATTTACTATATTGAGAACTGGTCGATCAGCCTTGATGTACAAATACTGATGATGACCTTGCCCCGCGTATTGATGCGGCAGGGGGCGTACTAGGAGGCTTTATGGCTGGCGAACCACTGCTGTTGGACGAAACCGTGCGCCGCAAGCTCGACTCGCTAAGTCTGGTTGCGCGGCACGTCCGCGCGGGTGTAATGAAAGGCGACCGCCGTTCGCGCAAGCGCGGCACCAGCGTCGAATTCGCCGACTACCGCAACTACGTTCCGGGTGACGATTTGCGCCGGCTGGACTGGAATGTCTACGCCCGCAGCGATCGGTCGGTCATCAAGCTGATGGAGGACGAGGAAGACCTGGCCGTCCACATTATCGTCGACGCTTCGGCGTCGATGGACTTTCCCAACGACATCGACGGCGCGGAATTCAACAAACTGCTGTTCGCCAAGCGCCTTGCTGCGGGGCTGGCGTACGTCAGCCTCGGCGAGAACGACCGTCTGACGATATCGACACTCGTCGACGCGGATGGATTCGGTCCATCGCGAGGGCGCCAGCACACGGTGCGTATGCTGCGCTACCTGCACGAGGTCAAGGGGCACGGCGAGACCGATCTCGACGGACTGCTGAGCGACTACGCGGCCAAGGCGGCCCGCCCCGGGTTGCTCTTTCTGATTTCCGACATGTTCAGCACGTCCGGCTTTGCCACTGGCCTCGGTAAGCTGGCTGGGCGAGGCTATGAGATCGTGGTCGTTCACGTCCTCAGCCCTGACGAAGTCGAGCCAACGGTCGCCGGCGACCTGCGTCTCGTGGACAGCGAGACCGGAAACGCGCAGGAGGTCAGCCTCGACCCGGGTTTGCTGGCGCTGTACCGTCAGCGCCTCGAACAGTGGCAGGCGGACATTCGCGCCGAGTGCATGCGTCGCGGCGCGGTGTATGTCACGGCGTGCACCGATCAACCGTGGGAACGGATTGTGCTACAGGATTTTCGGCGCGCCGGAGTGGTGCGCTAGGCGGAGGGATCGTGTCCATCATCACCATGAAGTTCGGCGGGACATCGGTTGGCAGCGCAGACGCCATCAGCAATGTCATCCATATCGCCAAACGCGAGCGTGCAGCGGGAAACCGGCCCGTCCTCGTCGTATCGGCGATGTCCGGCGTAACCGACAGCCTGATCAACATCATCGGGCTGGCCGTAAACGGCGACAAGTGGGGCTACCTCAGCGAAGCGCAGAAGCTGCGCGACCGGCACGAGGAGGCGCTCAACGCGCTGACCAGCCCCGGAAAAGCCCGCGATACGGTGTCGCTCACGCTCAATAAGCTGATCGACGAGGTCGTCGAGATTTGCCACGGCGTCAACATCTTGAGCGAGGCGTCTCCGAAGATCAGGGACGCAGTCGTAAGCCACGGTGAGCGCTTGAGCGCGCGCCTCGTGGCGGCAGGGTTGGCCGAGCAAGGCGTGGACAGCCGCCCGCTGGATGCAACGCAGTTTGTCGTGACGGATGACAAATTCGGCGCGGCGGCGCCGTTCTGGGGCGAAACGCGGACTCGGATCGAGTCCGGGCTGATGCCGCTGATTGAGTCAGGCATTACGCCGGTGCTGACCGGCTTTATCGGCGCCACGCCGACCGGCGCCGTTACGACGCTGGGTCGTGGTGGCAGCGACTTCAGCGGCGCGATCTTCGCTGCTTATACCGGTAGTTCCGAGTTGGTGATCTGGACGGACGTGGACGGTGTCATGACGACCGACCCGCGAATCGACCGCCGCGCGAAGGTGATCCCGCAGGTGTCGTATACCGAAGTGGGAGAGCTGGCATATTACGGGGCAAAGGTATTACATCCGAAGACCGTGCAGCCGATCCTCGATCTCGAGATGCCGCTTCGGGTCCGCAACACGTTCAACTACGACCACCCCGGTACGCTGGTGACGCCGCAAAGCGAACCGTCGACAACGGTCATCAAGGCGGTCACGGCTGTGCGCAACGTATCGATGCTGACCGTGGGCGGGCGCGGCATGATCGGCGTGCCCGGCATTGCGGGGCGGGTATTCACGGCAGCGGCGCGCGCGAACGCGAATATTCTGATGATTTCACAGTCTTCGAGCGAACAGGCGATGTGTATGGTCGTGACCGACGAACGCGCCGCCGCCGCTAAGCTGGCAATCGAGGAAGACCTCGACGCGGAGATCGCGCGCAACAACGTCGAAGAGATCTCCATTCGTGACGATATTGCCATTGTGACGGCGGTGGGCGCAGGCATGCGCGGCACGCCGGGCGTCGCAGGCCGCGTGTTTCAAGCGATGGGCACAGAGGAGATCAACGTGCTCATGATCGCGCAAGGCAGCTCGGAGTGCAGCATCTCGTTCGTTGTTGCCGAGGCCGACCTGAAGCGTGCCGTGACGAACCTGCACGAGCTGGCAATCTAGGCGGACTGGCGCGTCATTTCTTAAATTGAGTTGCGCGGTATTCGGCGAATTGATCCTGCAGCTTCAGGCGCTGATACTTGCCGGTGGTCGTCACCGGCACTTCCGTGCCGAACACCACGACTTTCGGCGACTTTTCGAACGTGAGCCGGTCGCGGCAGTGGCGCAAGACGTCGTCCTCGGTCACCTCGGCGCCCTCGTTTAGCACGATATACGCGCCAACTTCTTCGCCGTAGTAGTCGTTTGCGAAAGCGACTGCAAGTGCCACGCGGACGCCGGGAATTTCAAGCATGACTTCTTCGATCTCGAACGGGCTGAACTTGACCCCGCCACGGTTGATGAGTTCCTTGATTCTGCCTGTGATAAAGAAGTAGGTCCGACCGAGCTTGTCGCGCTTGAAAAACCCTTCGTCGCCGCTGCGAAACCAGCCGAACTTGAACGTCTCGGCGTTGGCATCGGGACGCTTGAAATACCCGTGCATGACATTGTGTCCGCGCACGCAAATCTCGCCGCGCTCGCCTTCGCCGACGGGCTGACCCGCCTCATTGAAGATCGCCATCTCGTTGACGCCAATCGGGAGGCCGATGCTCGGGTATCCGAAGTCTTGCAGCCACGCCTGATGCTCGTTCCACGTGATGTCAATTGGCAGGAAGCAGCTGTAGCAGGTCGTCTCGCTCAGGCCGTAACCATGCAGGATCGGAATTCCAAACGTGTCCTCGAAGTCGCGGGCGAGCGCGACCGACAGCGTGCCTGCGCCGCAGACAAAGTGTCGGAAGTGCGTCAGGCCGCGCCGGTGTATTCCCTCGCCAAACAGTGGCAGACCCGACGCTTGCTGCTCGCGTGCTTGTTCGAGCAGGAACTGAAGCAGTGTCGGCACAACGCTGACGATGTTGACGCGTTCCGCAATCACCGTCCGCCAGAACGTCGAGACTGAGAACGCGCGGTTGAGGACGACCGAACCGCCGACCAACAGCGGCGTCACGAGCGTGACGACGATGCCGTTGACGTGGTGAATGGGCAGCACGCACATCAGGCGCTGATTTCCCGTGATGGACTGCGCCGAGGCGATTCCGTGCGCGTCGACGAGCAGGTTGTACTGGGTGAGGACAACGCCCTTCGGTGCGCCGGTGGTCCCGCTGGTATAGACGAGCAGTGCCTCGTCCTCAAGCGTCGGGACGCGCGGGCTGACGTAGACCGAGTCGTCACTGGACTTGACCGGCGCGCCGTCGCCAAGATAGGTATAGGGCAGATTCTTCACCAGAGTCTGGAAGTGCGGGATGTCCTCCACCGGCTCTCCACCGACCTGCACGATCGTCCGGATGTTCGGCGCGCCCAAGCCATCCGACTCCGGTCCGTGAACGATCTGGACGGCGCGCTCCATATATTCGCTGCGCACCAGCACGACTTTCGCCTCGCTATTGCGTAAGATGAACGCGATCCGCCGGTCGTCTTCGGTTACGTTTTGTGGGGCGACGCATGCTCCAATCACCCAGCACGCGAAATAGATCAACACAGTGTCGCTGTGATTGTGCGCAATGGTAGCCACACGGTCGCCGCGCCGGACGCCCAGATCGTCGTGCAGCATGTTGGCGACTTGATGTACGCGCGCGTTGAACTCGGCATAGCTCAACTGCTCGCGGCTGCCGTCGCGGTCGAGGAAGATCAGGTATGGCGCGGACGACGACGTTTTCGCGTGCTGCGACAAGAGCTGACGGATGTTGAAGTGCGGCACCAAATGCAGCGACGGCGACAGGCCGTTTACGGTCCGTGCCTGAGCGATCAACGCGCGCGTACGATCTTCTGCGATCGAGGCATCCGTCATTACTCGTCTCCACTCTCGGTTGGCTCAACGTATAGTTCGATTATACCCGCTGGGCGGACATAGGGCAGAGATGGCGGCTGCGTCAGGTAAGCGTTGACCATGATTGGGCCGCGTTTCTGGTACACTCGAAGCGAGGTTCAACACTAGGTCACGACTGACGTATGACAACTCCGCCGATTCCGGATGACTACGAAGACGACGACGTCCCGTTTCAGCTTCCCAAAGCGGACAACTATCGGGATGACGACCGGCTGAGCGACAGTGAACTGCGCGCACAGGATCAACCGCTGCGCGCCGAGCCGACTGCGGACCTCGATCAGCCCGTCAGCGACGACACGGACGAAATCCCGGCGGATGTGCTGGAGCAAATGCGTACGACGCGCCGCCCGGTGATGCCGCCGCCGACGGCGAGGCCATCGGCCGATGAGGACGTTCACTTCAGCGTGCCCCATACGGTGCGCCACCGGCCATCCGACCATCCCGATACGCCGACGCTGATTGGAACGGGCGGGCTTGATCCGAATCCCGACATGACCGTGCGCCGGGTCGATGCGACGATTCAGTCGCCGGTCGCGCGTCCGCCAGATGCACAGTTTCAGCGTCCGCCGGCGGGCCAGACGATGGCACGTCCCGGCTATGCGCCACCGCCGACACTCGTTGGCGCGCCACCGGTCAAGGCGCAGGGCAGTGCCCGTAGGAAACTGCCTTCGAAGCGCCGCCGAGGCCTTCGGCCGGGGTGCGTTGCGATTGCGTTAGGCGTGATCGTCACCCTATGCGGCGGTTTGACCTTGCTTACCGTCCTGATCGGCGGTATCGCTTACGCCCGCGTGGGCGATCTGCTAAACGAGCGCCTCGCAAACCTCGACACGTACAATCCGTTCCAGACGACGTTTCTGCTGGACCGCAACGGACGCGAGCTGTATCAGATCATCGGCGAAGGGCGCCGTACTCGCATTCCGCTGGCCGAGATTCCCAAGTTCGTCATCGACGCGACCGTGGCGACGGAGGATGACGAATTCTGGACGAACATCGGTATCGATATTGCGGCGACGACGTTGGCTGTCACGAACTTCGTCACGGGCGACGTAAACACGGCAGGCGGCAGCACCATCACGCAGCAACTCGTCCGGAATGTGTTGTTCGATGCCGCGTACCGCAGCGAGCGCACCGCTACCCGCAAGGCAGAAGAGATCGCCCTCGCCATCGCGCTCACCACGCGCGAAAGCAAAGAGCGCATTCTCGAGCTGTACTTGAACGAGATCTACTACGGCAATCTGGCGTACGGCATCGAGGCGGCTGCGCAGACATTCTTCAGCAAACCGGCACGCGCGCTCACGTTGGCCGAATCGGCCTTGCTCGCCGGTCTGCCGCAGGCCCCGCGCGACCTCGACCCGCTCAACCCCGACCCGGCAGTACAGAGCGCAGTTTACGACCGCTGGCGGCTTGTGCTCGACTTGATGCTGTCGGAGGACTTCATTACGCAAGCGGAGCACGACGCCGCGCTGCGGGATGGATACACGCTTGTGCCGCCCGAGCCGCCGCTCAATGCGCCTCACTTCACGTTCTTCGCTCGTGATCAGTGGCAGCAGCTCATGGAGTCGCTAGGGTACTCGCCCGATGTCATCGCTGCCGGTGGTTTCCGCGTCTACACCACGGTCGACATTGAAATCAACAACATGGCGCAAGCCGCCGTGCGCGAGCAGATCGCGCGGCTAGGCGCGAACAACGTGACCAATGGCGCGGTCGTCGTCCTTAAGCCGATCACAGGTGAAATCCTCGCCATGGTCGGCAGCGCGGACTACGACAATGAGGCTATTGATGGCAGCTTCAATGTGACGTTGGGGCTGCGCCAACCTGGCAGTACCGTCAAGGCCTTCACGTATGCGGCGGCGCTCGAACGCGGTATGTCCCCGGGTGACGTAATCTGGGACACGCGGACCGAAATCGGCATCCCCGGACAGCCGCCTTACGTGCCGGTCAACTACGACAACACCTTCCACGGTCCGATGCGCATGCGTACTGCGCTTGCCAACAGCTACAACATCCCGGCGGTGCAAACTCTGCGCCACAACGTGGGCGTGGCCTATTACATCGATTTCGTGCGCCGTTTGGGTATGACCAGCGTCACTGGCGATCCAAGTCTGTACGGACTGTCGATTACGTTGGGCGGCGCCGAGGTCAGCCCGCTTGAGCTGACGCGCGGGTTCTCGGTATTCGCCAACGAGGGCGTGTTTGTCGACTCCGAGGCGATCCTATGTGTGCTGGACAGCGACGGAAGGATCGTCTACCAGTACGAGAACGCCTGTCCTTCCGGCACGCCGACACCGCAGACCGTTGACCGCTCACGGCTCACCGCCCGCGTGCTCGATCCGCGTATTGCGTATCTGATCTCCGATGTCCTCTCGGACAATGCGGCCCGCAGCCAAGCCTTCGGCTCGAATTCGATTCTACGCACGCCGTTCCAATCTTCCGTCAAGACCGGTACGACCAACGAGGTCAAGGACAACTGGACGGTCGGATTTACACGGAACGTGGCCGTTGGTGTGTGGGTCGGCAACAGCGACGGGTCGCGCATGGTGAATACGTCTGGCGTTACCGGCGCGGCGCCGATCTGGAATCAAGTCATCACGACGATCTACAGTAACAGCCGATGGCTCGATCAGTTCAAGTTCCAGGGTCAACTGCTGCCCGATCAGGCAGGCGTACCACAAGGCATGTCGCGCCGTTCGATTTGCGATGTACGGGCCTTGCAGGATCCCGCGGGGGGCTGCCCGGCGCAGGTCACCGAATGGTTCTTGGACGGGCCGGCGGGTGTTCCCGACGGTTCGGGCGGGCTGGCGTATCCGCAGCAGCAGCCCCCGCCGCAGCCCGACCCGAACAGCTCGGCGCAGCTTGTCAGCCCCGGGGTGTATCAGTCGTGGGTCACGCGGCTGTCGCCAGAGGTATCGAACGCGATCCAATTCAGCGTTGCGCCGGGCCAGAAGCGCCCGCCTGCGCCGATCTACTGCCGTGTACCGCCATCGCTGCTTGGCAGCGCGTCCAACGCGCAGCAGCAGCTGTTTATCGCGCCGCCGCCGGATGGCAATGACGCGGCCGACGCGGAGTCCTATGCACGCTCGCGCGGGCTGGCATTCTTGCCTACCGTCGAGTGCTCGGCCGACCTGGCTGCGGCGGGTGGGGGATTCGGCAGCCTGCCAAGCGGCGTCGTCAACGCGAACGTAACGTTTCCGGCGCCGGGTGAGGTGCTCGGCGGCGTGCCGGTGCCGATCCTCGGTACGATTGATTTCGCGCCGGGGCAGGTCAGCGTATATCGCTTCCTCATCCGCGGCCCGCAGTTCCCGGAGTGGACGATGATTGGCGAGCAGCACAACAACCCGGTCGTCAACGGCCAGCTCGAAGTGCTGTATCCACCGTATGTGCCGGGGGCGTATGAACTTAAGCTCGAAATCCTCGCGCCGGATTCAAGCCTAATTCAGGTGCCGATCACCGTACCGTTTAACGTTCAGTGAGCCTGTGTCGTGTGGGCGTTGGGAATCGAGTAAAATAGTGAGGATTGCGCCTCAGTAACGCTGAGGCGCAACGTATTCCATCCGAGACTCCGAGTGAACTGCTAACATCCGTGGTTCGATTCGATACCTACAATGCCAGCGCGCACCTCGTTCGTCAGCTTGAGGCGTCGGGAACCGCAACCGTGTCTCATGACGGCGGGGACAATATGCTGGTCGAACTGGCAGACGGCCACAGTGTCAGCATCCATTTGATCGAGACGCGGATACCGCCGTACGAAATCCGCCTCAATTTGCAGGACAACGGGTCTGCCGACATACACACCTTGTTTATCCTGTGGGGCGCGATGTTTTTGCCCGACGACGGCGAACTCTTTCGTCCCGATCCGTGGATGATGGCGCTGGTGATGCTGTATGGCGGTAAGCTGTACGCCTTTGACGTTTACGGCAAAGACATACGCATTTTCCCAACCTTCTTCGACCCGATCGCACCGGGCCTGTATCACGTGCGGTATGGCGATGACATCGACGTCACACGCTTGGGCATTGGCGAGTCGACGATGGTGTATCCGGACTTGCGCGGCACGTGGAAGATCGCCGACTTTGAGGGGATTGTTCCGCCGCGCCGCAAGCACCGGGCAGAGCATGCGCGTCCGCACCGACGTCACCATGCCGCGAAACGTGTCGAAACACCGTGGGAGATCTTGGGCGTAGGGCGCTCAGCCAAGCGTGACGAGGTCAAACACGCGTACCGTAAGCTCGCCCGTCACTTCCATCCGGACCTCAATCGCTCGCCGGATGCCACCCACATGATGCAGAAAGTGAACCTAGCGTATCAGGCCGTCCTCAGGGAGCTCGGCGACGACCCGTCGGGCGGGCGTTCCTAGACTCCGGTTGCACAGGCGATCGTTAAGAGTCTATAATCTCATTCCAATGTACTGATTTCATCAAGAGCGACCTCCCGCATGGCAACTGTAGATGCTCCGGTACTTCCTGAGACGGAGATCATTGTGGATCATCAGCAGCTTATTGAACGACTGAATGCATTGACGCATCGGATTGACCGGTTGCGCCTGCTTTTGAAGATGGTGGCGGAAATGACTGGCGCCTCCAACGTAGCGTTTACCTCGCCTGACTTGTGGAACACGATCTTTTGGGTTCATGAGACTATCGTCGTCGACGACAAAACGCTCGTTGGGAACACGGTGGTATCCAATGAGGTCACGCCCGACCTTGTCGAAGCCGTGCGCGTCGCGGACGTCAACCCGTTCGACGCTAACCCGGACTTCTTCGTCGCACGTGAATTCGGCGTCAAGAAGGTCATGGCGCTGAGGGCGGACAAATCGCTGTGGGGTTTCTTCCTGTTCCGGGAAGACGACATCCACGTTCCGGACACGGAATGGTTTGCTTATGTGCTCAGCGTGTTGAGGATGGTCGCCACCGAGCACGTAACGTCGTCAAATCAGACCAAATTCGTCAATGAGGTTGCCCACGATACAAAGGGCGTTTTGGCCGCCGTTACGCTTGCCGCGGACTTCATGAACGAAGATCTGCAGAAACTCAAATTGACGCGCAAGTTCACGCGGCAGCTTGGACGGCTGTTTGAATCGGCCCAGCAAGCATCGAGCCTCATCGACAATGGGTTCGGTTTCGGCAAGTACGATCCCGAGACGGATCAGATTCAAATGTCTCTCAGCGAAGTCGACCTGTTTGAACTGCGCCGCGGAATCGTCGAACGTTTCCAGCTCGTCGCCAAGTTCCGCAACATCAACCTGAAGCTGCGCGGCGGACGAGGCAAGGCGGTGGTAATGGCCGATCGCGAACTGCTGGCACGTGCCTTTACCAACCTCGTACAGAACGCGTTCAAGTTCACGCCCCCGGACGGGACCGTGACGATGGATATTCAAAAAGGCGACCCGGTTGTGGTCACTGTCGAAGACACAGGTGTCGGGATCGCACCGGAGCATCACGAGGCGATCTTCCAGCGCAAGTTCCAAGTTGAGCAGAGGTCGCAGTACCGTGCCAAAGGGCACGGCCTTGGCCTGTTCATCGTTCGCAAGATCGTCGAGCAGCACGGCGGTACGGTGCATGTCGAGAGCGAACTGGGCGCGGGCGCCAAATTCGTCGTGAAGCTCCCGGTGAACGGCCCAGCCGGTTACTACGAAGACTTCTAGTCACCCATCGCTATGCCCATCTCCGTACTGCCCGACCACGTCGTTGCGCAGATTGCCGCAGGCGAAGTGGTCGAGCGTCCCGCATCGGTTGTCAAGGAACTGATTGAAAACGCACTCGACGCTGGCGCCGCGACCGTATCGGTTGCGGCTGCCGGCGGCGGCCGCCGGCTGATTCGCGTTAGCGACGACGGCAGCGGCATCTCGAGCAAAGAAGTGGAGTTGGCGTTTGCGCGGCACGCCACAAGCAAATTACGCACCGCGGACGACCTAAGCCATTTGGAGACGCTCGGCTTTCGAGGCGAGGCACTCTGCAGCATCGCGGCGGTCAGCCAGGTGACGTGCCTCTCCCGCTCTCGTGACGAGACAACCGGCGTGAAGCTGGTCATCGAGGGCAGCGAGGTCGTCATGCGGTCGACTGTGGGCGCGCCCGCAGGTACGATCATTACGGTCGAAAACCTGTTCTACAACGTCCCGGCACGACTGAAGTTCCTCAAGGCCGAGTCGACCGAGCGCCGGCTGATCACGCAGATGGTGATGCAGTTGGCGATGGCATTTCCGTCGGTGCGTTTCGTCCTTGAACATGACGGGCGCGAAGCGTTCCGATCAACGGGAAGCGGGAGCTTGGAGGACGTCGTCGTTGCGGCCTACGGCGTCGATACCGTGACGCACATGCTCCCGGTCGACAGCTCAGGCGGAACTATCGCTGTCCGCGGGCTCACAAGCTCGCCGGAAGTCACACGTACGGACCGATCACGTATCCACATCTTCGTCAACGGGCGTGTCGTTCACGACACCAGCCTGACGTATGCGATCACACAGGCGTACACCGGGGTACTGGAAAGTGGCCAGTACCCGACGTCAATCGTCAAGATTGCACTGCCGACCGAGGATGTGGACATTAACGTGCACCCGACCAAGGCGGAAGTCCGGTTTCGCGATCCATCGGCGGTGTTTGCCGTCACGCAGCGCGCGATTCGCGAGGCGGTGGGCGGCATGGCATCGACGCGCCGTGACGGTGGCTGGCACGACGCAGGGCGTTCGCTCTTCGGCACGATGCGCACGCAAACAGGCGGGGGCAGCGCGTCTTTACCGCAGCGGGACGAGGCTGACGACGTCCAGCCGCGCACAGTCCGCGAATCCACAGAGTCGCCTGCGGTAATCGACGAGCTCTCGCCCGAACGACCCCGCACACTGCCCGTGCTGCGGGTCGTCGGGCAGATGGGCGCGCGTTACATCGTCGCTGAAGGTCCTGCCGGGATGTACCTGATTGACCAGCATGCGGCACATGCCCGCGTGTTGTACGGTCAGCTTATCGACGCGATTGAATCGGACGCCCTGCAGACGACTGAGGAAATCGTCGGGACAGCGCACGTCACGGCAGCGCAGCTTCGCATGATCGAACAGGCCGAGACGCTCCTCGAACGCTGCGGGGTCGCCTGCGAGCCGTTCGGGCCGCAGACTGTGCGAGTCGTCCGTGCGCCCGATATCCTGAGCGGCGTCCCGGCCGACGAGGTGGTCGCCGTGATTCTTGATACGCTGAACCATGACGACCCCCAAGACAGGCTGATTCGTGGCTTGGCCCATGTCGGTGCCGTGCGCACCGGCCAGGTACTTGCCATGGATCAAATGCAGCAGTTGGTGCGGCTGTTGGAACGCACACCCGAACCGCTGGTTAGCCCGATAGGTACACCGACGCTGCTGCACCTCAGCAGCGATCAACTCTCGCGTGAGTTTGGCCGGCGCGGCGGGAATTAGGCGCCGGTTGTTTCAGATAGCGCGGCCGTGCGTTCGGCGTGAAGCTGCTCAAGCACGTCAATCAGACGCAAGCGCCATAATCCATCGCGATCCTGATCGAACTCGACCGCGGTTCGCGTCACGCTGATGCCTGACCCAAGACGTTCCGCCAGTGCATCGCGGTTGACCTCGGCCAAGTACGGCAGCCTGATTCGTACCATTGTGTCGCGCGCTTGTACGCCCGTCGCGCCCGCCTGCTGCGCAAGCAGCTTGACCTCGATCTGGTAGAGCAGGCCGTCGACGGCAAGCGGCAGCAGACCGAACCGATCGCGCAGTTCGTCGCGCAGGGCATTGACGTCATCCACCCGCGACAACGCGCCAATCCGCCGGTAAATCTGCAGCCGAAGCGCCATCTCCGGGATCCAGTCGTCGGGCAAGTAGGCCGGAATCGGGAGGTCGATCACCATGCCGGGCGCGCTCACGGCGAGACCGGCGGTATCGTCTGGGTTGCCCTTAAGGTGATTGACCGCTTGCGCAAGAAGCTGCGTGTACAGATTTAGGCCGACTGCGGCAACCTGACCGGTCTGCCGGGTGCTGAGAATGTCGCCCGCGCCCCGGATTTCAAGATCGCGCATGGCAATCTGCAGCCCTGCGCCCAGCTTGGTGTGCTCGGCGAGGGTTTCCAGACGGGCGAACGCCTCGTGCGTGAGCTTTCCGCTGTCGTAGAAGAAGTAGGCGTACGCCTGCTGCGCGCCGCGCCCGACCCGGCCGCGAATCTGGTACAGCTGAGACAAGCCGAACCAGTCGGCGCGATCGACGATGACCGTATTGACGTTCGGCATATCGATGCCGTTTTCGATGATTGCGGTTGAGAGAAGAATGTCGTATTCGCCGCGCGCGAACTCCGCGATCACCGATTCGAGGTGTCGTTCGCCCATTTGCCCGTGGGCCGTCACGACGCGCGCTTCCGGCACGATATCCTCGATTCGCATACGTACAAGGTCGATCGAACCGATTCGATTGTGAACGAAGAACACCTGTCCGCCGCGTTCCATTTCGCGCAGCACTGCCTGTCGCACAAGCGCGTCGTCGAACTGCCCGGTGTGGGTGATGACCGGAAGGCGCTCCTCAGGCGGCGTCTGAATCATGCTGATGTCACGCACGCCGGTCAGCGTCATGTACAGCGTTCGCGGAATCGGCGTGGCGGTCAGTGTCAGCACGTCGACCTGTGTGCGCAGCTTCTTGAAGTGTTCCTTCTGCTTAACGCCGAAGCGCTGTTCCTCGTCGATGACGACCAGCCCGAGGTTCTTAAAACGGATGTCGTCAGACAAGATGCGGTGAGTCCCGATGACGATATCCACGTCGCCCTTCTCAATCTCCTTCGCGACTGCGGTCTGCGCGGCCTTTGTCCTGAACCGGCTCATCAGCTCGACACGCACCGGCATCGAAGTCAGCCGGTTGCTGAACGTCTCGTAGTGCTGCTGAGCAAGGATCGTCGTGGGCACGAGTACCGCGACCTGTTTGCCATCGCCGACGGCCTTGAACGCCGCGCGCAGGGCGACCTCGGTCTTGCCATAGCCGACGTCTCCACAGATCAGACGATCCATCGGGATCGCCTGTTCCATATCGGCTTTGACCTCGCGCAGCGCCCGCAGTTGATCGTCGGTTTCCACGTACGGGAACGACGCTTCAAGCTCATGTTGAAGCACGCTGTCTTCGCTGAACGAAAAGCCGTGCGCGGCAGCGCGTGCGGCATACAGCTGCAGCAGGTCGCGTGCTTCGTCTTCGGCGGCCTTGCGCGCCCGATGCGCGACCTTCAGCCAGTCCTGCTGGCCGAGGCGGTGAACGGTTGGCGGCTTGTCGTCTACGCCGATGTAGCGAGAAAGCCGATCGGCATGATGGATCGGGACGTAAACCTGATCGCTCCCTGCGTAATCGACGACCAGATACTCGCGGCTGACGCCGTCCAGCGTGCGATGGTGCAGCCCGGCGAACTGCCCAATGCCGTAGTCTACGTGCACGACGTAGTCCCCCTCACGCCAGTCGGCATAGTCCGACTCGGGCGGGCGCGCGGCACGCAGTGTGCGCCTGCGCCGCTGTTCTGGGCGGCCCCACCCGAACAGCTCGGCGTCGGTCAGAACATCGATGCCACCGGCGAGGGCGAGCGTCCAACCCTCCTGAAGCGTACCGTTCACCAGCACCGCGCTTCCCGCTTCCGGCGAGATCGGCAGGTCGTTGACGGTCGTGAGCGCCCGTTCGATCCCCTGTTGATACCAAACGTCGCTGACGCGCGCCGTCTGCTGCGTGACAAGAATTGCACGCCCGCCTTCGCGCATCACGGTGCGCATGTGCGACATGGCGTTCTTGAGCTGACCGCCGAACCGCTGCCCCGGGCTGAACCACGGATCAGGCTCGCCGCTGGCGCGCATCGTCACCACCGTGTGCGCGGACAGGCTGGCATCGAGCGCATCCCGCGCGACATACGGCGCGGGCATATCCGGCGGCAGAAGACCAGCGGCGATTCCGCGCCCACGAGTCTCGTCCGCGGTTTTGTACAGCTCATCCAGCGTAAGGTTGAACTCCTCGGGGTCTTCGATGATGACCAGCGTGCCGGACGGGGCATAGTCGAGCAGCGATGCGGGAGCGGCATACACATACGGAAGATAGTGCTCCATGACAGCAAATTCGCTGCCAGAGCGCAGGGAATCGAGGTCGGGGCGCGGAGCATTCTCGTTCTCGGCCTGTTCGAACCACGCGCGCAAGTGCGCGGCGACGGGCGGTGTGAGCTCTGGCAGCACCTCACGCGCCGGAGTAATCGCGACGCTGTCGATGTGGTGGATGGTGCGCTGTGTCGCCGGGTCGAACTGGCGCAGGCTTTCGATCTCGTCGTCAAAGAACTCTAGGCGGACGGGAAGCGGAGCCGTCACCGGAAAAATGTCGAGGACCCCGCCGCGCCGGCTGAACTGACCCGGTTCAATCACCAAGCCGGCAGGCGCGTAGCCGAGGCTGACGAGCCGTGCGACCAGTTTGTTGAACGCGAAGACCGAACCGCGCTCGATGTTGATCGTCGCGCGCCGAAACGCACTAAATGGGATCGTGCGCTGGATTAGCGCGCGCGCCGACGTGACGACAAACGTCGGGGCCGACTCGATATCACTGCCTGCCAGTGCATGCAGCGCTTCCAGACGAGCGCGAATAGCGGCGTCGCCCCACGGCGCGCGCTCGAAGAAGTGCGGCGCGGGCTCGGCGAATCGGTACACCGAATCTGGCGATCCCAGCCACACCGGCACCTGGCCACTCACGTCGTAAGAACGCTTGATGCGCGATGTCACGAAGATCACCGGGCCAGACCAACTGCGCGCGAGCGCTGCGGCGAAGAACGGCCGTGCCGAGCGCACGACGGGCCACTGTCGCTCGCTGCCGCTAAGCTGTGCGAGGTGTCGCCGAACTTCCGGTTGTTCAAGAAACAGGTCGATCAGGCCAGTTAGGTGCATGAAGTAACGACCAATCCTCTCAACGCAGTGGACTCGGGGCAACACAAACGCGCACGTTTGCAGAAACGGCGTGATGTGCAGCTATTCCGTTCCCTCAATTATATCAGGAACTTGCACGCGTCGGGATGGACGTTCTATGAACCGCTGCGGGATGCGCCATTTGGATGAACGGCCGCAATGGCAGGATCGGCGTTGAGCAGCGAGAAGCGGAAGCGCCCGCCGCCGCCGAGTTCATTGCTTTCGGCCCAGATCCGCCCGCCATGCGCGGTGACGATGTGCTTGCAGATGGCGAGGCCGAGGCCAGTGCCGTCCTTGCCGGAGCGAGATGGATCGACCTGATAGAAGCGCTCGAAGATGCGTTCGACCTGATCGGGCGAGACGCCGGGGCCGTTGTCGAGCACGCTGACGACCACTTCTTCCGCAGACGTCTCGGCCTCGATGGTGACCGCGCCGCCCTCCGGGGACCACTTCATGGCATTATGCAGGAGGTTGACGACGACTCGCTGGATGAGATCGCGGTCGCACAGGACTGTGAGCTTGGCCGGAATGTGTTTCACAATGGTGAGGTGTTTGCGCTCGGTCTGGTTGACAAGGCGTTCGACCGCGCCGTCGACAAGTTCGTGGAAGTTGACCTCGACCATGCGTACGATCGCCTGACCGGACTCGATCATGGACAGGTCCGCCATCGACTGGACGAGCCACAACAGCAGGTCGGTCTCGTGCGCGATGGCGCGCAGGCTCGAGATGCTTTCCTTGCGCTTGGGTTTGTCTTGGTCGTGGAACAATCCGTCGATGATGAGCCGGATGTTGGCGATCGGATGCCGCAGCTCGTGACTGATGTTGGCGACCATGTCGCGGCGCGAGCGATTGAGCCGCACGAGGTGGGTGATGTCGTTCAACGTGAGGCACACCAGCGAGTCGCTGCCAAGCGGGACGAACCGCGCGCGAACGAGATAGATGTCGTCATCGATGGTGACTTGTTCTTCGATGACATCGTCATGATATGCAAGCACGTTCTCGACGAGGGACACAATTGAGGGGCTGGCGGTCAAGGTTTCCAGATGGACGCCCGCTTGCGCCGAGCCGAAGATCGTTGCCGTGGCGGAATTGGCGAGCACAACCCCCATCGCCTCGTCCACGATGATCAATGCATCGTCAGTTGCGTTCAGCATGACGTTCATCATCGCGATCTGGCGCGTGAACTCGCTGCTCTGGTTGACGTACGTATTCGAGTCTGCTTCGGGGATATTGCCGGTCGCCAGCGACTGCTGCAGACTGACGAGCGCGGCGTCCCGTTTGCGCAGCGTCCCGTCGAGCGCGGTCAATGCAGATTGACGGCTGGCGAGCGTCGCGCGGACCGTTGCGAGCGTCGCTCGCATGTCGCGCATTTGGCCGCGCTGGCGGAGCGCAACCCAAGCGAGTGCTGCTGTAGATACGACCAGCAGCACAGCAATTACCTCAAGCATTCTTCAGGCCCTCTAATAGGGGCTAACCCTCGAACCGATATCCCACGCCGCGTACCGTCACGATACGCCGAGGATCGGACGGGTCGTCCTCCAGCTTTTCTCGCAGCCAGCGGATGTGAACGTCGACCGTGCGTTTGTCCACGAAGTAGTCATACCCCCACACCTTGGTGAGGATGAGATCGCGGGAAAGCACCGCGCTGCGATTGCGCATGAGCTCCGCGAGCAGATCGAACTCCTTGTTGCTAAGCTTGATCTCGTCGCTGCCCTTGAAAACACGGCGCCCTGTCAAGTTCAGCCGTAGATCGTTCGAGATGATCTCGTCCTGCTGTACCATGAGCTGACCCGGCGCGCGCCGCATGACGGCCCGTACGCGCGCCAACATTTCGCCCAAGCCAAAGGGCTTGACGATGTAGTCGTCCGCGCCGCTCTCCAAGCCGACAATCTTGTCGATCTCGTTGCCTCGCGCGGTGATCATGATGATCGGGATGTGCGAGATCGTAGAGTCGTGCCGAACCATGCGGCAAATAGTCAACCCATCCAGTTTCTTCAGCATGATGTCGAGGATGATCAGGTCAGGTACTTCGCTTCTGATCTTCTCGAGGCCGGTCTCGCCATCCGTCGCTGTCAGGACGTTAAACCCCTCGCTGCGCAGATTCGACGCCAAGTTGTGCAGCAGGGTTTCGTCGTCTTCGACGACCAGCACCTTAGGCATATTCCCCTCACGGACTTCGGAGCGCCTTAACATTATCGATGACCTTCACTAAATCCCGTTTAAGGTTCGCGTCAACTCTGTTAAAGGCTCACTCGTTCCACGCCCGCACACCGCCGCGCCCAACCGCAGCTTTGACCCCACGCCGAATGGAGCGTTCGAGAGCTTCCGCGGCAAACGCACCGATCAAGCTGGGATCGGCATCGACTTCACCGGTTGCTAGCGCGAAGATGGTGTCGCCGTCATACATCGTATGCGCGGGTCGAACGGCGCGCGCCAGTCCGTCATGCGCCATCTGAGCGACCTTATTGGTGTGCTCCTTGCTGAGCTTGGCGTTGGTCGCAACAACCCCGATGACCGTCGCTTCTGCGCCGGGTGGCGTAAGGTGAGTTTGCCGCATCCACTCGAGCATGTTGGCGTAACCGGGGGCATCCGGAAAGCTGCGCAGGCCCGCGATAATCGAACCGTCCGACTCGATCACATCGCCTTGGCAGTTCACGGCGGCCAGTGCTGCGACGATCAATCCGCCACCGAGATCCACCGCGGCGGACCCGACACCCCCTTTGGTGGCGAATTCGTTGCCACGTGCGGCGCCAACGCGGCAGCCCGTGCCGACGCCGACGCTGCCAAGCGCAACTGGACCGCCGCTCGCGGCTTTGCAAGCGGCGTAGCCCATTTCTGCGGTTGGGCGACTGTGCGGGTTGCCGATCGCGAGGTCGAAGACAATCGCTGACGGCACAATCGGGACCATGATTCCGCCCCGTGTCTCATACCCGTGCCCGTGCTGCTCGCACCACCGCATGACCCCGTCGGCGGCGGCAAGCCCAAACGCGCTGCCACCCGCCAAGCACACCGCCGACACATGTTCGACGAGGTGCATCGGCGCCAGCAGGTCGGTCTCGCGTGTGCCGGGTGCGCCACCGCGCTGATCAACGCCGCCAACCGTACCGTCCGGACACAACACCACGGTACAGCCCGTCAAGCCCGACTCGTCTGTGACGTGTCCCACGCGTACGCCATGAACCGCGGTCAACGTGTCATTCATCGCTGTCGTCCAGATTCCGTATGATTTCGCCGTCATCGAGCAGATCGGCATCGCCTGTGTCCGGATAGAGGATGGATTCGGCGGCGGCGGCATCGGCGATGTCGACCAATACGTGAATTGCGCCCAACGCACCGATATAGATGCCGAGGGCGTCGCGCCCGGCTTCGGCGTGGATCAGGGTTGCGATGCCTTCATGTTCGAGGCGTCCGGCCACGATATGCGCGTCCGGCCGCGAATTCGTCACGTAGACGCTTTGCCAGTGCGGAGAATGATCCTGTGGGCGGAGAGCTGTCATGCTGCCTTCACATCTTGCTCGTCGGCTTGATTATAGGGCAGCACGACAGTGCGTGACAAACTCAGGCGGAGCGGATCACGTCCACCCGTACTTGATGCTTGAGGAATTCAGCCGCGGTTTGCACCGGAACCGCATAGCCAACCTCGGGGCCGGTGATCATCGTGTTTATGCCGACCAACCGACCTGACGCGTCCAGCAGCGGGCCGCCGGAGTGGCCGGGCCGCAAGCTCAGGCTGAGGGCGATCCACGCGGATGCGCCGCCGTACTCCGGCAGACCATCGACGAGACCGATGACTGTCCCTGCAGTCGCCGCGCCGATGGTGCCGAACGGATGGCCGATGGCGACCACCCACTGTCCGGAGCGCACGGCCCGAGGTTTGCCAAGCGTCACGCACGGTAGGCCATGCGCCTCGACGATCACTGCGGCGAGATCCTGCGCAGGGTCGATGGCGGCGACCGCGCCGCGCAGGGTCTCACCCGTATCGAGCGTGACGCGCAAGTCGCGCGCATGCTGGACGACGTGCGCGTTGGTCACGATCAATCCGTCCGGATGCCAGATCGTACCTGCTCCCACGCCCGTGCTGAGATTCGAAATCTGGACAAGACTGCGACGGCCAACCGCGATCAGGTCGGCCATCGCTTCGTCGAAGGCGGGCAGCAGCAGCGGCATGATACGTTACTCGCGTTCCGCGATTGTCACCGGAATGTCCTGCGCCTGCCCGCCACGGATCACGCGTACCGCCACCGACTTGCCGATACGGTCGCTGTTCAGAAGCACCATCAGCTCATCCAGCGAGCGGGTACGCTGTCCGTCCAGCGCGACGACGATGTCACCTTGATACAGCCCGGCCGCATCAGCTGGGCCGCCGGCCTCGGTCGCCACGATCAGCAGTCCTGTCCGCTGGCCGATACTATCTGCGAGCGATTCGGTCAAGCGCATGGCCTGCAGGCTTACGCCGATAAATCCGCGTTTGATCTTGCCGTGTTCCGTCAACTGACCGAACACCCGCTCAAGCGTCGATACCGGAATGGTCAGGCTCGTGCCGGCGGCAACCGCCGAGGTTGTAAGACCTACGGCATGCCCGGAAGAGTCGATTAGAGGCCCGCCGCTGAAGCCCGGGTACATCACCACATCCGAGTGAATCGCACCATCCAACATGACTCCTCCGCCGCCGCGCGAGTAAGCGAAGCTGAAGCCCCCACGCCGCGGGCGGTCGTCCTCGCCGGACGGTTCGCTGGAGCCGATGGCACTCACGATTCCGGCGCTGGCTTGTTCGTTCTTCCCCGGTCGTCCCACGGCCATCACCAGATGCCCGACGCGAATATCCTTCGTCGAGCGCGCGATCGGGGTCAATCCGCCTTGCACGCGCAGCACGGCGATGTCTGTGGACGGGTCGCGGCCGACCAATTCGGCAGGTACGGACTCGCCGGATGGCAGCCCAATGCGAATCCCTTCGCTGCGTTCGACGACGTGGTTGGCGGTAACGATTGCCGTGTCCGTCCACGCGATACCGCTGGCAGGCAGCCTGCGGCGGGCTTCCACGCGGACAATGCTGCCGGCGGCTTGTGCGACCGCATCGGCGAGGGCGTCACTAAATGCTTCAAGTGAGGTAGGCATGTGCTACTCCGTTTCTAATCGCAAATCGTGCGACGCCCACAGCATGCCACATACAGCACCGTGCTCGGATCATCAGCGCTGGTGGCGCGGGCCTATCCAAACGGGTAGGGCGTTCCCGACCGGACGCACGAACGCATATAGCGCAACCCGTAACGCGCCATTATGATTGGCTGGTGACTTGATACGTGGAGCCGGTATGCGTTCTAGCCGGATGCTGCTGATCGGTTTGATCCTGCTCATCGCGGGTGGAGCCGCAGCGACCGAAGTGATGCAGGCGACGACCTGTACTGTTGAAGCGGACGAAGTGGTCGACGGCACGCTGTTTGCCGTCTGTCGCGACCTCACCATCGATGGTCGTGTCGACGGCCCTGTGATTGCCGCCGCCCTGACCGTCCAGATCAACGGAACAGTGACGGATGACGTTTACCTGTTGGCAAGAAGTGTCGACGTTACTGGCACGCTCGGGGACGATGTCCACGCGTTTGCCGGGTCGATTCGGATGCTGGCCGGATCCTCAATTGACGATGGCGCACTGCGCACGGTGAGCGCCGCGGTCCAGGTGTCGGACGGGGCGCGAATCGACGGCGACATCCAGACCGTTGCATTGCAGTTGGAGCACCGCGGCGACGCCGGGCGTGACTTGATGTTCACGGGGACGTCGTTGGCTGTCTCCGGCCGCGTTGTCCGCGACGTTCACGCTTCGGTTGGCGATGCGCGCGAGGAGATGGCGCCGCCGTTGGGCTTGACCCTGCTGTCTGTGCTGTTTGGAATCGAGCCCGCACTCCCGGGTCTGACGATTGAGGAGGGCGCGACAGTCGGCCGCAATGTCGATTACATCGCCGCGGCACCGGCGCGCATCGACGGCAGTGTGGGCGCCGACATCACCTACACGCTGGCGAGCAACTCGCCGACGATTGAGGAGTTGGTGGCTGAGGAGAGCCGCAGCGACGCGCTTCGTCAGTTCTTTGGCCAAGTCGTGCAAGACATCGTGGCGCTCACAGTCCTTGGCAGCATCGCGCTCTTGGTGGTTCCACGCGTCGTGCAGAGACCGGCACGTGCGGTGGGCAAGCAGGTAATCTCCAATACGATCGTCGGCGGCGTGAGCCTGTTGCTCGCCCTGCCGATAACGGCGTTGGCGCTGATTGTGAGTGTGTTCGTCGTCGCGGTTTTCGCGTTGATTCGCATCGACTCGCTCACGGTCGCATCGCTCGTGACCTTCGGTATCGTAGACATTGGCGGGGTGGCGATCTTCCTGTATGTGGCGGCGTACGTTGCGCGGGTCGTCGTCGCGGCCGCCGTGGGGACGATCATCCTCGAGCGTGTATCGGCGAAAGACCTTACATCGCGCGACTGGATGCTTGCGACCGCGGTCGGCGCGACCGTCATCGCGCTGTTGTCCGCCCTGCCGACGGTTGGGTGGGTATTCAACTTCATCTGTATTGCGATCGGCTTCGGTACGCTGGTTCGGATGTTTGTGCGCTATCTGCGGACGAGCACGCCACATGCGGCCGCGCCGGTGCGACTGGTATTGACTCCGGGCGCAATCACGCTGTCACCGCAGCTCCCGCCGCCGTTGGTCGACGAGACGCCGCCGGCACGCGGAATGGACAACCTTCCCGAAGGCTTTCGCTGGTGGGATGATGAGTAATTGTGTTCTTTGTGGTGTAATACGCGTATAGAGGGCGCGCTTAAGCGCGTCATGTCGTGAAGAGTAGGACATGAAGACAGCCATCATCGGCGCTGGGGTCGCAGGCCTCGCCGCAGCATGGGATCTCGCTAGAGCGGGTCACGAAGTTGTGGTCTTTGAGGCCGCCGACCGAGTCGGCGGCCTAGCCAGCGGCTTTAAGGACGAGTCTTGGGCGTGGTCGCTTGAGAAGTTCTATCATCACTGGTTCGAGACGGACGCGGACTTGCTGCGATTTGCGCGCGAGCTTGGCCTTGACGAGAAGATCATGTTCCCGCGTCCAAAGACCAGCTATTGGCTCGACGGCAAGATCTACCGTTCAGAAATGAATCTATCGACTCTGCAGCTTCCGCTGTCATGGATTGGACTGATTCGCCTCGGGCTGGCCGGCGTGTTTCTCAAGCTCACGCCGTGGTGGCAGCCGCTGGAGAATACGACAGCAGATGCATGGCTGCGGCGATGGATGGGCAACGAGGTTTATACCAAGTTATGGTGTCCGCTGCTGATCGGTAAGTTTGCCGACCGCTACCGCGACGTGAATATGGCGTGGATGTGGGCGCGGATCAAGGCGCGCAGCGTCAAGCTTGGCACGTATGAAGGCGGCTTCCAGTCCTTTGTCGACGACGCGGCCGACGTGGTGCGCAGGGCGGGTGTCGATATTCGACTGTCGACGCCGGTGACATCGCTCGAGCAGGTGTCGGCAGGCTGGCGACTCACCGCTGCGAACACGGACATCATCGTCGACCGTGTGCTTTCGACATCATCGCCTTCCGGGCTGCTGAAGCAAGCGCCCGCGCTCGCCAATACCGACTATGGCCGCGCTGTTGCCAGCTTGGATTCGATCGGCGCGGTTTGCGTCGTGTATGCGTTGAAGCGCAGCGTACTGACCGATGGCACATACTGGCTCAACCTGCCGGCGGCGTCGGCGGACAAGGCCAAGAACCCGTTTCCGTTTCTTGCTATGGTCGAGCATACCAACTGGCTGGACAGCGCAAATTACGATGGTGACGTACTGGTGTACTGTGGCGATTATGCCGACCCGAACCACGAGTACTTCACACTCTCGGACGAGGACATGATCGACCGGTTTGCGCAGGCGTTCAAGACCGTGAATCCCGACTACGAGCCGAGCTGGATCCGCAAGGCGTGGGTGTGGCGCGCGCCGTACGCACAGCCCGTGCCGAAGGTCGGCCACTCGGCCTGCATCCCTGATCTGGCTACACCGCTTCCGGGGTTGTGGTGGGCGAGCATGAGTCAGGTTTACCCGTGGGACCGCGGCACCAATTACGCCGTTGAGATCGGTCGGCGCGCGGCGCGGCGCATCATCGCCGAGGCGGGCACATGACGCGCCAGCGGTTGGGAAGGATATTCGCCGGCACACATGCCGGATGCAGTTCTTGTGCGATTTGGGCCTAAAGGGGGCGAAATCCATGAAACACATTTGCGTGATTGGTACCGGGTATGTGGGGCTGGTTAACGCGACCTGTTTCGCCGAGCTGGGCAACATGGTCGTGACCGTCGACATTGACGAACGCAAGATCGCCGCGCTGAACAACGGCGAAATGCCGATCTACGAGCCGGGGCTGGCCGAGATTGTCGATCGCAACGTGCGCGCGGGCCGTCTGTCGTTCACGACATCCTACGAAGAGGGGATGCGTGACGCCGAGTTCGCGTTTATCTGCGTCGGCACGCCAGAAGGGGACGACGGCGAGGCGGAGCTGAAGTACGTGCGGTCAGCGGCCGCTAGCATCGCGGCTCACATGACGCATCCGCTCATCATCATCAACAAGTCAACGGTTCCGGTTGGAACAGGCGACATCGTGGCAAACGTCGTGAAGAATAATCTGCCACAGCCCATCAAGTTCGCGGTCGTGAGCTGCCCGGAGTTCCTGCGCGAAGGCGCGGCGGTGCAGGACTTCATGTTCCCGGATCGCACCGTCCTCGGCTCGATCGAGGAAGATCGCTGGGCGGCCGAGGCGGTCGCGCAGTTGTACCTACCACTTCGGGCGCCGATTGTGATGACCGACCTGCGCACGGCGGAGATGATCAAGTATGCGTCGAATGCCTTTCTGGCGACGCGCCTGAGCTTCATTAACGAGATCGCCAACATCTGCGAACGGCTTGGCGCCGACGTGATCGAAGTGGCGCAAGGCATGGGGTTCGACAAACGGATCGGGCACCACTTCTTGCAGCCCGGAATTGGGTATGGCGGAAGCTGTTTCCCGAAGGACGTGAAGGCTCTGACGTTCATGGCCGCGGAAGCGGGCGCGCATCCACAGCTTCTGAACGCTGTGACCGACATCAACAAGTTCCAGCGCAAACTGGCCGTCAACAAGCTGCACGACCTGCTGGGCGACTGCAGTGGCAAGACGATCGCCATACTGGGGTTGGCGTTCAAGGAGAACACAGACGACATCCGCGAGTCGCCGTCGTTGGACATCGCAAAGACACTGCTTTCGCGCGGTGCGATCGTACGCGGTTACGATCCTGTGGCCATGGAGGCCGCAGGTGACGCGATGCCGGACATCATCATGTGCGAGAATGCGTATGACGCTGTCGCCGGGGCGGATGCTGTTCTGATCGGCACGCCGTGGAACGAATTCAAGCAGCTTGACCTGGCGCGGTTGCACACGTTGTTGAACCAGCCGATTATGGTCGACGGGCGCAATATGTACGATCCACAGCGCATGAAAGCGCTAGGTTTCCAATATCGCGGTGTCGGCCGCGGCTACAACGGTGACGACTAGGGCGTCATCGGGTTCTCGTTAGCAAGACATAAGCAAACGCCGGGTATGGTTCCGACTACCCGGCGTTTGTCGTATAATCCGCCGTGCGAAATCAATCGAAACGACAGGTGTCCTACGTGACAGTACAGAGGCACGTCCTTGACAACGGTCTCGTCGCCATCCTCAAAGAGGTTCAAAGCGCCCCACTGATTAGCTGGTGGGTGCTCTACCGCATCGGAAGCCGCAACGAGCCGACGGGTAAGACAGGCATCTCGCATTGGGTCGAACACATGATGTTCAAGGGAACCGATGCGTTCCCCGCCAAAGAAGTCGACAAGATGTTCGACCGGCTTGGCGGCACGTGGAATGCCCAAACCTCGTTCGACTACACGGCGTACTACGAGACCCTCCCTGCAGACAAGATCGACCTTGCGCTGCGCCATGAGGCGGACCGCATGGTTAACGCGCGCTTCGATGTCGAGGAGGTCGAGTCCGAGCGCACCGTCATCATCAGCGAGCGGCAGGGTCTCGAGAACTCGCCACTGTTCTGGCTCGACGAGGAGATTTCGGCCGCGGCATTCCGCGTGCACGGGTACCATCACGAGATCGTTGGCGACCTGCACGATCTGCGCACGATGACGCGCGACGATCTGTATTCACACTACCGGCGCTATTACGTGCCCAACAACGCGATTGTGGTCGCCGTCGGAGCATTCGACCCGGACGACATGCTTGCGCGGATTCGCCAGCACTTCGGCGCAGTTCCAGCAGGCGACACGCCGGTGCCGTTCGTGCGCCCCGAGCCAGAGCAGCAGGGCGAACGGCGTGTCGTGGTCGAGCGACCGGGCCATACGGCGTTTCTCGAATACGCCTATCGTGCGCCGGCCGCCAGCGACGACGACTTCTATGCGCTGACGATCCTCAACAGCATTCTCACCGGCCCAGATGGTCAGATCGACAACAAGACGAGTCGCTTATACCGTGCATTGGTCGAGACCGAAATCGCCGCATCAATTGGTGGCGGGCTGGTCCCGACGGTCGATCCGTACGTGTACTCGATCATCGTGACGCTGCGCGATGGACGAACGATCGCGGAGGCCGAAGCGGTGCTTGAAGCGGAGATTGCACGCCTGATCGCCGGCGACGTATCGCAAGCGGAGGTCGACAAGGCCAAGAAACAGGCTCGGGCCTCGTTCGCGTACACGACCGAGACGGTGACCGGACAGGGTTACTGGCTGGCGTTCGCCGAGAACCTCGGCTCATACACGTGGTTCGAGGGGTATATCGACAGCCTCGATCAGGTGACACTGGATGACGTGAAATCGGCGGCGGTTCGCTATCTGCGGCCGAAGAACCGCGTGGTCGGGCACTTGATCCCGACCGGACTTCAAGACGGAGCACACGACGAGGACGATGATGACGCAGAATAACGTGGCGCACGCTATGCCGAACTCGTCCAACATTACCCGGACCGTGCTCTCCAATGGCGTCACGGTGCTGGTGCGCGCGAATCCGAGCGTGAAATCGGTGGTGCTCGTCGGACAGATGCGGGGCGGCTCGCTTTACGAGGCGTCGCAGTACAACGGGCTGGCCTCCATGACCGCAGCTAGCCTCATGCGAGGTACGGCGGCCCGCGACTTGCAGACGATTGCATCGCGCCTGGAGGACATCGGCGCGGACTTCGACTTCGCCGCGGGCGTGCATCACGTCAGCTTCGGCGGAAAGGCGCTTGCGGAAGACCTGCCAGTGCTGATCGATACGCTGTCTGACTGTGTGATGCACCCGGTGTTCCCGTCCGATCAGGTGGACCGGTTGCGCGGCGAGGTGATGACGTGGCTGCAGTACAGCCTGCAAGACACCCGGCGGCAGGCGGCGCGCGCATTCCGCGAGTCGCTTTACGATGTCTCGCATCCGTACCACTATTCGCCGCGCGGCACGTTGGAGTCGCTGCCCGGGATCGACGCGCAGATGCTCAAGCAGTTCCACGCGTCGAACTACGGCCCGGAGGGCATGACCATCGTCATCGTCGGCGCGGTGGATCCCGCCGAGGCCGTCGATGCCGTGCGCGCCAAGCTGGAGATGTGGGCTGTGCCGGATCAAGCGCCGGCGCGGTCTGCCGGTAGTGCAGCGAACGTTGAACGGACTGTCCACACGCATGTGCCGATCCCCGGCAAGACGCAGTCGGACGTGGTCATCGGCGTTGTTGGGCCCGAGCGACGCAGTCCGGACTTTCAGGCGGCGCGGATCGCCAACAGCATTCTTGGCGAATTCGGCATGATGGGGCGTATCGGAGACGAGGTGCGCGAGAAGGCCGGCATGGCCTACTATGCGTACTCCAAGCTCGAAGGCGGCTACGGGCCGGGCGCGTGGTCGATATCGGCAGGGGTTAATCCCTTGAACGTCGAGCGTGCCGTCGACCTGTCGCTGCAGGAAGTGCGCAAAATGGCAGATCAGCTTGTGACTGAAGCCGAGCTTGACGACAACAAGTCGTACTTTGTCGGGCGGATGCCGCTGCAGCTTGAAACGAACGAGGGGCTGGCCAGTGCAATCCTGTCGATGGAGACTTACGAGCTGGGGCTCGACTATCTAGTGGATTACCCGGCGCATGTCAACGCCGTGACGGCCGACGCCGTGCGCGAGGCGTTGCGTACCTATTGGGTGCCGGATGCGGCGGTGGTCGCTGTGGCAGGCCCGGCCGATCAGGGGTAGGGCAGTTCTTGTACGTTGTATTGTGAGGTCAGTATCGTGAAACGAATGATCGTGGTTCTGCTTGTGGCCGTTCTCGGGATGGGGCTTGCTGCGCAGGCACAGGATGAGGAACCGCTAACGCTGCTGATGACCCCGCCGGATCTCGACTCGTTCAAATTGACGCTGGTCGCGAATGGCTTTCAACGTCCGCTGTTGGTGACCCATGCCGGCGACGGGTCGGGCCGGGTGTTCATCGTCGAGCAGACCGGGCGAGTGTGGGTATTGAAGGACGGCGAGATCGGGAGTTCGCCGTTTCTCGACCTCAGCGATCGTGTCACCCAAGCCGTTACGCGCGGATACTCGGAACTCGGGCTTCTCGGGTTGGCATTCCATCCCGAGTTTGTCGACAATGGCCTGATGTACGTGAGCTACAACGATCGCAACAACACGTCGATCGTGTCTCGCATTCAACTTGCCGAGAACAACCCTGACGTTGGCGATCGCTCGACCGAGCAAGTCCTAATGACCCTGCGTCAACCGTACCCGAACCACAACGGCGGTCACATCGCATTTGGCCCGGACGGCTACCTGTATATCTCATTCGGTGACGGCGGATCGGCCGGCGATCCGCTCGATACCGGTCAGAACCCTGCCGACTGGTACGGCAGCATCCTGCGGATCGATGTGGACTCGGGCGACCCATACGCCATACCCGAGGACAATCCGCACGTAGCGAACCCGTCGTTTGCGCACGAGGTCTGGTCGTACGGTCTGCGCAATGTGTGGAAGTTCAGCTTCGATCGCGCGACCGGCGATATGTATTTGGCGGACGTCGGTCAGAACGTGTGGGAGGAGGTCAACTTCCAGCCTGCGGACTCGACCGGTGGCGAGAACTACGGCTGGTCCGATTACGAGGCCAGTGCGCCGTACGCCGTCGGCACGGTGCCGCCGGGGATGGTGTATCCGTTCGCTGAATATCGTCACTCGGCCGGGCACTGTTCAGTATCCGGCGGATACGTGTATCGCGGCACTCAGCTCCCGCAGCTTCAAGGCGTTTACTTCTTCGGCGATTTCTGCACCGGACAAATCTGGGCAAGCTGGCGCGACTCTGCTGGCACATGGCAGACGGCCGAGGCGATGGACGCCGGATTCCAGATCAGTGCGTTTGGCGAGGATGAAGCCGGCGAGCTGTACGTCGTCAACTACAACGGCGAAGTGTATCGTGTCGATCCCCTACAATAGGGGAGGCTTGTGCTAGACACCCTGACGTCACCTATGCTATACTACCGGGCGCATCATGGTGGGTGTAGCTCAGTTGGTTAGAGCGTCTGGTTGTGGCCCAGAAGGCCGTGGGTTCAAGTCCCATCACTCACCCCACAGAATCGACGAAAAGACCCCGGCAGTACGCGGGGTCTTTCTTGTCGTTGGGCAGATCACGGTGAACTTAATACGCGCGCCGGACTTTCACCGCATGCATCCGCGCATACAGCCGATGTCCATCGCGCTTGCGCGCCGGAGCGGCGACCGCTTCTTCAACCGCGACCGCTGAATCGACGCGTACCGGCATTGGAACAACCGCGACTGGCTTAGGCGCATCCGGTCGAGAGAAGCTAATTGGCTCGGGGCGGTCGAACTGCTCTTTCGAGTAGGCCTCAAGCTCCTGCGTTTCGCTCGGCTTGGGAAGTCCAAACACCTCGAATACGCTGATCCGCGACGTATCGTGGACCTTGTCGCGCTTGGTCGTGGACGGCGGTGAGGCGACCGGTGCCTCGGATGGGGTTGCGTACTGAGCGACAACCGGTGCTGTGTCGGAGACGCGCGGCGGTGACGTGTCTTCCAGAGGGTTGACCGCTGGTGCAGCAGCGACAGCGGCCTCAACTGGGGGCTCGCCCTCCGTCTGCGATGTTTTGGCTTCGACCGGCTCGGTCGATTCTGCGGCGGGTTGTTCGGCAATATCTGGCGCCTTGGCCTCCACAGGCTCGGTCGCCTGCGGTACGGGTTCGCCTATTGAGGGGGCAGCCACGGCAGCAGGGACATCGGCGGCAGGTGTTGGCGGTGTCTCAGCGATTGGCGGAACGATTGGGGCAGCAGGTGGTCCGACTACGACTTCTGGCGTGGTCGACTCAACGACGAGGAAATCTGGTTCAGCCGGTACGTTGACTTCAGGCACCGACGCTGCGGGCTGGGCGGGAGCAGGTTCAGCCGGCGTGGCAGGGGTGACGAGTGGGCGCGGCTTGGTATCGTCGGGCTTGAATGCAGGCTCATCGAACGTAGCCGCTGGCTGGGGTTTGGTAGGCTGGCGCGCCTGCCCCTTAACTAACGCGGCGCTGCCCTCCGCTGTGTCGCCATACGGGTGGCGCGGGCGGTACGTGGCGCGCGCTTCGACGCCCGGGTCGTCTCGCATGAGCGACTTGGCTTGAAACGTCTCGACTTCCTTCGACTTCGTGATTAGCCGATACAGCCCGCGCAGGCTGTCGATGATGATCGCCTCTTGACTGCGCCCCGCGCTACCGCCAAAAAGTCCGGCGCGATAGCTGAACGTCCACTGCACGATCGTGCCTTCAGGCACTTCTTGGAGCCGGACGGTTCCTTTGTTGTCCCGATACGAACCGCCCTCGACGATCTTGTATTCGTAGCCGAAGCGGTCGTACCACGCGGTGATTTCGAGAACGACATCGCGCCCGCGATCAGGTGTGATGCGCAGGCGAGCCCCGGGCTGGATCTTCGTGTTGGACGTAAGCATGGTCGTCGAGCGACAGTTGGCCTGCCACTCGGCGTTGCGCTTGAGATCGCCCACGAAGTGCCATACCCGTTCGGGTGACGTCGGAATCAAGATTCGATGGTCTATGAGGTTCATCGAGTGCGTGCCTTGGACGTCTGCGGTACTTCGCTAGGTTTGAAAGTTATGTTACACTCGCCACGAATTGTAACACGGATTAGCGAAAGTCTGCATGTAGTGCCCGGTCCCGGCCTTGTATTTGCGTTTGCCCTGGCGACCCTCTACGGCGCTCTGTTTCACTTCATCTTTGGCGGCGATGCGCGCCGGCTTGCCGTGTTTCTGTTGGCGAGCTGGATCGGATTTGCGGTCGGTCATGTTATTGGTGTCATCGCCGGTATCGAGCTCTTGAGTCTGGGTGGCCTGCGGGCAGCGGCCGCTAGCGGTGGATCTCTCCTTGCACTGATGTCTGTGCGCGCCTTGACCACAGGGCAGCGCAGACGCCGTCCTGCACGCTGAATGGCGGTGTTCAGTTGACTGAAGCGAAACCGAAACCGAAACTGACGAAGGTTCTGCGGGCGGTCGTCATTGGTTATGCTGCGTTTGTCTTGATTCTGATCGTCGTCGGTGTGTTAATCGCTCGGGCCGATCCTGAGCGTGCCGCTTCGGTGATTGCCTACATACGGGACTTACTGCTTGTCGTAATCTTTGCCACCACGACAGTCGTATTGCTTGGAACAGCAATTCTTGTCTTGCAGATCGCCGCGCTTGCTGGCGTCCTGAAGATTCAGACCGATGCGATCGTCGGTGAGATACGCGGCGCTGTATCGGCCGTGCGTGGTGCCGCAGTCTTCGTTGCAGAGACCGTGGCTTCGCCTGTGATACGCGTCATGGGATTTATCGGCGGTCTGTTCGCGTTCTTGCGGGAGATCACGGGCCTGCGCCGGGCGTTGAGGCGCAAGCCGCCTAGCCAGTCTTGATTCTCGCGATGGCAACCGGGATCGCCCGTGCCACATCGCTCGCCATCACACCCGCCGCTTCACCGATCTGTTCCGCGGCGATCACCCCGGCCAGCGCGTGAACGTAGACCCCTGCGGATGCGGCGTCGATCTCGCTCAATCCCTGCGCAAGCAACCCTGCAACAGCCCCTGCCAGCACGTCCCCCGTACCGGCTTTTGCGAGCGCATCCGTTTTGAACGGGCTGACTCGTACCGGTTTGTTGGGCGCGGCGATAAGTGTATGGGCGCCTTTCAGAACCGATACCACGCCAGCTTCTGCCGCCTGCGACGCCGCTGCGAACCGATCTTTCTGAACATCGTCTGTGGACGTCCTCAGCAGGCGCGCCATCTCGCCGGGATGCGGCGTGATTACGGCGCGTTTTGGGAGCAGGTTCGCCCAAGATCCTTGGCCGGCAAGCACGTTCAAAGCATCGGCGTCCAATACCAGCGGCACATCGGGACGGGACTCTCGAACGTAACTCAGTACCGCGAGCGTTCGCCCGGCCGCAAGCTCGGAACTGCCAAGCCCGGGTCCGATCAGCACGACATCTGCGGCATCGATCGAATCGCGCAGCATGTCGTCTAGCGCGTCGTCGCCGAGCGGGAGCCAGATCGGCTCGAGAATTCCGCCCTGTATGGAGCGCGCAACCGATGCAGGCGCGGCGACTTCGACCAGACCTGCGCCCACACGGTAGGCACCGAGCGCGGCGAGTCCCGCGGCGCCGGGCAAACGGTCCGAGCCGGCGATTACAAGCACGCGGCCAAAGGTCCCCTTATGTCCGTCGGCCGACCGGGAGGGCAGGAGGCCACGCACATATTCGTTGCCGAGCAGTATCCCGCTGGCGAATTTGGCCGGCTTCACGTCGTCGGGCAGGTCTAGTGGCGCGACGATCACCCGGCCTGCTTTGAGGACGGCATCACCAGTCAGCAGCCCGGGTTTTGCACCGATGAACGTAATCGTCTCGTCGGCGGTCAACGTCACAGCGTCACATTCACCCGTGAGCGTATCGACTCCGCTCGGGCAGTCTACGGCCAACACGCGCACTGTCGGGCGCAAGACTTGGCCCGGTGCCGTCGGGTCAATCGAAGGGCTTGCGCGCCTTGCCGATGCGCGTTCGTTGAGCGCTTGCCGTACGTGTCGAAGCGTGCGCTGGGCTGTGTCGCGCAGAGGGAGACGAATGCCAATTCCGAACAGCGCGTCGATGACGAGATCGGCGCTAGCGGTCACGTGCTTGGCCACCCGTCCGTCGCGGTCGTCTTCTGCGTAGGCAGCGAACACGCCGCGATCGAGCGCATGCTGCATAAGTGGGTCGTCGTCGCGCCGGTCGAGGAGGTAGAGGCGAATCTGCGACCCGGCAAGCTGCTCGGCCAACCGCGCTGCGGCTACCAGTCCATCGCCTCCGTTATTGCCCTTGCCGACAAGAACGGTAACGCGCGGGCCAGAGACGCCGTCGAGCATCGAAACAGCGCGAGCCGCGATTTCGCGGCCCGCATCTTGCATCATCTGGTCATATGTGTAACCGGCGTCGTTTGCCGCCTGTTCGATCTCACGGATCTGTTCGGGTGTGAAGATCCAGAGGGTCATGATAGTTCGACTTAGTGATCGCGCTCGACGATGTATCGGGCCAGCGCGATCAGCTCGTCCTTGGCCGGGCTGTCGCTCAAGACTTCGAGCTCGTTGATGGCCGAATCGATCAGCATTTTCGCCTGTTGTTTGCCCTCGGCGACGGAGTTTCCTGCGAGCGCTTTGGCCTTGATCGACGAAACGACGTCGGCGGTGGAGCCTCCGTTGACGGACGCAATGCCGCGGCCCTGCTTGAGGTCTACGCCGGCGGTCTTGCCCAGCTGCGTCTCATCCGCAGTCAAGTCGAGGATGTCGTCCACGATTTGGAACGCAAGCCCGATGTTGAAGCCGAAGCGGCCGAGCGCTTCCGCTACACGGTCGCTGGCGCTGGCGGCACGGGCACCCATCAGCGCGCCGGCACGGAACAACGACGCCGTCTTTCGGGCGATGATGTCCATGTAGACCTGACGGGTGAAGCGCTGCTCTTTGACCGCCTGTGCCTGCAGCGTCTCGCCTTCAACGAGCGCGACTGTCGCTTCTGCCAGAATGACGTTCATGCCTTGGTGCGGCGCCATCAACTCATAGACCTTCGTAAATAGAAAGTCCCCGGTGAGAAGGGCAAATGTGCGGCCCCAGATCGCATTGACCGAGGGCTTTCCGCGCCTGACCACGCCGTGGTCGTTAATGTCGTCATGCACTACGCTTGCCGTATGGACCAGTTCCAACGCGGCCGCCAACGAAATCACGCCATCGACCGCCTTGCCTCCACTCGCCAGATGGCTGAGCAGGACGAGGCGCGGGCGTACCCGCTTCCCGCCGGCACTTAGGATGTGGCGGCTGGCATCGTCCAGGATGGAAACATCACTCTTGCACGCCTCGAGCATGCGCGCTTCAACCGCGGTTAACCCTGCCTCGATGATCTGGGCGGTAGGGTGGGCGGGAGGTTCGACGTCAAGCCGAGCCACTGCGTTCATCGCCATGGGGCGTCCTTTGCTCTAGGCTTCGCGTTTGTGACTTTCAGAACTATCTAAAACTATTTTACACATAGTATGAAGGTGGGTCAACCAATCTAGCCCAGTCCATAGATCACATTCAACCAGCGTTCATTCAGCGGCACTTGCCTTCATATCTCCACCGGCGCGGGTCGATTCATAGATCATATTATGGCCAAGGCTGGCCCGATCGTATAGACCTAGTGACGCTGCAAATGGGGTAGATCGCACATCGGTGCGGCGGCTTTCCCCAATGAGTAGGGTTGCGTCAGGGTGTCAAACGTTACTATTCGCATCCGCCGATAGTCTGGCACAACTGGCGGATATGCAGGCGGTCGTGCTGCGCGGTGAAGTAGGCCATCTCGAGGAACGTGGTGGGCCCGAAGATGCTGTGCCGTGCCGATCGATTCCAGGTTGCAGGAGTCACGGTTTCGATGAAATCGATCGTGTTCTGGCGTTCTTTCAAGAACACGTATGGCAGCAGTGCATGTGCCGATCGGAACAGCGGATAGTCGGACGGCGCAGGCGGATCGGTGGGCTGAGTAACGAACGGGTCAACTTCGACCGCGATGCGTTCCAACCGTGGGCGATGAACGTTTCGCTCGTACTCGGTGAGGTGGCACATGATCTCAGCCGGCGACCACTCCTCCGGAAATGGGTGCTGATCCCAATATCGTGGCGGCATATCCGCGACGACTCCGAATATCGATCCGAGGTTGCCCAACCACTGCGGCACGATCGCGCGACTTGTGATCGCAGGTGGCATCCAGTCGGGTAAGCACGGAATGTCATCGAGGAACTGATCAAGCGTTTCCCAGTTCAGGTGCCGCGTATGCAACCCGACAATTCCGGCAGCCTCGACATCGTAGACAGGTTCGTCACCGACCATCACGGCTTCGTCCGGTTCCAGCCCGCAGCGGGCTAGAATCTCGCCGTAGTAGGCCGGCGACGGCTTGGTGAAGTGCATGTTGTCGGCCGTGGTGACGAAGTCGTAGTATGTGAAGTCGCCCGGGAGCCCCGCCCAAATTAACCGCTGCCGAATCGCTTCCTCGGGGTACACCGGATTCGTGGCGATCACGACCTTGTAGCCGGCACCGCGCACCCGGTCGATGACGACCTCGGCCGCTGGGGCAGGCGAGGTATTGGAGCGCAGTTCCTTGTACTCGGTCTCGTAGAACTCCGTGAACGCCTCGCTCAGACCTTTCGCAGACAGCGGCAAGATGCGGTGCAGCAGCATCCAGTAGACATCGAGGTTGGTCTGCCAAATGTTGCGCGGGCCGGCCATGATCTGAACGCCTTCGCGCAGCTGTTCGCCCGGCTCGATGTTCCAGCGTCGCTTGAAGAAACGGTTGATGCGCGAAACATAGCCCGTTACGAACTCGGGGGTAGGATTGCGCAGCAGGGTGTTGTCGAGGTCGAACAACACCGCCTTAATCACGTTCGTCGTCCTCGAGCGCGCGCCGGAAAAGGTCGAGGCCGGAGCTCTCCTGTGCGTCTTGCGGGCAACCGACATACGGGTCGGGGATCGGAATGTCGTGCTTGAGGCAGTGCGCCGAAACCGTGATCTTGCGCCCGAAGCCGAGCATTCCTTTAGAGATGATCAGCGTCAGTTCCATATTTTGGGAAGCGTTGGCGTTCAAGATGTCCGGCACGGGGCATTTGCTGCAGTCACTTGGCCGCCAGTGCAGCGAGTTTGGATTGAGTTTGGCGAGCCGGCATTCCTGTACACTGCGCCCGCGAAAATAGTCCTCGTAATAGTGTTTGCATTCGCGGCCTGCGGGTGTCTTCATGGGTGCGTTGCCTCCACACGCTAGGCGAAATACTGCAGCGCCAATCGTACACGCTCCTCGACATCGTCCGGCGCGTCATGCGGCAGGGCCTGAACGGCCGACTGCGCCTCAACGATGCTGTAGCCCAGTGCCACCAGCGTATCGATGACGTCGCTATTGATGTCGTTGAACGCCATGACCGGCGCGGAATCCAGCCCGACCGCAAGTTTGTCCTTGAGCTCGAACAGAATCTTCTGCGCAGTCTTTTTTCCGATGCCTGGCACCCGGCTCAAGATTTCGGGGCGGTCGGCGACGATGGCATTGCGCAGGGCATCGCCCGATAGTGTGCTAAGGATTGCAAGCGCGACCTTCGGGCCGACCCCGCTGACGGTGAGCAGCGTCTCAAACAGGTCGCGTTCGGCGGGCGTCATGAAGCCGTAGAGCGTCATCGACTCCTCGCGCACGACCATGCTGGTATGCAGAATCAGGTGCTCGCCGATGCTACCCGTGACCGTCGGCGGCCCGTAGACTTTGTAACCAACTCCTCCGCACAACAAGATCACGTGGTCACGCCCGTCGACCGCTACGGTACCCTGAAGAAGCGCAATCACTGCCATCCTCCGATCGCATTGAACCGCGCGCTGTGAATATCGGTGATAGCCACGGCGAGCGCGTCGGCCGCATCGTCAGGGCGGGGGATCTTGTCGAGGTTGAGCATCATGCGGGTCATTTCCTGCATCTGCTTCTTGTCGGCGTTGCCATATCCGGTCAAGCTCTGTTTGATCTCGGCTGGTTTGTACTCCGTAATTGGCAGCCCCGCTTGATGCAGTGCCAGCAGGATTACGCCGCGTGCGTGGGCGACGTTGATGCCCGTCGTCACGTTCTTGCCGAAGAACAGAACCTCGACGCCCGCACGATCAGGCTGGAACTGCTGGATCACCGCCGTCAGCGAAGTGTAGATCGTTTCCAGCCGCTCCCAAAGCGGCGTGTGCGCAGGTGTCGAGATAACATCGTAGGAGACTGCTTGCAGCGCCCCGTCGGGGAGTTCTCGCACCAACCCGTAACCGACAATCGCCGTTCCGGGGTCGATGCCCAGTGAAAGCACCGCGTTAGGCCGTTTCTAGCGCGGCGATGACGGAGTCGCTCACAAGTAGGTTAGACGCTACGGACTGCACGTCGTCCAATTCCTCGAGCGCTTCCTGCAGCTTCATGTTGGCGACGGCCCGCTCAACCGGCAGTTCGGTTTCGTTGCTCGGTTTCCAGAACAGCTCCGATTCGTCCACCGTGTAGCCCGCCTCGGTAAGAGCGTGCTCGACAGCGGCGAGCATCTCGCGCGGCGTATAAACCGAGAAACCATCATCTTCTTCGACGACGTCTTCAGCGCCTGCGTCCGCGGCGGCCATGAAGAGCGAGTCGAATTCGACACCGGCAACGGCGATCTTGATATACCCCATTTGGGTGAACTGCCACGCGACCGATCCCGCCGACGCCAACGATCCGCCGGCACGGTTGAACACGCGCTTGATGTCGGCCAAGCTGCGATTCTTGTTGTCGGTGAGGACGTCGATCATGAACGCGATACCGTCGGTCCCGTAGCCCTCGTAGGTGATTTCTTCCATCGCGGCGCCTTCGAGCTCCCCGGTGCCACGTTTGATCGCACGCTCGATGTTGTCACGCGGCATGTTGGCGGCACGCGCCTTGATGATTGCGAGCTTGAGCTTCGCGTTGGCGCTTTCGTCCCCGCCACCATCGCGCGCGGCCAACATGATGTCACGGGCGATTCGGGTGAATATCTTTCCGCGCTGCGCGTCTGCGGCCGCTTTGGCACGCTTAATGGTAGACCACTTACTATGGCCGGACATCGTGAGCTGCTCCGAAACTGTCGTGGTTTTGGCTGATTATGCTATTATAGCCGACGGCCCTAGCCAAGTCGAGACGGGTGCGGCTGTGCAGCTTTAGCGCGCCCGCGCAGAGATGACGTACTTGGCAGGCAGTCGAAAGGTCATGCTGTGGAACCCCTGACGTACGAAGCACCGCAACCCATGTCGCTCAATCTGCAGCGAACTGCGTGGGCGGTGCTCATCGCGTCGTTCGTCGCGTTTTGCGCCCTGATCACCGTGTCGGCGCTCGGACTGTACAACTTTCTCTTTCAGTCTACTGTGCCGATGGCAATCTATGCAGAGGTCAGCCGCGGTTCGCTGGGAATTACCGGCGCCGACCTGCGCGAGGACGTCGAGCGGGGCTCACGGGTTATCAGCATTGGCAATATCGTGCGGCCCAATGAACAGGAATCGCAGGGTGTCATTGCGCTGCGCGATCCGCAGCTTGACAACCAGTTTGTGGGCAGTGTCGCGCTCATCGGTGAGACGACGTCGACTGCAGTCCGCACGGCCGAGCGCCCGCGTTTCGAGTGGGGTACGTCTGGCTATGTCGCCACGTTTGGCTCGGCTCAGGGGCGTTTCGAGGTCATACTTGCCAGTGGCTTGCCGCGTTCCGCGGAATTGACGATTCGCTCTGCACAGGGAGCGCAGGTGCGCGTTCGCCAGCCCGGAAGGTACGACATCGAGTTCCGCGACGAGACCGTGACGGTGTTCAGCCACGGTGGGACAGCATCGTTGATTCCTCCGGCGCAGAGTGTCGAATACGCCATTACGACAGGCAGCGGCAGTGAGTACTCGTTGCAGTCGGGTGTCCTACGGGCACTGGTGCCGACCATTAACCTGATTCAAAACAGTAGTTTCGAAGACGTGATGCTGCAGTCAGACCGGAGTGCGCCCTTGAACTGGGCATGCAGCCACACCAACGTCGAGGTCAACGCGCCCCGTGGGACATTCACGGTTCAGAATCAGGATGGACGCAGCGTGCTCAGCATGTCCCGTGCCGGGGGGGCCCTGAGCAATGGCGAGACGATCTGCCAGCAGGGTTTGGCACGTGGCGAAGTCTGGCAAGACATTTCGCAGTACGAGACGCTCAACCTGATAGCAGAACTCAACATCGCGTATCAGTCGCTTCCAGTGTGTGGGTTCGTCGGTAGCGAGTGCCCGCTCATGGTCCGCATCGACTATATCGACGCCAGTGGCGATCAGGGCGAGCTTATCTTCGGCTTCTACTCCCTGCCCGGCCCACCGGAACGCTACGCCCAGACGTGTGAAAGCTGCCGGGGACCACACGTGCGCCTGCAAGAAAAGGCGTGGTACACCTTCGACAGCGGCAATCTGCTCGCTGGCTTCACTTCCGATCAACGCCCGGTGGCCATCTCACGGATTCGTTTCTACGCGTCCGGCCACCAATACGAAACACGGGTCAGCCGTCTCGAACTAACCGCCACCGACGTCAATCCTTAGTGAATCAAACGACCCGCCGGTTTAGGCGGGTCGCGGTTGTCTAGCAGAGTTGGACTAGAGACCGCTTCTGCGAGCGTCCTCTTCCGTCCACTGATTCAACGCGGTCCGCGCCACCTTCGGAGCGCGCGCTCGCGCGGGACCTTCAACGAACCCGAACGCGAATGAGGCGAGCAAGGCGATGCCCAGAATACCGAAGCCGATGGGCAGGATCGCAGCGCCGTGCCCGCTGAGCAGCCCGGTGAGAACCGTCGGCAGAATCGCGACGAAGCCCATACACGCGATCAGGTTGAGTATCCGCGCGGGCAGCCCCCCATAGACCTTTTCGCGTCGTTCCGAACTGCGCGCAGTCAGTGGACCCGCAGTGAGGGCAAACGCGCCGCCTACGAGCAGCATAAGTGTCGTCGAATCCATGAGCCGTACTGACCCCCTCGGAAATTATCTAGGTCGCGACTCGGCCCCAGACATACGTCGGGCCGAGCCGCATGGTTTGTAGACTAGAACAGCGGGTAGATGATCGGTGCCAACACAGATGAGCCACCCGCGACGATAATCAGCCCGAAGATCAGTAACACGACGATCATCGGGATCATCCAATACAGCTTCCGTTGCCAAAGAAAGGTCATCAGCTCGCGCATGATGCCGACGCGGCCAGCAACCGCGTTCGAACCCACCGAACCCTTCAGCTCACTGGGAAGCGTGTCGTGGTCTTGTATGAATTCGGTCATCGGTGGGACTCCTTCGTGCAATCTGGGTAGCGGATCGGCTAGGGGCGACCAGGATAACCATCAGACGACGCGTGGCGCCTCAACTACAGTCGGTATCTACTTCAGCGGGCAGGCGCAGTTCATACACCTGCCCGTTCAGCCGAACTTGCTAGAACAGCGGGTAGATGAACGGCGCGAGGAAGGACGAGCCACCCGCGACGATGATCAGGCCGAAGAGCAGCAGTACGACGATCATCGGGATCATCCAGTACAGCTTACGCTGCCAGAGAAACGACATCAACTCGCGCATCACGCCGACGCGTCCGGAGACTGCGTTCGAACCGCCCGAACCCATCAATTCGCTAGGAAGTTTGTCGTTATCGGTAGAAAGCTCGGTCATGGTCGGGGTTACCTCTTCTGGCCTACGATTTGGATGGCTTGCGTACGAGCAGCGTTTCCATGACCAACAGGTCGATGTCGCTGTTTACGAACGTGTTCAGAGCGTTTGCCGGCGTATTCACGATCGGCTCACCGCGCAGGTTGAATGACGTGTTCAACACAACAGGCACGCCGGTGAGCTGCCCGAACCGCTCGATGACTCCATAGTAGCGCGGATTCGTCTCGCGCTCAATCGACTGCAGCCGTCCGGTTCCCTTGTGCACAACCGCCTGTATCTCATTCTGCTTCTCTTGGCGCACAGGGGCGACCATCAGCATGTAGCGCGGGGCTTCGTGCTCTTGTACCTCGGGATAATCGAAATACTCACGGGCACGGTCGCGCAGGATGACCGGCGCAAACGGGCGGAACGGCTCGCGGAATTTGATCTTCGTGTTGACGACTTCCTTCATCGCCTCGGTGCGCGGGTCGGCAAGGATTGATCGTGCGCCAAGCGCGCGCGGGCCCCATTCGAAGCGACCTTGCATCCAGCCGATGACCTTGCTGTTGGTCAGTTCCTCCGCTACCACGTCGAGCAGCTTGTCGGGGTTGTCCTCAAACGACTCAAACTTGATCCCGTTGTCCGTAAGCACCTTGGCGATTTCGCCTTCGGTGTAGGATTGGCCCCAGTACGCGTGTGGCATGACCCACTTGCGCGGCTTGTTGAGCACGACGTGCCACGCCCAAAGCGCAGCACCCAGCGCGCCGCCATCGTCACCCGATGCGGGCTGGATGTAGATTTCCTTGAACGGAGTCTCGTTCAACAGGCGCCAATTGGCCTTGGTGTTAAGCGCGACGCCGCCGGCCATGACCAGCGTGTCGAGGCCGGTCTTAGCGTGTAGGTGATGGCAGATCGAGATCAGGGCGTCTTCGGTGGCCTTCTGGATCGTCGCTGAGACGTCCGCGTAGTGCTGGTTCAGCTCCATCGCGGCGCGCTCGCTCGCCCGCTCAGGGTTCGTCTCCATCGTGAAGAAGTCGGACTCTGCTGGGCGTGGTTCACCGAACAGGTCGACAAACTTTTGGCTGAAGCTGCTGTCCGCCGAATGGGCGAAACTAAAGTAGTCGAGGTTGAGCCGGAAGCTGCCGTCGTTGGGATTAAGATGGAAGACCTTCTCCATCTTGTCCATGTAACGCGGTGTGCCGTATGGCGACATGCCCATGACCTTGTACTCGCCGTTGTTGACCCGGAAGCCGAGCCACGCGGTGAAGGCCGAGTAGAGCAGGCCGATCGAGTGCGGAAAGCGCTGTTCGGAGAACAACGTGATGTCGTTGGTGCCGGTCTCGCCATCCCAGAAGCTGCGTGCCTGACCGAGCGTCGTTGTTGTCCACTCACCGACGCCATCGCACGTGAGCACCGCGGCTTCCTTGAACGGAGATGCGAAGAACGCGCTCGCGGCGTGGCTCATGTGATGGTCGCAGAACATCAGCTTGTTCGGGTCGATGCCTAGCCGGTTGACGATGATGTTCTTCGCCCACAGCTTCTCGCCCATCCAGGCGAAGATCGCCTCGCGCCACACGCCCGCCGACTTGGGGAACGTGTTCAGCGTGGTCTGCAAAATGCGTTCGAACTTGTGCAGCGGCTTCTCATAGAAAACCACGTAATCAAGGTCGTTGACGGTAATGCCCGCCCGCCGCAGGCAGAACGCGATCGCCTGAATGGGCATGCGGTTGTCGTGCTTGCGGCGGCTGAAACGCTCTTCCATCGCCGCAGCAACCAGTTCGCCGTCACGAATTAATGCAGCGGCGGAATCATGGTACAGCGCCGAAATTCCGAGAATGTACATTTTTGCCTACCACTGATTCCGAGCGGATTTGATGTCTCGACCTACAGGATGGCGCTCTACCCAGCCGACTTCACCCTTACGCTGAAGCGGGTCGGTCAAGAACCGGGAGATCAGGCCAAACGGTATGAGGATGGTGTAGTAGAACGCAGTGATGATTACGCGTCCCTGTACTTCGCCGATGATCTTCGAGATCAACTTAAAGCGTTCCCAACCAAGTTTTATCCCTGAAGGCACGACATTTCCTCGGCGGCAGCCTATCTGGTCGATGAGTCAGCGGGTCATCATATCACCCGCGCCAAATGAGCGTCTAGTCAGAAGTCCGACGATTGACCGACGCCGAACGGGCGCCCTGTGTCGCCTACGGCTCGTAGTAGCTCTTCCCGTGCAGCGCCTCAGGAAGATAGTCCTTGTCGGAGTACATCTCGTAGCCCTCGCCGTAGCCTAGCTCCTTCATCAGGCCGGTTGGGCTGTTTCGCAGCATCAACGGGATCGGCAGGTTACCATGACGCTGCACATCTTCCAGCGCCGCGAAATAGGCGTCGCCTGCCGTTCGGCTCTTGGCCGCAAGCGCCAGATATGCCGCGCCCTGCGCAAGGTTGAATTGACATTCCGGTAATCCAACCGTCTCTACCGCGCGGAAGACCTCGTTGGCGACGACCAGCGCCGTTGGCTGAGCCAGCCCCACGTCTTCGCTGGCGAAGATCACCATCCGGCGTGCGATGAACTTCGGGTCCTCTCCGCTGTTCACCATCCGCGCAAGATAGTAGAGCGCAGCGTCGACCTTGCTCGCACGCATCGACTTGATGAACGCGCTGATCGTGTCGTAGTGCTCTTCGCCGGCGCGGTCGTAGCGCAGATGCTTGGACTGCAGCGCCGCCTTGAGGTGTTCGAGCTGCAGCACGTCAACCGGGTAGAGCGAGTGCGCGGCTTCGAGGACGTTGAGGGCTTGCCGGGCATCGCCATTGGCGTAGCGTGAGAGGAAGTCGACGGCATCCGGTTCAGCGTCGACGGCGAGCGCTTCCAGCCCGCGCCGCACCACCTCAACCAGTTCCTCTTCCGTGAGCGAGTTGAGCACAAAGACCTGCGACCGTGAAAGCAGCGCCGAGTTCACCTCGAAGCTCGGGTTCTCCGTCGTCGCTCCAATCAGGATCAGCGTGCCGTCTTCAACGTACGGAAGCAGAAAGTCCTGCTGCGCTTTGTTGAACCGGTGGATCTCGTCCAAAAACAGCACGACACCGCGCTCGTCGCGCTCGTCCGCGCTGTCGAACAGAGTCGGTGCCTTCTTGACGGTCTCAACAATTTTCCGGATGTCGTCCTTGGACGCCGACACCGCCGACAGCCCGACAAAACGCCGCCCGGTCTGAGTCGCAATGATGCGTGCGAGCGTCGTCTTTCCGACGCCCGGCGGCCCCCAGAAGATCATCGAGTGGACCGCTTGATTCTCGACTGCCGCGGTCAGCGGCTTCCCCGGCCCGATCAAGTGGCGCTGACCGATGACCTCGTCCAACGTCTGTGGACGAAGCCTGTCAGCGAGTGGTGTGGAAGGTACGCGAGTCGTCATGCCAACGATTCTATAGGCGCTTCGCCCGTGCCACAAGCGCGGCTCCGTGGTACAACTAACCCGGACAATCACGGCTAGGAGCACCCCATGAACAAGCGGACAATGCTTGTGATTCTTGACGGCCTCGGCATCCGCGAGATGCTGCACGGAAATGCCGTCAAACAGGCCACAACACCCAATATCGATCGCTGGATGACTCAGCTTGAACGGTCGATCATCGATGCCTCGGAAGAGGCTGTCGGGTTAACGCCGGGACAGATGGGCAACAGCGAAGTCGGTCACCTGAATTTGGGCGCTGGCCGCGTCGTGTATCAAGACATCACGGCGATCAACGTTTCGGTCCGCGACGGCTCGTTCGCCACAAACGCCACCCTGCTCGGCGCGCTGGACGCGGCGCGGTCGAAGGGTGGTCGCGTTCACCTGCTGGGTCTCGTGAGTGACGGCGGTGTGCACAGCCACATCGACCATCTGATGGCCCTGCTCAAGTTGACCAGTACCAGCGGATTGCAGACTTTCGTGCACGTCATCACCGACGGGCGCGACACGCCGCCCACCAGCGGGGTGGGGTACGTTGCACAGGTCGAGGCTGCGCTGGCAGACCGGCCTGACGCCAAAATCGCGACCGTTTCGGGCCGTTACTATGCGATGGATCGCGACAAGCGATGGGAACGTACGCAGCGTGCATTCGACGCGATGGTTCACCGGCGCGCGCCAGTTGCAGACAGCGCCGTCGATGCGATAAACGCATCTTACGCCCGCGACGTTACCGACGAGTTTGTCGAGCCGGTCATCATCGGCACCGACAGTGACGCCGCGATCAGGCCGGGCGACAGCGTGATCTGCTTCAATTTCCGCGCCGACCGTATGCGGCAGATTGTTCAGGCACTTGTCGTTCCGGAACGCATTTCGTTCCCGGGCGCTGCTGTGAACGGCCTGCATGTAGTGACGTTCACCGAGTACATGGACGACCTTCCGGTCGCGGTCGTATTCGGCAAGGACAGCCTCGTCAACACGCTGGCCGAGGTGTTGAGCGCGTCGGGGCTGCGCCAGTATCACAGTGCTGAAACCGAGAAGTATCCGCACGTCACGTTCTTCTTCAACGGCCGGCGCGAAGATCCGTGGCCGGGAGAAGACCGGCGGATTATCCCCTCGCCAAAAGTTGCCACATACGACCTCAAGCCAGAGATGAGCGCCTACGAGCTGACCGAAGCCACGCTGGAGCGCATCAATGCCGGAATTGATGACTTCATCCTGATCAACTACGCCAACCCGGACATGGTCGGGCATACCGGCGATCTATCTGCGGCCATCAAGGCGGTAGAGACGGTCGACGAATGTGCCGGAAAGATCGTCGCCGCCTGGAATGCTGCCGGCGGGGTCGCAATCGTCACGGCGGATCATGGCAACTGCGAGCGCATGATTGAGGAAATGACAGGCCAGCCTCATACTTACCACACGACCAATCCGGTATCGCTGTTCGTTATTGGCGAAGGGTACACCAAGCTGCGTCCACGCGGGGCGCTGTGCGACGTTGCGCCGACCGTGCTCGATCTGATGGGCGTGCCGCAGCCCGCTGAGATGACGGGACACTCGCTCATCGAGCGCGCTTAGTTTACTACTGCGAACGAACCGGCCCGATCCATGCAGATCGGGCCGGTTCGTTTGGTGTTAGCGGGCAACGGGGTCTTCCACGGCAGGTTCCGCGGGGCGCCGTCGCGCAGCCGGGTTGACGATGATCTTGACGCTGCGATCGTATGTGAAATACGACCATACCCAGTTTAGCAGCACGCTGAGGCGGTTGCGGAAACCCAGCAACCACAGCAAGTGCAGCATCAGCCACGTCAGCCATGCGATGTAGCCCGTGAGTTGAACGCGATTGAACGGCCACGCGACGGCCCGGCTGCGCCCGATTGTCGCCATCATGCCTTTGTCGAAGTAGACGAACGACTTGGCTTCGCGTCCTTCTAGCGCCGCGACGATGTTGGCCGCGGCGATCTTCGCCATCTGGATCGCAACCGGAATTACCTGCGGGTGCGGCTGGCCGGTCGCGGGATCGACAAGATACGCCATATCTCCGATGACGTATACCCCTTCGAGTCCGACAGCCGTCAAGTCTCCGTTGACCGGAATCCGCCCGCCCCGCTCGAGTGAGACGCCGAGGCTGCGCGCAAGCGGCGATCCCTCGATACCAGCCGCCCAGACCAGCGTGTGGGTTTCGATGGTCGTGCCGTCAGACAGGGACACCGCACCGGGTCTCGCGTGCATGACCTTCACGCCGAGCCGCACGTCGACACCGAGCGACTCGAGCTGGCGGACAGCCGCCGCGCGGAGTCGTTCGGGATAAGGAGCCAATAGCCTGTCGGTCGCCTCGATCAAGACAACCTTTGGTTCTAGGTCGGCGATCTGCGGATACTCGCGCTTAAACACGAAGTTGTACAGCTCGAACAGCGAACCCGCTGTTTCAATGCCGGTCGCACCCCCGCCCACAACGACCATGGTCGTCATCGCACGACGTGCCTGTGGATCGTCCGTCCACGCGGCTGCCTCGAACTGTCGCAGCACATGGTTGCGGAGTTCAAGGCTGCCTTCGAGCGTCTTGATGTCGAAGCTGAACCGTCCGATTTCAGCATTCCCGAAGTAGCTGGTTACGGTCCCAGCGGCCAACACCAGATGGTCGTACGGTTCGATCACACTGCCGTCGTGTGCAGTCATAGTGACTGTCTTCGCGTTTGTATCGATCGCACTGACGGTTCCTAGCAGGAATCGCAAGTTCGATTGGCTGCGCAGGATGCCACGGACCGGATACGCGATGTCGCTGGGATCGAGCCCGCAGGTTGCAACCTGATACAGCAGGGGGGTGAACGTGTGGTAGTTGTTACGGTCGACGAGCAAGATATCGACCGGGGCTTTGCGGAGCCCTTTCGCGACGTTCAAACCGGCAAAGCCTGCACCTACGATGACAACTCGCGTGCGCTGCGTTTTCATCGGACGCCTCCTATTCCCTCGATTACCCCATCGTATCAGATTGTGAACTTCGTCACAATAAGTCCGGGCCGTTCGGCAGATGTTCTCACCAACTATTGGGGCGTTATAATCATCGCCTGAATTCGAGAATTGCACAGAACGAGATGGTGAAATGCCCCGCGCACTCCTTAGTGTGTACGACAAGACTGACCTCGTGCCATTCGCGGCCGGGCTGCACGAGATGGGCTGGGATCTGGTCGCCAGCGGCGGTACCGAAAAGGAACTGGTCGCTGCCGGTTTGCGCACTACGCCCGTGGAGCAGTTGACAGGCGAGCCCGAGATGCTCGGCGGGCGCGTCAAGACGCTGCATCCCGCGATCCACGCCGGCCTCTTGGCGCGCGATCGTGATAGCGACAGGGCAGAGCTGCAGGCGCATGGCTACGCACCGATCAACATGGTTGTTTGTAACCTGTACCCGTTTAGCCAAACGGTCGCGCGGTCCGGGGTAACGCTTCCTGACGCCGTCGAGCAAATCGACATCGGTGGCGTGACGCTCATACGTGCAGGGGCCAAGAACTTCTTCAACGTGGTCACGGTATGCGACCCATTCGACTACCCGCGCGTGCTGGCCGCACTGCGCGCCGCCGGTGAGGTCGATATGCCGATGCGCCGCGAGCTAGCGGTCAAGGCGTTTTCTCACACGCGGGATTACGATACGGCGATTCACGCGTACTTGGCCCGCGCGGCAGCGCCCGTAGTGACCGAGGACCAGCCTCTCCCCGACCAGCTCTCGATCGCCGTTCACAAGGTGGAAACCCTGCGTTACGGCGAGAATCCGCACCAGTCCGCGGCGTATTACAGCACATCCGAAGGGGAGGGGCCATTGGGAGGCATCCTGCTCAGCGGAAAGGCGCTCAGCTACACCAACATTCTCGACGTTGACGCTGCGTGGCGCGCGGCTTCCAGTTTCGATGAGCCAGCGGTCGTGATCGTGAAGCACTTGACTCCGTGCGGAATCGCCGTAGGGCAGACCATTGCCGAGGCGTTTCCGAAGGCGCTGGCGTCCGATCCGCTGTCGGCATTCGGCTGCGCCATGGCTGTAAACCGCGAGGTGGACGAAGCGTTCGTTGATTCGCTTGGATCCCTGCTCATCGACGACCTTGCCGCGCCCTCGTTTTCGCAAGGAGCGCTAACGATACTGTCGTCCAAACGCAAGAACTGTCGCCTTATGCAGATCCCGATCCCTTACAGCGGTATCGACCTCGAGATCCGGTCGGTGCATCGTGGTTACCTCGTACAGCACGCGGATATCGGCGACCCGGACGGCACGCAGATGAAGGTGGTCACGAATCGACCGCCGACCGAGGACGAACTGGCCGCAATGAAGTTCGCGTGGAAGGCGATGCAGCACGTCAAGAGCAACGCGATCGTCATTGCAGGCAAGGATGCGACATACGGCATTGGCGGCGGCGTGACGAGCCGAGTGGACGCCGCGCGATTGGCGGTGACGAAGGCAGGCGAGCGCGCGAAAGGCGCGGTCATGGCGTCGGATGGCCTGATCCCGTTCGCTGATGGCCTGGAGGCCGTCGCCGAGGTCGGAGTCACGGCGGTGGTTCAGCCGGGCGGGAGCATCCGCGACGCCGAAGTCATCGAGGCGGCGAACCGCTACAATATCGCGATGGTCTTCACGGGTGTACGACACTTCAGGCACTAGGCCGCGCGGGTGGCTCGGAGATAATAAACGGGGCGGACCACTGGTGATCCGCCCCGTTTAGTTGCGGTCGCAACTCGGCACTAGGCCTTCGCCTTGAGCTCCGAGAGCCGTTCCGCATTCTTGGCAAATGATGCCGACATCTCCGCAAGCGAGTCGCGCTCGCGTTGGACGACTTCAGGCCGCGCACGGCTGGTAAAGCCCTCGTTGGCCAGCATCGACTCGCTCTTGGCGATGCGCGCCGCCAGCGCTGTTTGTTCTTTCTCGAGACGTTCGATCTCTGCCGCGTAATCGATCAGGCCGGCCATCGGCAGATAGAGCACAGCGTCGCTAACCACGACCGATGCCGAGTCTTCTGGCGCGGCTGAGACGAACGTCACCGCCGGCACGTTGCACAGCCGGGCGAATAGGAACGCATGCGTCTCGATATTGGCGCGATGGCTGCCCGGATTGATCGCCGCCGTCACCTTCTTGCTTGGCTCGACGCCGTATTCGGACCGCACGAGTCGCACACTGCGGATCATCTCGATCAGCACGTTCATATCCGCTTCAGCTCGGTCATCGACGCGAGATGTGTCCAGCGTCGGCCACGGCGCGACGATGATCAGCCCGCTGCGAGCCGGCAGATAACTCCAGATTTCCTCGGTCACGTACGGCATGAACGGGTGCAGCAGGCGCAGACTGGCTTCCAGAACGTGGAACAGCACGTTCAACGTCCGGTCGCGTGCCGCGGTATCCTCGCCATACAGCGCATTCTTGCTCGCCTCGATGTACCAATCCGCGAACTCGTCCCACAGGAACGCCCGGATCTGGCGCCCTGCCTCACCGAACTGGTAGATGTCGAACAGGTGCTGCACACTGTCGATCAGCCTATTCAGGCGGCTGAGTATCCACCGCGATGGCACATCCAATTCGCCCAATGCGGGCAGTGAGGGCGTGAATCCATCCGGCAGCGCGGACGTGACGAAGTTGGTCATCTGCCACAGCTTATTGACGAACTTCCACTCGCTCTCGACACGGTCGACATCGAGGTTGACATCGTTGCCGGGCGTGCCGCTGGTGATCAGCGTCAGGCGCAGCGGGTCGGTGCCGTACTTATCCATAATGTCGAGCGGATCGACGACGTTGCCAAGCGTCTTGCTAATCTTGCGGCCGAATTTGTCGCGGACGAGGCCATGCAGGTACACCGTGTGGAACGGAGCCTGATCGGTGAACCACAGCCCGAACATGATCATGCGCGCCACCCAGAAGAACAGGATGTCGTGCCCGGTCTCCATGACGTGCGTTGGGTAGAAGCGCTTCAGATCGTCAGTTTGCTCTGGCCAGCCCAGCGTGCTAAACGGCCACAAGCCGCTGCTGAACCACGTGTCGAGCACGTCGTTGTCCGGCGTCCAGCCATCTCCAGCGGGTGCGGTCTTGCCAACGTGAATCTCGCCGTTCGGCCCATGCCACGCCGGAATCCGATGCCCCCACCACAGTTGGCGGCTGATGCACCAGTCCTCGATATTCTCGAGCCAGTGGAAGAACACCTTCTCGAAGCGTTCGGGCACGAAGCGGATCTTGCCCGTGCGCACGGCGTCGAGCGCCTTGTCGGCCAGCGGCTTCATGCGCACCCACCACTGCTCGGACAGCAGCGGTTCGATCACTTCGCCGCCGCGTTGGCTGCGTGGCACGACCATCGTGTGCTCTTTGACCTCGATCGTCAGGCCGGCGGCCTCCATATCAGCCCATATAGCCTTGCGCGCATCGAAGCGATCCAGACCGGCGTACTTGCCGCCGTTCTCGTTGATGGTGGCATCCTTGTTCATCACGTTGACCAGTGCAAGGCCGTGCCGCTGACCAATTTCATAGTCGTTGAAGTCGTGCGCAGGCGTGATCTTAAGCGCGCCGGTGCCGAATTCGCGGTCGACATACTCGTCCGCAATGACCGGGATTGGTCGGTTCAAGACAGGAACGCGCGCGGTCTTGCCGATCAGGTGACGGTATCGATCGTCCTCGGGATGCACGCACACGGCGGTATCGCCCAGGATGGTCTCAGGACGGGTCGTAGCGACTGGCAGGAAATCACCCCCGTCAATCGGGTATTTGAAGAAGTACAGCTTGCCGGCCTCTTCCTCGCGCTCCACCTCGACGTCGGAGACGGCCGTCTGCAAGCCCGGCGACCAGTTGACGAGGCGCGGGCCGCGGTAAATAAGCCCCTGCTCGTGCAGGCGGATGAACACGTCGTTCACCGCGCTCGACAACCCTTCGTCGAGCGTGAACCGTTCGCGCGACCAGTCGCACGACGCGGCAAGGCGGCGGAGCTGTCGCGTGATGGTGCCGCCAGCCTCGCGCTTCCACTGCCAAGTCCGCTCGATGAAGGCCTCGCGGCCGATGTCGTGACGTGAAGTGCCTTCGGCCTCGAGAAGCCGCTCGACCACCAGATGGGTGGCGATGCTGGCGTGGTCGGTGCCGGGCACCCATAGGGCGGCTTTGCCGCGCATACGCTCATAGCGGATCATAAGGTCTTCGAGCGACGCGAACAAGGCGTGACCGATATGCAGCGCTCCGGTAATGTTGGGCGGCGGCATCGAAATGACAAATGGCTCGGCGTCTGGTCCGGCAACTTCCGGCTTGAACCAGCCTTCGCGCTCCCAGCGCTCGTAGATGCGCTGTTCGGCCTCGGCAAAGTCGAAGTTTTTGGGCATGGGTTCGGGCATGTGTGTGCTCCTGACTCTCTAGCGGCTCGCGGATAACGGCTTGCGTGCGACGAGCACCCGCTCGGAACGGTCGGGTTCGTCGGTGATGTCGGAAAAGCCCTGCTCGAGCAGGACGACCTTGACCTCGTCGGTCGACAGCGGGCGGTAGCGTACTCGCCGCTTTACCGTCGTGTAGCCGGGGCGCTCGCTGCCCTGTACGATGAACAGGTTTTGCGTCGCCAGTACCGGCGGACCATCGTGCCATTCCCAAATGTCGAACGTGATGAACTCGCTTCCATCGTCGTTTTCGTGTACGAAACCGGGGATGAACTGGGGCCGATCCTCCATGAACGGGGCGAAGTCGCGCATTCCGATGACGAGCACGCCGCCGGGACGCAGCAGCTCGTGGAAGATCATTAGGGTCGTCTCGATCTCCTCGTCCTCGAGCAGATGAGGCAGGCTGTTGCCCTTGCACACGATCGCGTCGAACGGGCCGCTGACGATCTCCTGCAAGTGCAAGAAGTCGATCCGCTCGAACTGGATCTTCTCCAGCACGCCGTATTGTTCAGCGATTTCGCTGGCTTTGCGCAGCATGCCTGCGCTCGGGTCGCACGCCACGACATCGAAGCCCAGCTTAGCCAGCGCGACGGACTGTGTGCCCGCGCCGCAGGCGGCGTCGAGCACGCGCTCGACGCCCTTGTTGCGGAAGATCGCGCGCAGTGACAAGCCCTCGCGGTCGAGCTGGGCTTCCCAATCTCTGTAGAACAGGGGATAGTGCTCGGCGATCGAGTCGTAGAACGCGTTTGTGTCGTTGGTCCGCTGCATCGCGTACTCCAGAAAACAAAAAGCGCCATTCACCACACAAGGGCGAAAGGCGCAAGCTCCGCGGTACCACCTTGATTCCGTGTCGGGAAGACACGGCACTCGAACGCTGTAACGGGCTGGCCCGGCGCGGCTTACCCACGACGCGAGTCGCTTCTGCCGCGCAGCTCATGGGTGACGTTCGTTCGAACCGGATCGGCGGCCGCTTTCAGCCAAGGCGGGCGCTCTCTGCGCGGGGTCGCGAACTACTCTTCCCAATCGGTGCTGTTATGGGTATTGCGATGTGTGATCACTGTAGCACGGGGCCGTCGCAGGCGTCAATCCCTCGGATTTGGGGCAAGTGACGGTAACACGCTCACCGTTGTATTTCGGTCGGAGGCGGCTGTATCATCCCACATAGCTTAGGTTAAGGGTTTGAGTGCGAACG